>NZ_JBHVJC010000010.1:0-214825 GCF_042799315.1 Streptomyces sp. NPDC057702 | reverse complement strand
CTGGGTGCCTCGTGTCCCGCGAACGGGTTGAAGAGGTGGCCGATGACCTCCAGGCCGCGGATGTCCATGCCGTCCTGACGGAGCTCCACGTGCTGGAGGAGGAAGAACTTCCCGGAGGCCCACTCGTATCTGACCGTGCCTTCGACGCCGCCGCTCACCTGCCAGGTACCCACCAGACGATCCAGTGCCCGCACCTTGGCGCTCGGCTCCGCGGGGGCGGCGGGCGGCGGGGGCGGCGCGGTCACCGGGGCCGCCACGGGCGCGGCGGGCGCGGCGGCGGCGTCGGCCGGGCCGGGCTGCGGCTCGTCGACGGTGATACCGAAGTCGGTGGCCAGGCCACCGAGCCCGCTGTCGTACCCCTGGCCCACGGCGCGGAACTTCCAGGCGCCCTGGCGTCGGTAGAGCTCGCCGAGGACGAACGCGGTCTCCACGGAGGCGTCGTCGCTCTCGAACCGGGCCAGTTCGGCCCCGCCCGCCGCGTCGAGCAGCCGGATGTGCAGCCCGGGGACCTGACCGAAGGTGCCGCCGTCGGCCGAGGCGGCCAGCACGATGGTCTCGATGGCCGGCTCGACCCGCTCCAGGTTCACCGACAGGCTGTCGGTGACCTCGGCTCCGGTGCGCTTGCCCTCGTGGCGCACGGCGCCGGAGCTGTGCTGGGCCTGGTTGTAGAAGACGAAGTCCGCGTCCGAGCGGACCTTTCCACCGGCCAGCAGCAGGGCCGACGCGTCCACGTCAGGAACGCCCGCTCCGCCTCGCCAGCCCAGTTCGATCCGTACCGCCGAGGCCGGGACAGGCACGTTCATGCCCTTGCGCATCGTCATGTTCCCCCACTTTCCTTTCACTCGCCGGGCCCCAGGACAACAACCGGCAACCCGTCCAGAACGCGCTCTTTACAGGATCTCAACGTACCCCGGCGACCGATTTTCCCGAATTCACTCGGATTAGGAGCCACGTCCGCTCGGAACCCGTGAAACAACCCTCTTGTCGGGCTCCCCAACCAGCACATGGTGGGCTTAACTTAAGGGCTATGACCCTCCCCCGCAGCGGCTACGGCGGCGGCTACTACTCCGCGCCGAACTTTACCGACACCCCGATCTACGACAGCCTTGTCGCCGAGCGGGGCACTCCACAGATCGCTCCCATCCGCGTCCCCTCGCCGTACGACGCGGGCGGCCACTTCCCCCCGGCCCTGCCCACGGCGCTGCCCGCGCTGCCGGCCGGTCCCTCGCAGCACACCCCGCCGCCCTACGGCCAGCAGGCCCCCGCGCAGCCCGCTCTCCAGCAGGCGCCGGCGCCCTACATCCCGCCGCAGGCGGCCGGCCCGCGCGGCTACCCGGGTCCGCAGCAGGCCCAGCAGCCGCGCCCGGCGGCCCCCAACGGGTACGAGGCGATGCGCCCGATCGCGGCCCGCCCCGCGGCCCCGCGCCCCAACCCGGCGCCCTACCCGGAGCAGTACGGCCGCCCGCACCCCGGCCAGGGCTACTAGGCACCACCCACCGGGGACGGCCCATCCGCGCCCAGCCGACCGCGCCGCCGCCGCGGTCGGCCTCGCTCGCGAGGGGACCGCGGGCGACGCGGGAAAGCATCTCCGGCGACCGCACGAGGGAGTCGGTCACCGCGTACCGGGTGTCGTACGTCACGTGCGACAGTCGCGCGGTGGCCACCACGCACCGACCCGTCCGGGCCGGGCTGGCAAGATGGGCGCATGTCCGAAGCACAGCTCAGCGCGATCCACGTCTATCCCGTCAAGTCCGTGGGCGGGTCCGCGCTCGGCGAGGCCGCCGTCGAACCGTGGGGACTGGCCGGCGATCGACGCTGGCTGCTTGTCGAGCCCGACGGCACCTTCCTGACGCAGCGGCACGTGCCGCGCATGGCGCTGGGCACCGCCCGACCGCTGCCCGACGGCGGCATCGCCCTGAGCGCCGAAGGCCTTGGGCCGCTGACCGTGCCGGTACCCGACCCGGCGGCACACCGGATCGCCCCGGTGCGCGTGTTCGCGGACCCGGTCGACCTGGTGTGGACCGAGGGGGAGGGCAGCGCGTGGTTCAGTGAACTGCTGGGCCGCCAGGTGTTCCTGGCCCATCTCGACGAGCCCGCGTGGCGCCGTCCGATCAACCCGCGTTACGCGCGCCCCGGCGAGACCGTCAGCCTCGCCGACAGCATGCCCTTCCTGGTCACCACGACCGCCTCCCTCGCGGCCCTCAACTCGCTGATCGCCCAGGGCGACCACGCGCACGAGGGCCCGCTGCCGATGAACCGCTTCCGGCCCAACGTCGTCGTGGACGGCGTCGAACCCTGGGCCGAGGACGGTTGGCACCGGCTGTTGATCGGCGACGTGGCCTTCCGCGTGGCCAAGCCGAGCACCCGGTGCGTGATCACCACGACCGACCAGCGGACGGCCGAGCGCGGCAAGGAGCCGCTGCGCACCCTGGCCCGCCACCACCGGCTGGGCAACAAGGTGGTCTTCGGCCAGAACCTGGTCCCCGAACACACCGGAACCGTACGGATAGGCGACCCGGTCAAGATCCTTGAGTAGTGACCAATTATGGGCAATTCAGGTCAAAACCGAGGCGCATCGTCACGCACGCCGTAGTGTCGGCTCCCGCTGGGAACGCCCCGTGGGGGCGACGACGCCAGCCGTGCTGCCGACGCTGACAGGGGGCCCAGGGACAGATGCCTACCTCGGACGCGGAGGGCAGCCGACTGATGCCCGTGCACCACATGCGACCTGGAGACCATGCCTTCGTGAGCTACGGAGACCGCGAGTCCCGTGCGCAGATCATGGCGACCTTCGCCTGGCTCGGCGTCGTACGGGGCGAGAAGGTGACGGTCTACGCCGACCCCCGGCTGGACGAGCGGGAGATGCGGCACGCGGTGCACGCGCGCGGGCCCTCCATGGCCCCCGCCCTGAGCCGTGGGCAGGTGGAGTTCAGCACGATGCGCGCCCTGCTCGACCCGGACCGCGAGTTCACCGTCCGCCGCCAGCACACCCGGCTGGTCGAGGAGACCGAGCGCGCGCTACACCAGGGCTACACCGGCTTCCGTGCCTTCATCGACATGGCCTGGGTACGTGACCTGGGCGCCGACATCGCGGTGGTCGTCCACCGCGAGAGCCACTCCGACCACCTGTTCGCCGGCCGCCCCTACAGCGAGATCTGCGCCTACGACCGCCGATGGTTCGCACCGGACGTGCTCGACCGGATGTCGAAGGCCCATCCCTGTCAGCTGCTCGACCGGCTCGGCGTGCTCAGCATCAGCGCCGCCGACGACACCCTGCTCGTGATCGGCGAGGCCGACATCAGCGGCCGGGCGCGCTTCGCCGGCGGCGTACGGGCCGCGCTGGCGCGCACCGACCGGGCGGCGCTGCTGCGGATCGACCTGTCGCGGCTGCACTTCCTCTCGCTGGGATGCGCGAGTGACCTGCTGACGCTGGCGGCCCTGGACGGGCCACGGGTCTCGGTCGCCTGTAGCCCGCTCGTGGCGCGCACCCTGCGCCGCCTGGGTTCCGACGCCCTCCCCCAGCTCGCGTTGATCGAGGTGAGCCGTCAGTGCTAGCCGATTTCCGCCGCCCCCACGGCGAGGCGGACGGACGCCTGCTGGACCGTCACTTCACCGCGCGCGACCTGCCGCTGCTGCGGGTGCTGGTGGAGGAACGCGCGGCGTGGGCCGGGCTCCCCGAGGCCCGGCGCGGTGACTTCGTCCTGGCCGTGGACGAGATCGCCACCAACGCGATCGAGCACGCGGGCGGCCGGGGCCACCTGGTGTTGCGCCGCGTCGGCCACGAGCTGGAGTGCCGGATCAGCGACAGCGGCCCCGGCTTCAGCGAGGAGGTCATCCCGGACGTGCTGCCGGGGCTGGACGGCGCGCACAGCGGGCGCGGTCTGTGGCTGAGTCGCCTCGTCTCCGACCGGCTCGCGGTCAGCGCGGGGACCGTCGGCGCCGTCGTCACGCTCGCGATGCGCGTTCGCTGACCCGCGCCCGACCTCGCGGACACCCGCCCGTGCGACACCCGCCGACCGGCGCCCCGCACCCGGTCGGCGGCCATCGGCCGACCCGGTCCGGCACGTGCGCGGGCGGCGTCGGGAGCGGCGCACGGTGGCACGGCGAGGGCGCGCCGAAGCGGGCCGCCACCACGGGCGAGCCGCCCCGGATCGGGGCATGCCGGGCACCGGACGCGCACTGGTCAACTCCCCCACACGGCGCACGCTACGGTGTTCCTCCCGGTACACCACACGGCCGTATCCGGTCGACGCACGCACGAGGTGGGGGCACGACAACACCATGGCTCAGGGCTCGGTCCAGGTGACGCACAGCGGCACGTCGCGGTGGCGGCGGCGCACGGGAGAGTACGCCTCGCTCACGGCGGCCCTCGAAGCCGCGGGGGACGGCGACCTGCTGACCGTGGCCCCGGGCACCTACCGGGAGAACGTGGTCCTGACCCGGGCGGTCACGCTGCGCGGCCCGGAGGGCGCGCGGGGCGCGGTGCGGATCGCGCCGAGCGAGGGCGTCGCGCTGACCGTGCGGGCCTCCGCCGTCGTCCGCGACCTGCACATCGAGGGCCAGGACTCGGCGGCCCCGGCGCTGCTGATCGAGGACGGGACGCCGGATGTGGCGGACGTGCGGGTGGCCACGCGCTCGGCCGTGGGCATCGAGGTGCGCGGCAGCGCCCGGCCCACCGTGCGCGGGTGCACCGTGGACAACCCGGCGGGTGTCGGGATGAGCGTCCTGGACGGCGCGGCCGGGGTCTTCGAGGAGTGCGAGGTGGTCGCGGCCGGCCAGTCCGGCGTCTCGGTGCGCGGCGGGGCCCACCCGCGCCTGGAGCGCTGCCGCGTCCACCACGCCAACGGGGCCGGCCTCTCGGTCACCGGCGAGGGCACCACGCTGGAGGCCGTGGGCTGCGAGGTGTACGAGATCAAGGGCTCGGGCGTGCAGGTCTCCGCCCGCGCCACCGCGCTGCTGACGGACTGCCAGGTGCACCGCACCACGGCCGACGGGGTCAACCTGGACACCGACGCGGTGCTTACGCTGGCCGACTGCGACCTGCACGACGTACCGGAGAACGCGATAGACCTGCGCTCGCGTTCGGTGCTCACCCTCACCCGTTCCACGGTGCGGCGTTTCGGGCGCAACGGGCTCTCGGTGTGGGACCCGGGCACCCGGGTGGACGCCAACCAGTGCGAGATCCACGACAGCACGGGCGACTACCCGGCGGTGTGGGTGAGCGACGGGGCGGCGGCGGTGCTCGACGCGTGCCGGGTGCACGACGTGCCGGACGCGCTGTTCGTGCTGGATCGCGGCTCGCGCGTCGACGTCGTGGACAGCGACCTCTCCCAGGTGCGCAACACGGCCGTCTCGGTCAGCGACGGCGCCAGCGCCCAGCTCGACGACTGCCGGGTGCGGGAGGCCGCGACCGGGGCCTGGTTCCGCGACCACGGCAGCGGCGGCACGCTCTCCGGCTGCACCATCGACTCCGTGGCCACCGGGGTGATCGTCACCAAGGGCGCCGACCCCACCGTCGAGCGCTGCACCGTGACCTCCCCCACCGAGGCCGGGTTCTACGTCTCGGCCGAGGGCCGGGGCTCCTTCCACAACTGCCGGGTCACCGGCAGCGGCGGCTACGGCTTCCACATCATCGACGGCTGCCGCTCCACGCTGACCCGGTGCCGTACGGAGCGCTGCGCGCGGGGCGGTTACGAGTTCGCCGAGCCGGGGCCGCTCAGCGAGGAGTGCACCAGCGACGAGAGCGCCACCCACGCCCCGCCGCCACCCACCGTCGCCGGCGGGGCGGGCCTCGCCGGTGGCGCGGGACAGCCCGCGGTGCAGACGGTCGGGCTGCTGGGCGGCCTGCCCGGCCAGCGCGCCGCCGACCCGGCGGCCCCCGCGCCCGTCGTCGAGCCCGCGCCGGCCCGGCCGTCCGACGACGTGCTGGGCGAACTGGACACGCTGGTCGGCCTGGAGAGCGTCAAGCGCGAGGTGCGGGCACTGATCGACATGATCGAGGTGGGTCGGCGCCGGCAGCAGGCGGGGCTCAAGGCCGCCTCCGTCCGCCGCCACCTGGTCTTCACCGGATCACCCGGCACGGGCAAGACCACCGTCGCCCGTCTCTACGGGGAGATCCTGGCCTCGCTGGGCGTGCTGGAGCGCGGGCACCTGGTGGAGGTCTCCCGCGTGGACCTGGTCGGCGAACACATCGGCTCCACCGCGATCCGCACCCAGGAGGCGTTCGAGCGGGCCCGGGGCGGGGTGCTGTTCATCGACGAGGCGTACGCCCTCTCGCCCGAGGACTCGGGGCGCGACTTCGGGCGCGAGGCCATCGACACGCTGGTCAAGCTCATGGAGGACCACCGGGAGGCGGTCGTGGTGATCGTGGCCGGCTACACCGAGGAGATGGCCCGCTTCCTGTCCGTCAACCCGGGGGTGGCCTCGCGCTTCTCGCGGACCATCACCTTCGGCGACTACGGGCCGGAGGAGTTGCTGCGGATCGTGGAGCAGCAGACCGAGGAGCACGAGTACCGGCTGGGCGAGGGCACGGGCGAGTCGCTGCTCAAGTACTTCACGGCCTTCCCCAAGGGCGCGGCGTTCGGCAACGGTCGCACCGCGCGCCAGACGTTCGAGGCGATGGTCGAGCGGCACGCGGGTCGGGTGGCGCAACACCCGGACCCGAGCACCGACGACCTCACCCTGCTCTACCCGCAGGACCTGCCCGAACTGCCCTGAGCGCGCCTGCCCGTCACGGCGCGTCGGGCCCTACGGCCTCACCCCGGCCCGCCCTCGGGCCGCCGTCGCGCGGCGTCACCCTGGGGCGGGGCACCCCCGACCCGCCCAGCCGGGCCAGCAGTCCGGCCCGCTCCCGCGCGAAGGCCGGGTCCGCCTGGTAGTCGGAGTGGCCGAGGATCGGCGCGGGCAGCGGGTGTTCGGCGGTGCGGCCGTAGACGAGCGGGTCCCTGAGCGCGCCCCGGTCGATGGGCGGCCGGCCGTCCGCGTGCGGGGCCTCGGTCAGGGCCGGGGGCTCGATGGGCCCACCGATGGGGTCGGTGTACCGCCACAGGTTGCGCCAGCAGTGCACCTCCCGGTGGAGCGCGGTCAGCTGGGCCGGGCCGAAGTACGCCGGGAACCAGCGCCCGTACAGCCGCTCCAACGGGGAGCCGTAGGTCAGCAGGGCGACCCGGCCCCGGGTGCGCCAGTCGAGCTGCCACACGGCCGCCGCGGCCAGCACACTGCCCTGCGAGTGGCCCGAGATCACCAGGCGGCCACCGGTCCTGGCGGTCCAGGACTGCATGCGCCAGGTCAGGTCGGGCACCGCGCGCTCGGCGTAGCAGGGCGGCGCGAACGGGTGCGCCGCGCGCGGCCAGAAGGTGCCGACGTCCCACAGGATGCCCACCGTGCGCCGGGCCCCCTGGTCCCGGTAGGCCCGGCGGCCTGAGGCGAGGAGCACCGCGAAGGCCACCCCCACCAGCCAGGAACCCGTCGCCTGGGCCCACCGCGCGGCGCCGTCGACGAGCGCGGGCGCTCCGTCGGCGGCCTTGCCGGGCACCTCGCCGGTGGTCCAGGCGCCGAACACCGCGAGGCAGCCCAGGAACAGCGTCAACAGGGCGACGGGGCCGATGATCCAGGGCACGGAGTCGGTGACGCCGGCGCGGGCGATGGTGCCGGCGATCCTCCTCGTCCGCACGGTGTCGGGCCGCTCGTCGGGGTAGCCGTCGGGCACCGTGCGCACCAGGCGTCCGCGCACCCGACCGACGCGCCAGGAGAACACCGCGAGCATCAGCACCAGGATCACCAGGAGCGGCGGGATCACCGCGGCGTGCCAGGACAGGACGACCGGCGGCCCCGCGATCGGGCCGCCACCCATGCCCGGGGTGGCGCCGCCGTCCAGCCAGTCCGCGAAGCGCTGCGCCACCCCGCCGGTGAGCACTCCGGCGATGGCGCAGGCGAGCACCGCGACGGCGGGGCCGGCGAGCCCGGCCAGCGGTGTGCGCACCCGCGAGGCGGGGACCGGCGCGTGGCCGTCCCGGGGGTCGAGGCCGCCGGTGTGGCCGGCGCGGGCGGCGGAGCGGTAGAGCACGGCGGCCACGACGGCCAGCGCGCCGATGAGGGCGATCTGGGTCAGGACCAGGACGCCGAAGACCTGGTGGCCCGGCAGCCGTCCGCCCGATGTCCAGCCCGGCCGTGACCAGCCGGCGTGCACGATCGAGAGAACCAGCAGGGCGAGCGAGGCGCCGGGGACGACCCCCACCGTGACGCGGTCCAGCGCGTGGTCCAACGTGGACTCGCTGCGGCCCCTGCGGCACACCACGTAGAGCACGCCGAGCATGTTGACCTGGATCAGCGCCAGCAGCGTCCAGCCGCTGACCGTCAGGAACGCCGAGTCGCCGACGGTGTGGTCGTAGCGGGTGGCGGCCACGGTCAGGGCGGCGGCGACGGTGAGGAAGCCGGCGGCGGTGTGTACGGCCCGCAGCCGGGCCACCAGCCGGCGGCCGTACCAGAATCCGGGCAGGTGCAGGGCCGGGCGGTGGGCGACGGAGGGGTCGTCCTCGTTGAGCGGGTGCTCGACGGGCGGAGCGGACTCGTACGCGCTCCAGGTGCGGGTGGACAGCAGCCACAGCAGGGCGATGACGGCCAGCGGCGCCACCGAGGCCAGGGCGATCCGGCGGCCGGGCTGGCTCCACCAGCCGCCGCCGCTGGGCGTGGCGAACGCCAGCCAGGAACGCCCGTCGGCGCAGGCGGCCGACCCCGCGCACTGCCAGGCCGTCAGGTCGAGCGCCACCTCGCACACGGCGGCGACGAACAGCACGGTCAGAGTGAGGGCGATCAGCCGCACCAGCAGGCCGTACAGCCGCACGGTGCCCTCGCGACGGTCGGCGGCCGGCCGGGACCAGTGGGCGAGGTTGATGACCATGAACGGAAGGAGCAGCAGCCACAGCGCGCGGCTGCCGTCGCCCGAGGTCAGGCCGGACCAGCAGTACGCCTCGGGCACCGGGCGGTCGCGGTAGTCGGCCGGGCGCGCCTCCGCGTCGACGTCCTCGGTACGGCGGTAGAGGCCCGCGGTCTCGTCGCCGCCGACGCGCCGGGTGCGCGGGTCGCCGTCGAGCATCCTGGTGGGAGTGGCGCCGCCGACGCCGTGCACCAGCAGTTCGAGCGCCAGCGCGTCCGGGGCGGGTACGGCCTGCGGGGTGGGCGGCGCCTCCGCGCCGGGTGGCGGGGTGGGCTCACGTGGTGCCACGGGCTCGGGTGGCGCTGCGGGCGCCAGCGGCGGGGTGGCGCCGGGTGGGCTCGCGGTGCTGGGGTGGGTCGTTTCGCGTGGGCTGGGCGGGTTGGCCTGGTTGGTCTCGTCCTTGGGCTGCTTCGTCGGCGCCACCGTGTCCCCCGATCCGGTGTCTGGTGCAGGAGGGCTGCGCTCGGTGGGACGTCGGCCCGGGTGGCGGCGGTTGCGGCACCTCGCCGTCAACAGGCCGTGGGGTCCCCCGCTGAGGCGATTGTGCCCGGTCCGGGGGTCGCGTACCCGCGTGCGAAGATGTGCGCGGACATCGGCGGCTGGTCGGAAGGGACGGGCGGGGTGAGCGAGAGTCAGAACCTCCTCGCGGAGCAGCGGCGCGCCCTGATTCTCGATGAGGTCAGGCGACACGGCGGCGCGAGGGTCAACGAACTCACGCGCAAGCTCAAGGTGTCGGACATGACGGTGCGCCGGGACCTGGACGCGCTGGCGCGGCTCGGTGTGGTGGAGAAGGTGCACGGCGGGGCCGTGCCGATCGCCGAGGCGAGCACGCACGAGCCGGGGTTCGAGGCGAAGTCCGGGATGGAGCTGAGCGCGAAGGAGGACATCGCCCGCGCGGCGGCTCCGCTCGCGGCGCCGGGCTCGGCGATCGCGCTGTCCGGCGGCACGACGACGTACGCGCTGGCGCAGCACCTGGTGGACGTGCCGGGGCTGACCGTGGTGACCAACTCGATGCGCATCGCCGACGTCTTCCACAGCGCGCGGCGGGCCGCCGACGCCGCGGGCGAGGGGGGCGGGGGCCGGGAGCGGTCGTTCGGCGCGGCGACGGTGGTGCTGACCGGTGGGGTGCGGACGCCGTCGGACGCGCTGGTGGGCCCGGTGGCCGACGCGGCGATCCGCTCGCTCCACTTCGACGTGCTCTTCCTCGGTGTGCACGGCGTCTCGGCCGAGGCCGGTCTCTCGACGCCGAACCTGGCCGAGGCCGAGACCAACCGGCACTTCATCCGCTCCGCCCGACGGGTGGTGGTGGTCGCGGACCACACCAAGTGGGGCAAGGTGGGCCTGAGTTCGTTCGCCACGCTGGGCGAGGTGGACGTGCTGGTGACCGACGCGGGTCTCTCGCGCGCGGCGCGCGAGGAGACGGCCGAGCACCTGCGCGAGCTGGTCCTGGCCGGCGAGTAGCCCAGCGCGACGCCCCGGCGCCGCCACCGCCCCCACCCGGCTCCTCCGGCACACCCGCCCGCCGTCGGCGCCTTCGCCTGACCGGCGCCCGGACATCCCGCGCCCGCCTACCGCGGGCGCGCCTGCCGGCTCCGACGCGGCCGTGCCGCACCGCCCGTCGTCGCCGACCCGCTCCCGCCTGACACCACCTCACAGCCACGGCTGACGCGGGCTCAGCGCGGGGGCGCCGACCAGGCCAGGCCGGACCGGGTCGGAAGGGGCGATCAGCCGGCCGCGACCGGGGTGGCGGCGGAGCGCTCCAGGGGTGGCGCCGTGCGGGCGGCGTCCAGCCGCAGCGCGGTGACGGTGGGGGTCGGGCCGGCCGGCGGCTGGGGCAGGGCCCGCCCGACGGCGGGGCCGCGGGCGGGGCGGGCGGTGACGGGGCCGGCCGGCAACGCGAACCACACGGTCTTGCCGCCACCGTCGCGCGCCTGGCGTACGCCCCAGCTCTGGCTGACCGCGGCGATCAGCGCGAGCCCGCGCCCGTGGGTGCCCAGCGGGTCCCGCGCGGGGCTCACGGGTTCGCGGGCGTCGCCGTCGCGTACGGAGACGGTGAGCCGGTCGAGGAGCCAGACCAGGTCGACGGTGCAGCGCTTGTCGGGTTCGGCGTGCAGGTAGACGTTGGTCAACAGCTCGGAGACGCCGAGCGCGGCCGGTTCGACGAGCTGGTCCAGATGCCAGTAGCGCAACTGCGCCGAGACGATTCTGCGGACCTGGCCGATCCGCTCCGGCAGAGCCTGAAGCTCCACGGTGCACTGCCTGCTCGGGCTGTTGATCACGGCCGCGACTCCCTGGAGACGTAGGGCTAGCCTGCATCAGGTGCGGACGGAGAGGGGTGCGCCGGGGACATCCGCCGCGCACGACCAGCGCGCTGGTTCTCAGCGTGACCACTGGTGAACTCTCGGTGACACCACGATGCGTTCAGGGTCGCGTCCCGCACCCCGCCGCGCAACTCGCGGATCAGCTCGTACGCGGCTCGCCCTGCGCCGAGCGGATCACGTCCAGGAAGCGCCGGGCCGCCGCGGAGCCGTCCGGTGCCCCCGTGTCGCGCTGACCGAGGGTCAGCACGTACCGGGTACCGTTGACGATGGCGCGCGCCTGGTCACGGGCGGCGAACCAGGGTTTGCCCGCCTGCACCGAGCGCAGCGGCGCGCTGTCGATCTCACCGCCGTAGCTGTTCAGCAGCTCCAGTCTGCCGTCCCTGATGAGCACCTGTCCGGCACGGGTCACCGATCGCAACGATCGTTCGATCCGCACTCCGGTCGCGTTGAACTCGGCCTCCGCCACGATCCCCGCCTCCCCATCGCCCCGGGCCGCCGGGCCCGCCGGCCGCCCGCTGTTCGGCCTCGCCTCACCCTATGTCCAAGGGGCAGTCTGCCTGCCGGGCGGGCCGGGCACCAGAGCCGCTTTATGATCGAAATCGGGTCAGGTCCACCGCCGGTCCCGAGGAACAGCGCGAGGAGTGGCATGGACAACACCGAGACGGTCGACGTGGACCGCACC
The DNA here is from genome assembly GCF_042799315.1 of Streptomyces sp. NPDC057702. NCBI lineage: Bacteria > Bacillati > Actinomycetota > Actinomycetes > Kitasatosporales > Streptomycetaceae > Streptomyces > Streptomyces sp. NPDC057702. The sequence continues at coordinate 202,887 of NZ_JBHVJC010000010.1, read as the reverse complement.
GACCTCGCCTACCGCACGTGGCTCAACGAGGCGGTACGCAAGGTCCAGGCCGACGCCAACCGTTCGGCCGACACCCATCTGCTGCGCTTCCCGCTGCCCGAGCGGTGGGGCATCGATCTCTACCTCAAGGACGAGTCCACCCACATCACCGGCAGTCTCAAGCACCGGCTAGCCCGCTCGCTGTTCCTGTACGGGCTGTGCAACGGCTGGATCCGCCCCGGCAAGCCCGTCATCGAGGCGTCCAGCGGCTCCACGGCCGTCTCCGAGGCGTACTTCGCGAACCTGATCGGGGTGCCGTTCATCGCCGTGGTGCCCCGGACGACCAGCCGGGAGAAGTGCCGCCTGATCGAGTTCCACGGCGGCCGGTGCCACTTCGCGGACGACCCGCGCACCCTGTACGCCGAGTCCGCCGCGCTGGCCACCGCCACCGGCGGCCACTACATGGACCAGTTCACCTACGCCGAGCGGGCCACCGACTGGCGGGGCAACAACAACATCGCCGAGTCGATCTACCAGCAGCTTCGGCTGGAGCGCTATCCGGAACCGAGCTGGATCGTGGCCACGGCGGGCACCGGGGGGACCTCGGCCACGATCGGCCGGTACGTGCGCTACCTCCAGCACCAGACGCTGGTGTGCGTCGCCGACCCGGAGAACTCCTGCTTCTTCGACGGCTGGGTCACCGGTGACGCCGACGCGTGCAGCGAGAGCAGTTCGCGCATCGAGGGCATCGGGCGTCCCCGGATGGAGCCCAGTTTCGTGCCCGGCGTCATCGACCGGATGATGAAGGTGCCGGACGCGGCGAGCATGGCCGCCCTGCGCACCCTGGAGGGTGCCATCGGCCGCCGGGCGGGCGGTTCCACCGGCACCGGGCTGTGGAGCGCGCTGCGGATCGTCTCCGAGATGGTCGCGCAGGGGCGCACCGGCAGCGTGGTCACGCTGCTGTGCGACCCGGGCGACCGCTATCTGGACAAGTACTACTCCGACGCCTGGCTGGCCGAACAGGGCCTGGACATCGCGCCGTACGCCGCGACGTTGGAGCACTTCCTGGCCGAGGGCCTGTGGCGGTAGCGGCGGTGGCCGACCGCGCGGCCGGGCGGGGGTGCCCGCTCGCGCGGTCGGCGCGGGGTGCGCGCTAGTCGGTGGCGAGGGCGCGCAGCACGTCGAGCCGGGCGGCCCGGCGGGCGGGGCGCAGCGCGGCCAGCGCGCCGGCGCTCACGCCCACCAGGGCCACGACGGCCAGCGGCAGCGGCGGGAGAGCGAAGGTGCCCTCGCCCGCGCTGGCCGTGACCCGTACCAGAGCCCAGCCCAGGAAGCCGCCGAGGGTGAGCCCGCCGAGGGTGCCGAACGCGGCGACCAGCACCGCCTCCCAGCGCACCATCGCGCGCAGTTGGGCGCGGGTCTGGCCGACGGCGCGCAGCAGGCCCAGTTCGCGGGTGCGTTCGTGCACGGCCAGGGTGAGGGTGTTGGCGATGCCGAGCAGGGCGATCAGCACGGCCAGCGCCAGCAGCGCGTAGACCAGGGTGAGCATCATGTCGATGCCGCCCGCCGAGGACGCCGCCCACTCCTGGCGGGTCTGCACCTCGGGGTCGCCCCGCCGCTCGGCGACCCGCTCGACGGCCCGCTTGCCCTCGGAGGTGGGCACGCCGTCCCGGAAGGAGACGGCGATCAGGGTGTCGGCGTCCTGCGTCCGGTGCGGGGCCCAGGCCTGACGGGTGATGAGGTAGTCGCCCGCCAGGTCCTTCTCCTCGTACACCGCGCGCACCGTGAACGTCTGTCGGGCGCCGTCGGTGAAGGCGAGCCCGACGCGGCTGCCGACCCGCCACCGGTGTGCCCCGGCCTCGCTGGCCGACACGGCCAGGCCGGTGGGGCCCAGGTCGGCGAGGGCGCCACGGATCGTGCCCAGGTCCAGCACGGCGGAGAGGGCGGCCGGGTCGGTGACGGTGAGTTCCCGGCCGCCGGCGCCGTCGACCTTCGCCACGCCACGGCCGAGCCCCAGGGCGGTGTCCACCTCGAGCAGCCGGTCCAGCGCCGGCGCGAGCGTGGGGCTCAGGCCCGCGCCACCGCCGCCGAACGCCGGGACGCTGACCGCCACGTCGCCCGCGAAGGTCCGCGCGACGGTGTCGTTGAGCGTCGCCTTCAGGGACGCGGCGAAGACCGTGAACAGCGACACCACGGTGACGCCGATCATCAGCGCGGTGGCGGTGGCGGCCGTCCGCTGGGGGCCGCGCAGCGCGTTGCGTCCGGCGAGCGCGCCGCTGATCCCGCGCAGCGCGCCGAGCGGGCCGCTCAGGACGCGGACCACCAGCGTGCAGGCCACCGGGCCCAGGACCACGAAGGCGGCCAGCGTGGCGACGGCACCCACGGCGGTCAGCGTCATCGACGGCTCGCCCGCCAGCGCGGCCCACGCGGTGCCGCCGATGCCGGCGGCGCCCAGCGCGACCCCGCCCAGGGCGCGGGTCCGGGAGGCTCCCGAGTGGTCGACGGCGCTCTCGCGCAGCGCGGCCAGCGGGGCGGTGCGCCCGGCGCGCAGCGCGGGCGACAGCGCCGAGCCCACGCAGACCAGCACGCCCACGGCCAGCGGCAGCGCCCACGACAGCGGCCTGACGACCAGGTCGCCCTCGGGGAAGGGGAAGCCGACGGCGGGGAAGAGCGCGCCCAGGCCGGCCGCGAGGCCGATGCCGCCGAGCAGTCCGACCAGCGAGGCCAGCACGCCGACGGCGCTCGCCTCCAGGAGCGCGCCGGCCATCACCTGGCGGCGGGCCGCGCCGAGGGCGCGTAGCAGCGCGTTCTCGCGGGTGCGCTGGGCCACGACGATGGCGAACGTGTTGTGGATGCTGAAGGTGGCCACCAGGAGGGCGATGCCGGCGAAGACCAGCAGCAGCGCGGTGAACATGGTGAGGAAGGTGCCGGAGATCTGGTCCAGGTTCTCCTCGGCCGACTGCTCGCCGGTGATGGCCTCGACGCCCCGGGGCAGCACGCGCTCCAGCCGCTCGACCAGGTCGCGCTGGCTGACGCCCGGCCGCGCGCGCACCTGGATGCTGGCGGCCCGGCCGGGCCGGGCCGTCAGGTGCCTCTCGGCGTCGGCCCGGGTCAGGCCGGTGAAGGTGACCTGGCCCATGCCGTCCTCGCCGCCGAAGGAGGCCAGGCCCACGATGCGGATCGGCAGGGGCTCGGGGGTGCGCAGCACGGTGGTGTCGCCGATGGCCAGGTCGCCGGCCTTGGCGGCGCCCCGGTTGATGACGGCCTCGCCCGGCGCCCTGGGGGCGCGCCCGGCGGTGAGTCGGTAGGCGTTCAGGTCGGGGTCGGCGATCCAGTTGCCGGCCAGGGTGGGTGGACCCTTGCCGCCGATGCCCTCGCCGTCCTTGCCGACGAGTTGGCCGGCGCCCTGGATGGTGGGTTCGGCCGCCGCGACGCCGTCCACCCGCTCAAGGGCGCGGGTCAGGGAGGTGGGGACGGGTTCGCGGGTGCCGGCGGCGTTTCCGGGGGTGGTGATGGCGTTCGCGCCGCGTACGACGGCGTCGGTGCCGCTGGTGGCGTTGCCGAAGAGGGTGTCGAAGCTGGCGCGCAGCGTGTCCCCCATGACGAGGGTGCCGCCGAGGAAGGCCACGCCGAGCAGTACGGCGACGAAGGTGCCGGCGAAGCGCCGACGGTGGGCCCGCAGCGAGGCCAGGGCGAGGCGCGCGGTGGCGCGGTGGCCGTTCACTCGGTCGCCTTCCCGGTGGCCTCGGAGGCTCGGTCCAGCGCCATGAGGCGGTCCATCACGCGTGCGGCGCTCGGCTCGCTCAGGCGGTCCACCAGGCGCCCGTCGGCCAGCATGATCACCTCGTCGGCGTGGGCCGCGGCGACCGGGTCGTGGGTGACCATGACGACGGTGCGGCCCATGGTGCGCACGGCGCGGCCGAGCAGCCCGAGGACCTCCTGGCCGGAGCGGGAGTCGAGGTTGCCGGTGGGTTCGTCGGCGAAGACCACGTCGGGGCGGCCGGCGAGGGCGCGGGCCACGGCCACGCGCTGCTGTTGGCCGCCGGAGAGCTCGCTGGGCCGGTGGTGCAGCCGCCCGCCGAGGCCGACGACGTCGATGAGGCTGGCCAGCCAGTCGGGGTCGGCGCGCTGGCCGGCCAGGTCTCGCGGGAGGCTGATGTTCTCGGCCACGGTGAGGGTGGGGACCAGGTTGAACGCCTGGAAGACGAAGCCGACGCGTTCGCGGCGCAGCAGGGTCAGGCGGCGGTCGTCGAGGGTGCCGAGGTCGGTGTCCGCGACGAAGGCGGAGCCGGCGGTGAGGGTGTCGAGGCCGGCGGCGCAGTGCATCAGCGTGGACTTGCCGGACCCGGAGGGGCCCATGATCGCGGTGAACCGTCCGACGGGGAAGCCGACGCTCACCCCGTCCAGGGCCCGCACCTCGGTCTCGCCGGACCCGTAGACCCGGACGGCGTCGACCACGCCGGCGGCGTAGGCGGGGGCGTCGGCGCGGGTGCCCCGCGCGGGCTGCTGGGCGGGCACGGGGGTGGGGCGGGCCCTCATGCCGCACCGCCGGCGACGTCGCGGCCGAACTCCTCGTTGAGGACGGACACTCGCCGCCAGTACTCCTCCTCGTCGATCTCCCCCGCCGCGAACCTGCGGCCGAGGACGGTCAGCGGCGAGTGCGCGGCGGGACCGCCGGGCGTCGCGGGCCGGACCCGGGCGCCACGGCCACGCCAGCCGGCACGTCGCAGCAGGGTGATGCCGCCACCGATGACCAGGGCCCAGACGAGCGGGAACAGCGGGATCCAGGGGCCGGGTCCGCCGCCGTCGGCCCCGGCGTGCGCGAGCGTGTTCATCGTGATCGGACTCCTCGGTGGTCGGGCGCTGTCTGTCACGGTCGAGCCTGCTCCGTGGCGGGCCCTGGGTCGTCGTACGGCCAGCGGCACCTGACGTACCCCACGGGGAGTAGCCACGGCCCGCCCGACTACCGCGCGCGGCGACCCTCGCCCACGGGGGCGCGCGGCGGGGGTCGGCCCGGCGGACGCGCGGGCGATCGCGGTGGGTTGGCGACGGTCGCACGGGAGTGATCGGGGGGTGATGGGGGGTGCGCGCAGCGTTGTACGGTGAGGGTTCTTGCGTGAGGGGAGCTGGGGCATGGGCACGGAGATCGGGCTCGCGCGGGTCATTCGCGGGCTGCGCGCGGAGCTGGCGGAGGCGATGGCCGACGGCGAGGACGAGACGATCAGGTTCCGCGTCGAGACCATCAGCCTCGATCTCCAGGTCGCCGTGGAGAACGCGCGCGAGGGGCACGCGGGGCTCAGGTTCTGGGTGGTGTCGGCCGACGGCGGCGCCTCCTCGACGACCACCACCACGCACTCCCTCTCGTTGCAACTGGCCGCCGAGACGGCCACCGGCGACCATGTGCGGATCGCCTCCCGGCCCGAACGGCGGCCGGACTGACGGTGGTCGCGGGGGACGATGGTGTGCGTGACCTGCCGGACCGGGCCGTCGAGGTGGTGCGGGTGGACCGGGCCGACGGCACCGTGCACTACGGCGGTTCGGGGTTCCTGCTGACCGGCGAGCTGGTGCTGACCGCGCGGCACGTGGTGGACGACGGGGCCTTCGCGTACCGGGTGATGCGCCCGGGGCCGCGCCGGGGCGCGAGCGAGGCCGACGTCGAGTTGGTGGTGCCGGACGCCGGGCGGGACCTGGCGCTGCTGGTGCTGGCCGACGCCGTGGACACGCTGGCGCCGATGCGCTTCGGGCGGCTGCCCAACGCCCTGGGCACGGTGCCCTTCCACGCCATGGGCTTTCCCCGGTACGCCCGCGAGGCCGGCCGACCCCGCCGCCGGCAGACCACCGGCACCATCCAGCTCGCCTCGCGGCCCGACGCCGACGGCCTCGACCTGTGGCACGACACCGCGCAGCCGGAGACGCTGGCCGGGCCCGGCTCACCCTGGGAGGGGTTCTCCGGGGCGGCGGTGCTCGGTCCGCGCGGGCCCGGGGCCGACACCCCCCACCTGATCGTCGGCGTCTACGCCTCCCACCTCACCCCGGCCGGGACCCGCTCCACCGTCGCCACCCGCGTCGACGGCCTCGCCGGCGCCGGCAAGGTCGCCCGCTACCTGCGCGCCCACGAGGTCGATCCGGAGCCGCTGGAGGTCCCGCTGCCCGGTGGCGCCCCGCGCGCCCTGCCCAGCAACGTGCGCACCCACGAGAGCGTGCTGACCAAGTTGCGGGGCACGCACAGCTACCTGCTGCCCGAGCACCTGCCGTTCGTCAGCCCCGGGCCGCACAGCGAGGCGGCGCCGACGCGGCTGCTGGAGCGACTGGTGGACCCCGAACGCGGGCGCGGGGTGCTGCTGGTGGGCGCGGCGGGCACCGGCAAGACGCGGACCTGCTTCGAGGTGGCACAGGCCGCGCACGACAGCGGCTGGCACGTCCTGCACGTGCGCACCGACCGCCAGCGTTCGCTGACCGTGGCCCATCTCGAAGCGGCCGTCCTCGACGCCGGCCAGCCGCGCGTGCTGCTGGTCCTGGACTACCTCGACACCTGTGCCCAGCTCGATCTGGGCGCGCTGGCGGACGAGTTCATGCTGGGCGCGGCCGAGCGCGGCATCCAGGTGGCCTGTGTGGCCTCGACCAGGCCGGGCACGCTGCCGGTGCTGCGCAAGCGCGGCGTACGGCAGCTCTTCGACGAGGTGACGCTGCGTCAGGACAGTGGGCACCAGGCCGCCGTGATCGACGCGATGCTGCCGGTGGTCGCCCCGCGCGCCCTCGACGGGCTGGGCCAGCCCGCGCTGCGGGCGGCGTGCGGCAACCGGCCGATCATCGCGCTGCTGGTCGCCGCCCAGATCGAACGCCGCTACCGGGCCCGGCGGGATCTGCCGCACCTGTCCGGCTGGCGCAGTGACGACCTGTTGGCCTGGCTCGACCCCCGGCTCCAGGAGGACCGGCTGCGCCCCCCGGAAGTGGCCGACTGGGAGGCCGGCGACACCACCGGCCCCCCGCACCCGCCCAGCGACCGGCAGCTGGCCGCCACCGTGGCCGCCTACGCCTGCCCGCAGCCGCGCGAGGCGGTCGTCGCGGCCGTGGACGCCTTCCTGGACGGCCGCGACGGGGGCCTGGACGGCGAGTACGTCGTGCGCAGCCTGACCGAGCTCGGCTGGCTGGAGGAGCCGCACGAGGACCAGCTGATGGTGGTCCACGACATCGTCACCGACGAGCTCGTACGCCAACTGCTGCTGCCCGCCGGGCCGGTGCACCCGGACGCGGTGCGGGAGGTGTTCGCCACCTCGCTGATCAGCGCTCGCACCTTCGGCGGCTTCGCCGGTCACCTGGCCCGGCTGGCCGCCGACCTCGACGACGCCGACGGGCGCCGGGTGGCCCGGCTCAGCGGCGACTGGCTGCGCCGGGACGCGCCGCGCGTGGGCGCCCTGCTCAAGCGCTCCGGCGAGGAGGGCCGCCAGGCGCTGCTCACCCTGCTCAGCCGCCGCCCCTGGCAGTCGACGGTGGACGAGGTCTGGGACGAGCTGGCGCAGCCGTGGGTGGACCGCGAGAGGGACTCCCCCACCGCGCGCACCCTGTTGGCCCAGGCCGTCGAGTCGGCCACCACCCCGGTGCCCAAGCAACTGGTGGCGGCGGCCCTGACCTGGCTGTACCGCAGCGGGTCCGGGGCGGACTCCTCGCACCACGTCATCCACGCGCTGCTGGAGCGGCGCGACCTGCCCCCGGAGGACGAGGAGCCGGTCGCGGACTACGCGCTGGCCTGGCTGGAGCTGTGGAAGCGGCACCGCTCGGCACGGTTCGTGATCGCCGCGCTGCTGCGCGAGGACCGGACCCTGGCGGCCGGGCGACTGCTGGCGGCGGGGCAGCACGCCTTCAGCTGGCTCCACGTCCACCACACCTCGGACGCCGCCCACGTGTTGCACCGGCTGCTCTCGCGCACCGACCTGGACCACACCGCCGCGCGGCGCGCCATCTCGGCCGCGCTGGCCTGGATCGGCCACGGCCACGGCGTCCAGCGCGTCGCCAGCTTCGTGGTGGCCCCGCTGGTCGACCATCCCGAACTCAGCCGCCAGCAGTACAAGCAGACCGCGGGTATCGCGTTGACCTGGCTGGCGCACAACGAGGCGGAGCCGGTGGCCCGGTTCGTGCTGCGGGCCCTGTTGCGCCGGGAGGACCTGGCGGAGCTGCGCGCGGGGCGCGCCGTGGACCAGGCGGTGCTCTGGCTCCAGCACGGCCACGCCGAGTCCCTCGCGGCGGCCCAGGTGTTCGGCCCGCTGCTGCCCCACCACGCCCTGGCCGGCGAACAGCGCGCGCGAGTGGCCGAGATGGCGTGGACGTGGGTGTGCGCGTACGGCGCGAGCACGACCGCCGGCCATGTCGTACGCCCGCTGCTGGTGGACGCCCGGGCGCTGGTCCCCGGGCACGCGGCCGAGCTGGCCGAGCGCGCGTTGGCCTGGGCGCGGGAGCATCCACGGGCGCCGGAGGCCGCCGCGGTGCTGTGCGCCCTGCTGTCCGGCGCGGCGACCGGCGAGCAGCTGCACCGCAGCGCCGACTTCGCCCTGTACTGGCTGGAGACCCACGGTGGCGACGCCGACGGCGCCGCCGTGCACCGTGCCGCCCTCTCCTGCCGTGGGCTGCGCCCCGACCAGGCGCGCCGCGCGGTCGACGCCACCCTGGTCTGGCTGCGCGACCACGCGCCCCGGGGGCCGGAGCCGGGCACGGGCGCGCTGCCCGCGCCGGCGCCGGGCACGGGCGAGGGCGCGGACCACACGCCGCCGCCCGGGGCCGGCCCCGCCGAGGAGGAGGCCGCCGAGGCCGGCGCGCCGGAGGGGCCCGTGGACGAGGTGGGGCCGACCCTGCGCGCGCTGCTGGCGACGGACGAGTCGCGGCGGGAGCGGCGGGAGCGCGCGATCGCCCATGCGACGCACTGGCTCGGCCAGCCCTGGCGGCACCGGGACCGCGGCTTCCTGTGGTTGCGCGTGCTGCGGGAGCGCGGTTGGAGCGGCGGCGCCCGAGGCTGGCCGCAGGGTGACGCGCCGCTGACCGCCCCGGACTTGAGCGACCTGGCCGCGCTGTTGGACCAGCCGGACCTGACGGCGGCCGAGGCGGACTTCCTGGTCGACCGGGCGCTGGCCGGCGGCCTCGACACGGACACCCCGGTGCGCGCCCGGCGCGCCGCCGTCACCGCCGTGCTGCGCCAACCCCGGCTCTCCCCCCGGCAGGAGGCGACCGCCGGTGAGCAGGCCACCCGCCTGGTGGCCGCCGAGCACGTCGGCGGGGTGCTGCCGCCGCTGCTCGCGCTGCTCGACCGGGCGCTGCCCGAGGCCGACGCGGCGCGGGCCACCGCGCTCGGGTTCGACTGGCTCGCCGCGTGCGAACGGGCCGCCGACGCGCCCCGGGTGCTGTTCGCGCTCGCCCGTCGCCACGGGCTCACCGACGCGCGGCGGGGGGCGCTGAACGTCCACGCGCTGAACTGGTACGCGGTCAACTCCGAACGCCCGTGGGCGCCGGAGGTCCGGACGTTCCTGACCGACCACGGCGACGACGCGTTCGGCGCCTGGTTACGCGGCGTCGAGGAGACCCGCGCCTGGCTGCTGACCCACCCGGAGGACCCCGAGCGCGGCGCCGTGCTGCTCCGCCTGCTGGCCCGCCCCGACGAGGCCCACCGTCCGCCCCCCGAGGCCGGCGGGAACACCTCCGGCGAGGCGGGCGCGGGCGCGCCTGTCGACGCGGATGGGGACGCGTCCGCCCGCGCGGGCGAGGCCCCCTCCCCCGGGCCGGTGGACGCGACCGGGGCGGCACAGCCCGAGGGGAGAGGCCCGGATCCGGCGCCCCCGTGGCCCGCGGACGGGCCGACCGAGGGCGCGCTGGATCGGCGCCTGATGCTCTCGGCCGTGCACGCCGCGCTGACCTCCGTGCTGAGCTGGCGGGACTTCGTGGCCCTGCTGGCCAACGAGGAGCTACGCCCCGAGCAGCGGCGGGCCGTGGCCGGCCAGGCGCTGGCGTATCTGCGCTCCCCCGAGGTGGTCAAGGCCCGGCTGGTGATCATCGAGCTGCTGCGTACGCCGGAGCTGAGCGCCGAGCAGCGGTGGGACGCGGCCGAGGAGGCGCTGACGCTGCTGACCCGTACCAGCGGCAGGACGTTCAAGACCCGCCCGGTGCTGCTGGCCCTGCTGCGCGCCCGCGACCTGTCGCCCGAGCACGAACAGGCCGCGATCGAACGGGCCCTGCGGCAGGTGGACGGTGCCGAGACCAGCGAGGCCAAGCCGCTGCTGCGACTGCTGCTCGGCAAGCGCCTGACCGCCGAACAGGCCGCGCGCGCCATCGACCACGGTCTGGCCTGGCTGCTGGGCCGCGAGCCGGTGGGTGGTGTCGGCTCGCTGGTGGCGGCGCTGCTGGAGCGCGAGGAGTGCACCCCCGCCCAGTGGCGGGTGGCCACCGCGTACGCCCGCCAGTGGCTCGCGGCCAACCCGGAGCACACGGTGACCGAGCGCGTCGCCGACCGCCTCGCGACCCTGGCCGAGCGGCCACCACCCGCGCCGCCGGCGACACGCCCCGCCCCCGACACCCGCACAGCGGCCGGCGGCTGACGACGCGGGGGGGCGCATGGGGCGGGGCGCGGAGGCGCCACCCGCCCGCGCGCGGGATGGTCCGCGAAGCGCGGGGGTGCGCGCGGGCTCCATCGCCCGTTCGGGGGTGGGTGGTCGGGTCGTTCAGCCGCCGAGGGCCGCCAGCGGGTCGTCCAGGACCGGCTGCCAGGCGAGTTCGGCCGCGCCCACCAGACTGTTGTAGTCGAGCGTGCAGGGCAGGATGGGCACCCCGCCGCTGCGGCCCCACAGGCTGCGCTCCGCGACGACGGCACGCAGCCGCTCCGGGTCGGCGTCGAGCAGGTCGCGGTGGAGCCCGCCGAGGATGACACGGTCCGGGTTGAGGATGTTGACCAACCCGGCCAGGCCACGGCCCAGGCGCTCGACGAGCAGCTCGGTCGCGGCGCGCACGGTCGGGTCGGCGTACTCCTCGCGGAGCAGGTCGCGCGCCTGTTGGAGAAGGGAGACCTCCGGGCCGGGCGTGCGCCCGGCCGCGCTCAGGAAGGCCAGCGGGTCGGCCTCGACGTCCAGGCAGCCACGGCCGCCGCAGTGGCAGGCCCGGCCCTCCTCGCGCACCGTCAGGTGCCCGACCTCCAGGGCCAGCCCGGAACTGCCGGTGTGCAGGCGCCCGTCGAGCACCAGGGCCCCGCCCACACCACGGTGGCCGGTGGCCACGCAGAGCAGTTGCCGGGCGCCACGGCCCGCGCCGTGTCGGTACTCGGCCAGAGCCGCCAGGTTCACGTCGTTGCCGGCCTGGCCGACCGGCACCCCGGCGGCATCGGGCGTCACCGCGCCCGACCGGGTCGCCACCGCTCCGCCCGGCCCGGGAACGCCCGCGCGGGCGAGGCTGCGCCGGAACAGGTCGCGCACCGGCGCGCCCGCCTGCCAGGCGACGTGCAGCGGGTTGAGCGCGGTGCCCTCGGGTTCGGCGACGGCCGAGGGCACGGCGAGCCCCGCGCCCAGGCAGCGGCGCCCGCTCTCGCGGAGCAGCCCGGCGCCGGCCGCGACGACGGCGTCGAGCACGGCCGCCGGGTCGGCGGGTACGGTCATACAGCCCGGCGCCGTGGCGACGATCTGACCGCCGAGGCCCACCAGCGCCGCGCGGAAGCCGTCCACGTGCACCTGTGCGGCGAGTACGACGGGGCCGTCGGGAGCGACGGTGAGCCGGTGCGAGGGGCGGCCCTGGGTGCCGGCCGCCGCCCCGGGGCGGGAGTCCACCCGGATCAGGCCGAGCGCCTCCAGTTCGGCGGCGACGGCTCCCGCGGTGGCGCGGGTCACACCGAGCTCGGCGGTGAGGACCGCGCGCGTGGGCGCGCGTCCGGTGTGTACGAGCTCCAGCGCCGGGCCGAGGGCTCCGCGGCCCCGCTCCAGTCTTGTCCGTGTCTGGGTCACGCACCTATTCTGGCTTTGTGCCGACGCGAAACAAAATACGGACGGCCACTCCGTGGGGGCGGAGGAACGCCACCGTAGACCCCGCCATCCGTCGCCTGCGGGCGGCACTCACCCTCTTCTTCGCTCTGGACGGCTTCGTCTTCGCCGGCTGGGTGGTCCGCGTTCCGGCCATCAAGGACCGGACCGGGGCCTCCACCGGGGATCTCGGGCTCGCCCTGCTGGGCATCTCCGCCGGCGCGGTGGCCACCATGGTGATCACCGGTCGGCTCTGTCAGCGCTACGGCCACCAGCCGATGACCGTCGTCGCCGCCGTCCTGATGTCCCTGAGCGTCGCCCTGCCGGCGCACGCCCACTCCACGCTCGCCCTCGGCCTGGTCCTGCTCCTCTTCGGGGTCGGCTACGGCGGTCTGAACGTGGCGATGAACAGCGCGGCCGTGGATCTGGTGGCCGCGCTACGCCGACCGGTCATGCCCACCTTCCACGCCGCGTTCAGCCTCGGCGGCATGCTGGGCGCCGGCCTCGGCGGCCTGGTCGCGGGACGAGTTCCGGTCACCACGCACCTGGCCGCGCTCACCGTGTGCGGCCTGGCGCTCACCGCGTTCGCCGGCCGCGCGCTGCTCGCCCACCCGATCCCCCCGCGCCACCACACGTCCCCGGCCGCACCCGGTGGAACCACCACTGGGAGCGCCGCCACCGGCGGGGTGGGCGCGGCGGAGCGGGCGGCGGGCGCGCGAGCGGCCCGACGCGCCCGGGGGCTGGTCGCCGTCCTCGGGCTCATCGCCCTCTGTACGGCCTACGGCGAGGGGGCGCTGGCCGACTGGGGCGCCCTCCACCTGGAACAGGACCTCCACGCACATCCGGGCCTGGCCGCGGCCGGCTACTCGGTCTTCGCCGCCACGATGACCCTCGGCCGACTGACCGGCACGGCCGTGCTGGAGCGCCTGGGCCAGACGCGCGCCCTGGTGGCGGGCGGCGCGACAGCCGCCGTCGGCATGCTCGCCGGCTCCCTGGCTCCCACCGTCTGGCTGACCCTGCTCGGCTTCGCGGTCACCGGGCTCGGCCTGGCCAACATCTTCCCCGTCGCCGTCGAACGAGCGGGGGCGCTGGCCGGTCCGAGCGGCGTCGCCACCGCGTCCACCTTCGGCTACGGCGGCATGCTCTGCGGCCCGCCGGCCATCGGGTTCCTGGCCGACTGGTTCTCCCTGCCCACGGCGCTGACCACGGTGGCGCTGCTCGCGGCGATCGCCGCGAGCGTCGCCTACGCCGCCCGCCACGCGCTCCACCCACCGGCCGGCTGACCCTCACCCGTCCCGGTACGCCCCGCCCCGTGCCCGCCACCACCGCCAGCCAGCGCGGGGTGCCGGCCGGGGCGGGACCACGGGGGCGCGACCGGCCCGCCGCCGGGCCCCCGCCCTGCCCCGCCCCCGTCGGCCCTCACATCACGCGCGGCGCCGGGTGGGAGAGGCGGTGGCGCGGCCGGTGGCGTCGGCGTACGGATCGCACCAGGACGGCGTCCAGGGCGGGCCGCGAGCTGACTCGGATCAGCGGGGCCCGAGGCGGGCGGAGGGCTACCCGAAGGGGTGGGGCGGGCCGGCCGACGGGTCGAGGGCGGGTGGATGGGTCGGGTGCGGGAGGGGCGTCGCGCGAGGCTGAGCCTGGTGGCGGTATGCGGGGGGCGCGGCCAAGCGGTGGGCGCGGCGTGCGGGGGCGGGCGCGGCTGCGGGGGCGTCGGAGTGGGGCTCGTCCGGGTGGGGTGGCGAGGGGCACCGGGGCGCTGGGCCGCTGGGGAAGGCTGGGGTTCGGCCTGTTGGCGCGGCGCTCGCTGGTGGCTCGCGCAGGGCTCTGGCCGGATACGTTCCGAGCGGCCCGCGCCGTAGGCCAGCCCACGTCGCGTACCGCGTCGCCCCGTATGCCGGCCCGCGCCGCAGGCCGGTGCACACCGCGTGACTGCCGGCGCGGCGCGGGGCCGCGCGCGGGCGCCCGTCGGCGCGCGGGTGGGGCGCGACCCGGTAGTGGCCGGCCCCGGCCCAATCGACCGCGTCACCCCGGCCTCGGGGGCGGGCCGCCCCGGGCCCACCCGGTCCGGCGGCCTCGGTGACGAGGCGATTGTCAGTGCCCGCTGACACACTCGACGCATGGAGATCGCACGGCTGGTCGAGACCCTCGACCGCGAGGGCACGCGGCTCGGTGACGCCGCGGAGCGGGCCGGATGGCGGGCGCGGGTGCCCAGTTGCCCCGACTGGACGGTGCACGACCTCGTGACCCACGTCGGCCGGGTGCACCGGTGGGCCACCGGGTTCGTCGCGCGGGCCCAGACCGCTCCCCACCGCGCGCCCGAGGACCCGGAGCTGACGGGGCCCGCCCTCCTGGCCTGGTACCGGACCGGCCACGCCGCACTGGTGGCGGCGCTGCGCGCCGCTCCGGAGGACCTGGAGAGCTGGACCTTCTTCGCCGCGCCGACGCCGCTGGCCTTCTGGGCGCGACGCCAGGCCCACGAGACCACGGTGCACCGGGTCGACGCCGAACTGGCCCTGGACGGCGGCCTCTCGATCATCGACACGGACTTCGCCGCCGACGGCATAGCCGAGCTCCTGACGGGTTTCCACGGCCAGGGGCGCAGCCGGGTGCGGGCGACGCGGCCCGGCGTGCTGCGGCTGCTCGGTACGGACACGGGCGAGCGCTGGACGCTCCGGCTGTCCGAGGATCCGCTGACCGTGGAGCGGGACGAGCCCACTCCGGGCCGGCGCACCCCGGCGGACGCGGGCGAGCGGCTCGGCCCGGCGGAGTGCGCGTGGATCGGTGCGACGGCCGACCTCTACCTCACGCTGTGGAACCGCCCGCCGAGCGGTGTCGTACGGACAGTGGGCGACGCCTCCCTCGCCGAGCTCTGGCGTGCGACGTCAGCGATCAGCTGAGGTGTACGACGTACGCCGACCCGGCCGGGCCCGCCGTCGGGCCGGTGGCCGGCCGCCGGGTCCGCCCGGCGGCGGGAGGGTCGACCCGCCGGGCCCGCGCACCCGCTGGCCGCCCCGCGCGCGAGCCGTGGGTGGACGGGGACGGGTGAGCGGCCGTGGCGGGGGCGGGAGGATGGCCGGGGTGGATTCGGCCCGGAGTGGCGCTCGGGAGACGAGGGTGAGGCGGCCAGGGATGGTGGCGGAGTGAGCGACATCGGTGAGCCTCGGGGGCGGACGGCGCGAGGGCTGCGGGGTGGCAGGCCGCCGCGCGGGGTGGTGCGGCCTGCCGTGGTGCGGTCGACGGTCATACCAGCCGGCGCCGGCACGTCCCGGCCACGCGCGCTGGACTCCCGCCGATCCGGTCGCCGGGCGACAGGCGCCACCCGCCCCGGCCACTCGCGCACGGGGCTCTCTCCGACGCGTACGGGCCCAGGGGCCCGAGCCGGTCGCGCGACAGGGCGTGCGGGCGCGTGCGGCGGGAGGCCCGGACGGCCGGGAGCGCGCGTGTTCGCCGGGGCGCGCCGCGGTCCACGAAGCGAGCCCTGCGGGCCGCCCACCGGGCGGGGCCCGGCTCGCGGATCGCGCGGCGGACCGGGGGGTGGGCCGTGACCGCTGACCACGCGCCGGGCACCGGGGACTTTGGCTGGCGGTGCGCCGGACTGCGCTGGACTCCCGCCGCCGAACCCGCCCTGCTGTGGCGCCACCCCGTCCACGGCGAGCGCTCCTCCGCCCTGTCCCGGGGCCGGGCCGTCGCGTTCACCACGGGCGCGGCGCGGCACTGCGTCGGGGTGCGCAGGGGCGCCCGGCACACGGCCTGCCCCACCCTCGCGACGGTCCCCTTGGCGGCGGTGTCCGCGCAGTGCCCGGAGTGCGCGCGACTCGACCGGTCGTACTCCGTGGCGGCCGACACCCGGGCCGACGACCCGCGCCCCTACGACGTCTACCTCGCCTGGTTCGGCCCCGGCGCGATCAAGGTGGGCATCACCGCGACCGAGCGCGAGGGGGTCCGGCTGCTCGAACAGGCCGCGCTGTCCTACGTCCTGCTCGGGCGCGGCCCGCTGATGGCCGCACGGCGCGCCGAGGCGGTGCTGGGGGCGGCCCTCGCCGTCCCCGACCGGATTCCGTACGCGGCCAAGCGGGCGGCCCGTGCCACCGCGCCGCCCCGGGCCGACCGGGCGGCCGAGCTCGCCGCGCTGCACGAGCGGGCGCGCGCCCTGGCCGCGCTGCCGGACTCGTTGCGCCCGCTGCCCTGTGAACCGGTGCACCACGACGCGGCCTTCGCGCTCGGCCGCCGCCGCCCGCCCGGTCCGGTCGGGCTCGTGCGTCTGGCCCCGCACCGCACGGTCGTCGGCAGCGTCGAGGCGGTGGCGGGCCCCGACGTCGAACTGCTCGACGCGGACGGCCGCGCCCTGCTGCTGGACACGCGCCAGCTGGCCGGGTGGCCGCTGACGGCGGCCGACCCCAAGGGCGCCACCACAGCGCCGGTGCACCTGGCCGCGAGCGCGCCCCCGCGACCGGAGGCCCTGTTCTGAGCCGCGCGCCCCTGTCCCCCAGGCGCGCGCCCCGGCGCGGGTGGCGCGCCCGCTGGTCGACAGCGCGCTCCGGTCGGGCGCGGCTCAGCCCAGCCAGCCGGGTCGCACGAGACCCGACTCGTAGGCGAGGACGACCAGTTGAGCGCGGTCCCGGGCGCCGAGCTTGACCATGGCCCGGCTGACGTGCGTCTTCGCCGTGAGTGGGCTGACGACCAGACGGCGGGCGATCTCCTCGTTCGACAGGCCGATGCCGACCAGGGCCATCACTTCGCGCTCGCGGTCGGTGAGTTCCGTCAGGCCGACGGAGGCAGGCCCCTTGGAGCGGGCCGCGAACTCCGCGATCAGGCGGCGCGTGACACCCGGTGACAGCAGCGCGTCGCCGTTCACCACGGCCCGCACGGCGCGCAGCAGCTCCGCCGGCTCGGTGTCCTTGACCAGGAAGCCCGACGCGCCGTTGCGGATCGCCTCGAAGACGTACTCGTCCAGCTCGAAGGTGGTGAGCATGACCACCCGCACCCCGCCCAGCGCCGGATCGCCCGTGATCCGCCGGGTGGCGGCGAGGCCGTCGAGCACGGGCATGCGGATGTCCATGAGGACGACGTCGGGCCGCAGTTCGCCGACCTGGCGTACGGCATGCTCGCCGTCGGCCGCCTCGGCGACCACCTCGATGTCGGGCTGGGCCGCCAGCAGCGCCCGGAACCCGGCGCGTACCAGCAGTTGGTCGTCCGCGAGCACGACGCGAATCACGGTGCCTCCTTGTGCGGCAGGGGTATGCGGGCGTGCACGCGGTACCCTCCGTCGGGGCGCGGTCCCGCCTCGACGGTGCCGCCGAACGCGGCGGCCCGCTCCCGCATGCCGACCAGCCCGTTGCCGCCGGACACGGCCTCCGCGCGCCCGACCGCGGTGTCGGAGCTGGCCGGCCCGTCGTCGTCGACGCTGACGCGTAGCGCGCTCGGCTCGTAGCGCAGGACGACGCGGGCGGCGCGCGCCTCCGAGTGGCGGATGACGTTGGTCAGCGCCTCCTGGACGATACGGAAGGCCGCGAGGTCGGCGCCGGGCGACAGGTCCGCCCGGCGGCCCTCGGTACGCACCTCGACGCGGAGACCGGCGGCGGCGGCCTGTTCGGTGAGTTCGGGGACGCGGTCGAGCCCGGGGGCCGGCGAGCGGGGCGCGCTGCCCGGCGTACGCAGACTGTCCAGGACCTGACGCACCTCGCCCAGCGCCTCCTTGCTGGCTCCCTTGATCGTGGTCAGCGCGGCCCGCGCCTGCTCCGGGTCCTGGTCGAGCAGCGCGAGGCCCACGCCCGCCTGCACGTTGATCACCGAGATGCTGTGAGCCAGGACGTCGTGCAACTCCCGGGCGACGCGCAACCGCTCCTGTTCGGCGCGGCGGCGCTCGGTCGCCTCCCGCTCGGTGCGTTCGCGGGCGAGTCGCTCGCGGCGCACCCGGGCCAGTTCGGACAGCGCGAGGATCGCCAGCACCCAGGCGGCGATGCCCATCTCCTGCCACCAGCCGGCCGCCGTGTCGCCCTCGGGCGGCAGCCAGCGGTAGAGCCAGTGGGTCGCCAGGGCGTGCGCCGCCCAGGCCAGGCCGACCGCGGCCCAGGCGGCCCGCCGGTGGCCCGTGGTGACGGCGGAGAAGCAGGCGAGGGCGACACTCAGGAAGATCGGTCCGTACGGATAGCCGGCCGCGAGGTAGACCGTGACCACGGCGCAGACACCGAAGACGGTGACTCGTGGGGAGCGGTGGCGCACCACCAACAGCGCGGGGCCCAGCACCAGCAGCAGCCAGGCCAGCGGGTCCAGGTCGGCTCGCTCGGGCTGTCGGTGGGCGGCGAAGTGCGTGCCGACGAGTTGGAAGAGCGCCAGGGCCAGCGAGGAGGCCCAGGGCAGCCGCCCGGAGGGCGGGGCGGCCCAGCGCCACCACGGTGGACCGGTGCCCGCCCACCGCCGAGGCGTGTGGTCTGCGCCCACGCGGTGGACTCGTTCCGTGCTCATGTCGCCACGCTAGACCGCGCCCCGGCCTCGCGCGTCAGCCCGCCGCGGTGTGCGAGCCTACTCCCCGGGGAGTAGGCCGATCTGGCGGGCCAGCCCCGCGGTGGCCTGGTCGAAGAACGCCTCCCGTGCCTCGACCACGTGGTTGAAGTGCCCGAACACCTCGAAGTTGACCAGCCCGAACAGTTGCGCCCAGGTCGCGGTCAGGCCGGCCATCGTCGGAGCCGGCAGGTCGATGTCGAGCACGTCCGCGAGCCGCCGCGCGTCGTCCTGCACCGACAGGGGCGGCGCCGCCTCCTCCGTCGCCACCGACAGCTCTCCCGCCTCGTGCGCGTCGCGGAGTATCGCGATCAGGGCGAGCCCGACGCGCGCGGCGGGCCCCGTGGTGTCGCCGGGCGCCGAGTAGCCGGGCACGGGCGAACCGTAGATCAGCGCGTACTCGTGCGGGTGGGCCAGCGCCCACGCGCGGACGGCACGACAGACGGCCGTCCACCGCCGGACCGGATCCGCCCCGCCCGCCTCCGCGAGCGCGGCCTCCGCCGCCGCGCCCAGCGCGTCGTAGGCGTCGATGATCAGCGCGGTCAGCAGGTCGTCCCGGCTGGGGAAGTAGCGGTACAGCGCGGAGGAGACCATGCCCAGCTCGCGGGCGACCGCGCGCAGCGACAGCTTGGCGGCGCCGTCGTGGGCGAGCTGCCGCCGCGCCTCTTCCTTGATCGCGGCGGTCACTTCGCCCCGGGCCCGCTCCCTGGCTCCTTTGATGGCACTCATGCGGCCAGTGTGCCACCACATCAGAGCACCAACCAAAAAGGAGAGCAGTGCTCTTGCCTCGTGGCGACCCGTCGTGCACACTGATCTCAAGAGAGAGCACCGCTCTCGCCACGAGCCCGTGACGTCTCCGTCGCGGACCCACTTCTCCACGGGAGGCCCCCATGACGCACTACGCGAAGCCCAGCTGGTTCGAGGCCCGGGTGTTCGGCGGCACGATCGCGTGGCTGGCCCGGCGGGGCATCTCGGTGTACGGCAGTGCCGAACTGTCGGTGCGCGGCCGGTCCACCGGCGAATGGCGCAGCGTGCCGGTCAACCCGCTCACCTTGGAAGGGCAGCACTTCCTGGTGTCCGCCCGAGGCACCACCCAGTGGGTGCGGAACATGCGGGCAGCGGGTGGCGGCCAGCTCAGGAAAGGCCGCCGCGTGCGCCCCTTCCACGCCATAGAGCTTCCCGACGGCCCGGAGAAGACCCGGGTGCTGCGGGCCTACCTCGCCCGTTGGGGCTTCGAGGTCGGCCGGTTCTTCGACGGGGCCACGGGCACGTCCAGCGACGCGGAACTGGCCGAGGTCGGCCGCCGACACCCGATCTTCACCCTCATCTACGCGGACGAGGAGGCCGGGGAAGGCTTCCTCCGGCAGGCACCCGCCACGGACTCGCACCACGACACCACCGCCGAGCACCGGCAGACCACGGGGCGCCCCACTCACGACCGTCGCGAGCCCGTCAGTGCCACCCACCGCTGAGGGCGCACCACCGGCGCCACCGGGCGACCGCCGGCCCCCGCGTGCCGCCACCCCCGACCGACACACCCGCCCGCCGGCACCGACCGGACCCCGCGCCCGTGTCCGGGCCTGGCCACGCATCCGTACGCCCCGCCTCCTCACGCCCGCCGGGAGCGCGGAGGCGGCAGCCGGAGCCGCACGATCCACACGGTGCGCGACGATCACCCACCCGACGGCGCGGGCCGTGACCCGCCTCCCCGCGTCCCACGTGTCGGGGCGAGTGCGGTGGGCCCTGCCGCCGGCCGCCCAAGGCGCCGTGCGGGGCTCGCGGAGAGGGCCCGGCGGCGAAGGCGGCGGGTCAGCCTCGGTCGAGGGCCGTCATCAGGCGCCGCGCCGAGGGATGCGTGCGCACGATCTCGGCGAGCGTGGTGGTGCCACGCGTGATCTTGGCGAACGCGCGCCAGGCCGGGCGGAGCCCGGTGATCGCGGCGTGCACCATGCCGGGGCGCCGCTCGTAGGCGAGCAGCAGGCGGCGGCCGACGCCCATCTCCACACCGAGGCCCGACTTGATGGCGAAGGCGTAGTTCAGCGCCTGCCGGCGCGCGTCGACCGCGTCGTGTGCCTCCGCTATGCGCACGGCCCACTCCCCCGCCAGTCGACCCGAGCGCAGCGCGAAGGAGATGCCCTCCCGCGTCCACGGTTCGAGGAGACCCGCGGCGTCCCCGCAGACCAGCACCCGGCCACGGGAGAGCGGCGAGTCGTCGGAACGGCAGCGCGTCAGATGGCCGGAGGAGATGCTCGGCTCGAACCCGGAGAGGCCGAGTCGGGCGATGAAGTCCTGGAGGTAGCGCTTGGTCTCGGTGCCCTCGCCGCGCGCCGAGATGACGCCCACGGTCAGGGTGTCGCCCTTGGGGAAGACCCAGCCGTAACTGCCGGGAATCGGACCCCAGTCGATCTGCACACGCCCCGCCCAGTCCTCGGCGACAGTCGGCGGCACCGGGATCTCCGCCTCCAGCCCCAGGTCCACCTGCTCGACCTTGACGCCCACGTGCCCGGCTATCCGACTCGCGCTGCCGTCGGCGCCGACGACGGCCCTGGCCAGTACGGTTTCCCCGTCGGTGAGGACGACGGCGACGGTGCGCCGATCGGGGACCGAGGGCCCGTGCTGCTCGACGCGCGAGACGGTCACCCCGGTGCGCAGCGTGGCCCCGGCGGCCGTGGCCGTGTCCACCAGCGCGGCGTCGAACTCGGGCCGGTTGATCAACCCGAACAACATCTGCTTGGACCGGCGGGTGCGCGAGAGCTTGCCGTTGAGCGAGAAGGTCACGGCGTGCACGCGGTCGCGCAGCGGCATCTCGAAGCCGGGCGGCAGAGCCTCACGGGAGGGACCGATGATCCCACCCCCGCAGGTCTTGTAGCGGGGCAGCTCCGCCTTCTCCAGCAGCAGCACTCTGCGGCCGGCGCTGGCGGCGGCGTGCGCGGCGGAGGCGCCCGCCGGGCCCGCCCCCACCACCACGACGTCCCACACCGACTCCCCGTCGTCGGCCGCGTCGCCGCCGCTGAGATCCATACCGCCGCTGTTGTCGCTGCTCACGATGTACTTCTACTCCCGCTCGACCGCTCGCTTCGGCTACCGCTCGCATCCTACGGCGCGCCGCTCAGCGGCCCCGCTGTGGGAAGATCGGTGCATCCTTCGCCCGTACGTACGGACACAACGCCGCGCCCACAAGGAGCGTTCCATGGAGCAAGCCCCCGTCCGCCGACCCGACCACGCGGCGCTCGTAGAGACCGTGGCCGCACTCCAGCCCCGAGCCCGCGCGGAGCTGACGGAGCTGGTGGCCTTCAAGTCGGTCGCCGACCCGGCGCAGTTCCCCAGGAGCGAGTGCGAGGCGGCGGCGAACTGGGTGGCCGGCGCGCTGCGGGACGAGGACTTCCAGGACGTCGCCCTCCTGGACACCCCGGACGGCACCCAGTCGGTCTACGGCTACCTCCCCGGACCCGAGGGCGCCCCGACGGTCCTGCTGTACGCGCACTACGACGTGCAGCCCCCGCTGGACGAGGCCGCCTGGCTCTCGCCGCCGTTCGAGCTGACCGAGCGCGACGGCCGCTGGTACGGCCGTGGGGCCGCCGACTGCAAGGGCGGCCTCATCATGCACCTGACGGCGCTGCGGGCCCTCAAGGAGAACGGCGGCATACCCGTTCACGTGAAGCTGATCTGCGAGGGCTCCGAGGAGCAGGGCACCGGAGGGCTTGAGCGGTACGCGGAGGCCCACCCGGAGCTACTGGCGGCGGACACCATCGTCATCGGGGACGCGGGGAACTTCCGGCTGGGGCTGCCGACCGCGACGGCGACGCTGCGCGGCATGACCCTGGTGCGTGTCCAGATGGACACGCTGGAGGGCAATCTGCACTCGGGGCAGTTCGGCGGCGCCGCGCCGGACGCCCTGGCCGCGCTGATCCGGGCACTGGACTCGCTGCGTGCCGAGGACGGTTCGACCACGGTGCGGGGCCTCGCCTCCGACGCGAGCTGGGAGGGCTTGCAGTACACGGAGGAGGACTTCCGCAAGGACGCCAAGGTGCTCGACGGCGTGAGCCTCATCGGGTCCGGCACCGTCGCGGACCGTGTCTGGGCCCGCCCCTCGGTGACCGTGCTCGGCATCGACTGCCCGCCGGTCGTCGGCGCCACGCCCTCGGTGCAGGCGAGCGCGAGCGCGCTGGTGAGCCTGCGGGTTCCGCCGGGCGTGGACGCCGCCGAGGCGACCGGCCTGCTGACCGCGCACCTGGAGGCGAGCACGCCGTGGGGCGCGAAGGTCGCCGTGGAGCAGGTCGGCCAGGGCCAGCCGTTCCGCGCCGACACCAGCAGCCCGGCCTACGCGTCGATGGCCGAGGCCATGCGCCGCGCGTACGACGGCCAGGAGATGCAGATCTCCGGCATGGGCGGCTCCATTCCGCTGTGCAACACCCTGGCGGCGCTCTACCCGGAGGCGGAGATCCTGCTGATCGGGCTAAGCGAGCCGGAGGCGCAGATCCACGCGGTCAACGAGAGCGTCTCTCCGGAGGAGTTGGAGCGGCTCTCGCTGGCGGAAGCGCTGTTCCTGGTCGGCTACGCGACGCACAAGGCCGCCGCGTAGCGACGGCTGGGCACCGCCCCCGACCGGGCCCTGGCCGGGCGCTCCGCGCCGACGTGGTGACGGCGCCGGTCGCCGTGACGAGCCCGCGTACGTGGGCCGGTCGTGAGGGTGACGCCCGGCCCGGGCCCCCGGCCCCGTCGTGTTCGGGAGCTGACGGCTCCCGCACCGGCCGGCGCGCGCCGCCAGCGCGCCGGCCACAGCAGGCCCGACCCCCGCGGCCGGACCCGTCGCGTCGCCGCGCGCGGCGCGGGTGGGCCTGGTGCGGCAGCGGCCGGCCCGACGCGAGGGCGGGCCCCGGTGCGGAGTGGCGAGCCCGGACGCAGCGGGCCCGCTGACAGGAGGTCCGGGCCCCGCTCGGGTGCGAGCCCCGGCCAAAGTGCGGGCCAGCGGGCGCGCGAGGCCCGACGGGAGCCTGCCCCGACGCGTATACGAGCCCGACACCGGCGCGAGCGGAGCCCGGCCCGCGTGTGAGCCTGGGCCGAGGAGCGGCCCGGCTCGAGTACGGGACCCGGCCGGAGTGCCGGTCCAGCGGACTCGCGAAGCCCGACGGAAGCACGCCCCCCGACGCGCACGACGGACCGCGGCCAGGCAGCGGGCCCCGACGCGGGTGCGCGTCCGGCACGAGTGCGGGCCCGACGCGGGGTGTGGGCCCAGCGCGGCCGGGCTGAGCGCGCCGGCACGCCCGGCAGCGGCGCGAGCCCCGACACAGGCCCCAGCCCGGCGCGGGAACGGGCACCCAACGCAGACACCAACCGACACGGGTGCGGGCCCAGCGCCGCCAGGCCAGGCGGGCCGGTATGCCCGGCAGAGGCACGAGCCCCGGCACGCCCACTCAGCCCATGCCCGAGCCGGAGCGACCCCACGTAGACGTCAACCCGATACGCGAGCGGGCCCCACACGAACACCGACCGACGCGGGAACAGGCCCCCGACGCAAACACCGGCCCGGCGCGGGAACGGGCCCTCGACACGCCCACCGGCCGACCCAGGTGCGGGCCCGCCGCCTCTGGCGCACCCCCACCCCGCGGAGGCATGCGCCGTCGAGCTCGGTGGTGCGGTGCCACGGCGCACCGTCCCCATCCGCACGGGAGCCCGCCTGGACGAGGGCCAGCCCGGTCGTGGGCTCGCGGGGCGGCGCGGGCCTGAAGCGGGGGCGTGGCCTGGAGCGGGGGCGTGGCGGAGGCGTGAGCTCGCCCGGGGCGTGATGCGGAGTGGGGGCAGCGCGTGGCCGGAGGTGTGGGTCAGGCCGCGAAGGGGTTGCCGACGGGGAGTCCCTGCTCCAGGTTGACGGGGCAGCCGCGTTCGCGGGCGCGTAGTGCCCAGCGCAGTCGGCTCAGGTGGTGCGGGGGGAGCAGGTCGGCGGCCTCGTCCTCGGTGACGAACCGCCAGCCACGCAGTTCGTCAGCGGGCAGCGACAACCTGGCGACCTGGCCCTCGCTCAGCCGCCCGCCGTCGAAGAGCAGACGCAGCCCGCCGTATCCCGGCGGGCGCGGTGGTTCCCAGTCCAGGACCAGCAGCCGCAGCGGTGCGTCCAGACGCGTGCCCAACTCCTCGACCACTTCGCGCACTCCGGCCCGGGTGGGGGGTTCGCCGGACTCCACGACGCCGCCGGGGAACTCCCAGCCGGGCTTGTAGGTGGGGTCCACGAGCAGTACCCGGTCGTCCTCGTCGAAGAGCAGCACCCCGGAGGCCACGGTCTCCGCCCGGGGGCGCGGCGTCTGGACCATGGGACAGACCGCGGCGCCCTCCCGTACCGCGTGGGCCACGCGCTCGGCGGTCTGGCTCGGGGTCAGCCGGTCGGTGCGGATGACGTGTGCGTCGGTGGTGAGCCAGGGCAGCGCCGCGCGGTAGGGCTCCAGGTGGTCCAGGCACCACTTCCGGACGGCCGCGTCCTCCTCGGGCCGGTCGGGAGTGAGTACGCGGCCCTCGATGCGTTCGCGAAGGATCGTTTCCTCCGCGTGCAGCACGATGTGGTGCACGGGGATACGACGGGAGGCCAGGCCGCCGAAGATCTCGTCCCGGTAGTCCTGGCGTAGCAGGGTCATGGGCGCCACGAGCACGCCGCCGACCTCCGCGAGGAGGGCCGCGCCGAAGTCCACCACCAGACGGCGCCAGGAGGGCAGGTCCTGGTAGTCGCTCACCTCCGCCAAACGCTTGCTCGGCAGCATCCTGCGCAGGCCCCCGCCGATCAGTTCGGGGTCGAAGAACGTGCTGTCGGGCAGCAGCTCACACACCTCACGCGCCGCACTGGTCTTGCCCACGCCGAACGTGCCGTTCAGCCAGACGATCACGGGTTCCCCCTCCTCCGTAGCACCCAGACAGTTGCCCGCATCACCGTGCCACGAAAACGTGTGCGGTTCGGAGGGGGCGCGCCCGTGCCGCCAGTTGACCGTGGGGCGCGTCGGAGGGGCCACGGCGGTGGCCCCGGTGCCGCCTCACCGCCGCGCCACAGGATGCCTCGTCGCCGTCGCACCGCTGATCAGCGCGGGCCCGCCGCGCCCAGGAGCCGGCGGCTACGGCACGTCGCGTCGCACTGGTGAAGCGACCGGCCACACCCTCGCCGGCCGCTGGCCAAACAGCGGCTCAAGGCGGGCTCGCTCGGCGTCCATGCGCAGGTCGCGGGGGTGCTCGCCGGAGCGGACGCCGGCCCGCCACGGCGGTGCGCGCCCGACACGGAGCCCGCTGGCACGCCGCGGTCACCCCACACCGCCGTCACCCGCGCGCCGTCGCGGGCCGTGCCCTTCGCCACGGCCGGCGGAGCAGGCATCCACGCAGGCCCGTACGCCTGCGCTCCCTCGTACGCGCCCCTGCGCTCCGGTGCTGCTCCCACGCGCCCGAGGTCGCGTCACCTCGCCACGCCTCCCCCGCGATCGGGCCCGCCTCGGCTACGCCCGAACGCCGAGCGGAGAGGAAGGGGGGCAGTACCGCGACCGCACCGGTCGACGGCGCGCGGTCAGCACACCGGCAGTCCGGGGACGGGTTGGTCGTTGGCGCCGCCCTTGAGGTAGACGGCGCTCACGTACACGCCCGCGTTGCCGCTGTCGTCGTCGGTCTTGGCCCACCAGACGTTGGTCCAGGCGCCCGAGGTCACACGGCGCCCCAGGTTCTCCTGGCAGAAGAAGTAGTTGGTGCCCTGGTTGAGCGTGCCCACCTGGGCACCGTCGCGCGTGTGGGAGGCGGCCGACTTCCAGACCGTGCAGTCGTGCTTGCCGGCGCCCGCGGGGTGACAGGCCGGTGCGGGCGGCTTGGACGAGGCGTCGGGGCCGGGTGAGGTGGCCGTCGGCTCGTCCCGGGCCTCCCGCCCGTCCTCCGCGCGCTGGCGGTCCTTGTCGTCCTTGCCCCGCTTCTCGCGCTTGTCGTCGCCGGTCTCACCCTGGTCCGGCTCGTCCTCGCGCTGGCGGGCTGGCTCGTCCGAGGTCGTGGGTGTGGGGGACACGTCGGCCGCCACCCCCCGTTTGCCCCCGCCGCCGCCCTGGGCCGGGTCCTTCGCCCCGCCGTTCGGGTCGACGGCGCCCCCTTCGGGCCCCCCGGTGGGGCGCGCGGACGGTTCGCCGCCCGCCGTGGTGTCGTCGCCGCCCGGGTCCGTCAGCGCGTACGTCAGGCCGCCGCCGAGCAGCACGGTGGCGGCGGTCACCGCGATCAGCGTGGTGCGCCGTGTGCGCTGGCGCGCGGGCAACCGCCGGGTGCGCCGGCTCCCGTCGGCCACCACCGTCTCCCCCGCACCTCCGCTACCCGCCGCGCCCCGCCCCCGCGTCGACGCGACCTGACCGGGTTGCCCCGCGTGCCCAGCCGCGTCCGGCTGGCCGCCCAGCGGAGTGGCCCGCGCCCCGCCACCCGCCATCCCGACCGCGCCGGGCCCGCCCGGAGTCGCGCCCACGGGTGAGGCACCGGCCACTCCCGGCATCGGCGTAGCGCCAGCGGCACCGTGCGCCCCGGCCGTCCCCGGTGCCCCCGCCGCACCGAACCCGCCGGCACCCCCGCCGGCCTGGCTCGCGGCGGGCGCGCCCCACGCGCCATGGCCACCAGCAGCGCCGGGCACGCTCCCCGGAGCGGGCCCGCCCCCTTCGGGCGCGCCGGCGCCACCGGGCGCGCCGACCCAGCCACCGCCCGCGCCCCGCACCGAGCCGCCCGCCGCCCCGTACGCCGCGCCCGCGCCCGACGCGAACGGCGAGGCGTGTCCGGCCGCCACAGCGTCGAGCAGCGCGGCGGCCTGGGCCGCCGTCGGGCGGGCCGCCGGGTCCTTGGCCATCAGGGCCCACAGCACCGGGGTGAGCGGACCCGCGCGGCGCGGCTCGGGCAGGGGCTCGGTCACGATGGCGGTCAGCGTCGACCACACCGAGGTGCGGCGGAAGGGGGACGAGCCCTCGACAGCCGCGTACAACGTCATGCCCAGCGCCCACACGTCGGACCCCGGGCCCGGCTCGTGCCCCTGGGCCCGCTCGGGGGCGAGGTAGTCGAACGAGCCGATGAGTTCACCGCTTCGGGTGAGTTTGGTCGCGGCCCCGTCGTCGGGTGTGTCCATGCTGGCGATGCCGAAGTCCGTCAGGACGACCCGACCCGTGCCGGAGGGACCCGCGCCACCACGGGCTCCCGGCGCGGTCGCCCGGTCGAGCAGCACGTTGCCCGGCTTGACGTCCCGGTGCAGTACGCCGACCTCGTGGCCGGCGCCCAGCGCCTCGGCCACCCGCGCCCCGATCGCCGCGGCCCGCAGCGGGTCCAACACGCCCTCGGCGCTCAGCACGTCGTCCAGCGAGGGCCCGTCGACGAGCTCCATCACGATGACGGGCAGTCCGTTCTCGTCCGCGACGTCGTGCACGGTGATCACGCCGGAGTGCCGGACACGGGCCGCCGCGCGCGCCTCGCGGCGCATCCGGGTCCGCAGGTCGGCCAGTTCCTCCGGTCCGGCGTCGGTGAAGGCGCGGAGCACCTTGACCGCCACCTCGCGGCCGAGCACCTCGTCCACGGCCGCGCAGACCACGCCCATGCCACCGCGCCCGAGTTGTCGTGTGACCCGGTATCTGCCACCGAGCACCCTGCCGGTCAGATCCGCGCCGTCCCCCGTACTCACCGTGCCGCTGTCCCCTCACGCGCCCGTTGCCGCGCCCAGCTCACCCGTGCGCGTCCCCCGCGCGCGTGCTGGCGCCCCGTGAGGCTCAGCTTAGGCCCCGGGCCTCAGCGGCCCCTAGCGCCCCACACACTGACCGGGCCGGGGGTCGGTCACCGCGCCGAAGCCGGTACGGCCGATGGCCCGCGCGGCAGCCGCCGCCGCGCCCACCAGACCGGCATCGGTACCCATCTGAGCTGGTACGACGGACAGTTGCCGGACGAAGGACAGCCGCGCGTAGTCGCGCAGGGCCCGGCGGAGTGGCGCGAAGAGCACCTCGCCCGCGCCCGCGACACCGCCACCGATGACCGCGCGCTCGACCTCCACGAGGGCGGCCGTGGCCGCGATTCCGGCCGCCAGCGCCCGCGCCGCGCGTTCGTAGGAGGCGCGGGCGACGGCGTCACCGGCCCGGGCGGCGGCGGCCACGGCGGCGGCGTTGGCGCCCCCGGAGCCCGGGCGCCAGCCGCCCGCGACGGCGCGCAGCGCGATGTTGGGGCCGCTGGCGATGCGTTCCACGCAACCCCGGCTGCCGCACGGGCACGGGTCACCGTCCAGCTCCACGCTGATGTGCCCGATGTGTCCGGCGTTGCCGGTCGGCCCGGAGTAGGGGGTGCCGCCGAGGATCAGCCCGCCGCCGACGCCGGTGGAGACGACCATGCACAGGGCGTTGGCGCAGCCGCGCGCGGCGCCCTGCCAGTGTTCGGCCGCGGCCATCGCGACGCCATCGCCCACGAGGGTGACCGGCAGCCCGTCCACCGCCCGGCGCACCTGGCTGACCAGCGGGTACTCGCGCCAACCCGGAATGTTGACCGGGCTCACGGTGCCGACCGAGGCGTCCACCGGGCCCGCGCTGCCGATCCCGAGGGCGACCACGCGCGACCACTGGGCGGTCGCGGTCAGCTCCTCCAGTACGGCGCGCACCGCGGCCATCACGGTGGGCCCGGGAGCGCGGGCCGGAGTGGCCTGGCGTGCCCGTACGGTCAGTGCGCCGGTCCCGTCCACGAGCGCGCCCGCGATTTTGGTGCCACCGATGTCCAGCGCGGCGACGAGCTCATCTGACATGGGGCGGTCTCCTGACAGGCGGTGGGCGCTGGTTGGCGTACCCGGAGCGGTCCTGTGGGACAGGTGGGAGCCGAATGTACGCGGCCCGGCACAGGGGCGTCGGCGCGTGGACCCCTGTTCCGGTCATAGTCTCCTCCGAATTTGACAACGTTGTCTAGAGGCTATGCTCAACCCGACGCCGCCATCAGACAACTCAATGACAGGACGAGCGCACCGTGACTGACCCGGCCCGGGGCACCACACAACGCAACGGCACCCCCGCTCCCCGCTACGGCAACAGGCCCACCATGAAGGACGTCGCGGCCCGCGCGGGGGTCGGCCTGAAGACGGTCTCCCGCGTGGTCAACAGCGAGCCCGGGGTGACACCCGACACCGAACGCCGCGTGCAGGAGGCGATCACCGCGCTCGGCTTCCGCCGCAACGACAGCGCCCGCATCCTGCGCAAGGGCCGCACCGCCAGCGTCGGTCTGGTCCTGGAGGACCTGGCCGATCCCTTCTACGGACCGCTCAGCCGCGCCGTCGAGGAGGTCGCCCGGGACCACGGGGCCCTGCTGATCAACGGTTCGAGCGCCGAGGACCCGGCCCGCGAGCAGGAGTTGGTGCTGGCGCTGTGCGCCCGCCGGGTGGACGGGCTGGTGGTCATCCCGGCCGGCGACGACCACCGCTACCTGGAGCCGGAGATCTCGGCGGGGGTGGCCACCGTCTTCGTGGACCGGCCCGCCGGTCGGATCGCCTGCGACGCGGTCCTCTCCGACAGCTTCGGCGGCGCCCGCGACGCGGTGGCCCACCTCATCGGGCACGGGCACCGCCGCATCGGGTTCATCGGCGACCAGCCCCGCATCCACACCGCCGTCGAGCGGCTGCGCGGCTACCGGGCGGCCATGGCCACCGCCGGCCTGCCCGTCGACGAGGCGTGGATGTCGCTGGGCGCCACCGACCCGAGCCGCGTGGTGGCGGCGGCCGAGACCATGTTGTCCGGGCCGGAGCCGGTGACCGCGCTGTTCGCCGGCAACAACCGGGTGACGGTCACGGTCGTACGGGTCTTGGCGGCCCACCCCGGTCGGGCGGCACTGGTCGGCTTCGACGACTTCGAACTGGCCGATCTGCTCTCGCCCGGGGTGACCGTGGTGGCCCAGGACTCCGCCCAACTCGGGCGCACCGCCGCAAACCTGCTCTTCCGGCGCCTGGAGGGCGCGGGTGAGGAGCCCCGTCAGGTGGTGCTCCCCACCCGGCTGATCGCCCGTGGCTCGGGGGAGATCCCACCCGCGCACCGCCACGCGACGGTGTGAGAGCGGCACGGCGTACGGCGCTGCCTGGGTGACGCGACGTCCGGGACGCGGCGCCGCGCTCGCCGACTAGGGTGCGCCGCATGGACCAGCCATCACAGACACCCCGCTCGCCCGTGACCGCCGACGATCTGGACCGGGCCGTGCGCGCCGCCGTCGACACGCTGCGCCAGGCACCGGCCACCGCCTGGGAGGGCCGGGCCGGCACGCTGGAGTGGAGCTGTTGGGAGACCGTCGAGCACCTCAGCGACGACCTCTTCGCGTACGCCGCCCAACTGGCCCTGCCCTCGCCACCGTTGGAGTCGGAGGTGCCGTTCGTCTGGGAGAGCCGCCGACCCGGCGGACCCGCCAACGCCATCCACGCGGACCGCGCGGCGGGACCGACCGGGTTGTTGCGGGTGCTGGCGGCCAGCGGCGCGCTGCTGGTCGCGATGGTGCGGACGACGCCGTCGGAGGTGCGCGCCCACCACACCTTCGGGGCCGCGGACCCGGAGGGCTTCGCCGCGATGGGGATCGTGGAGACGCTGGTGCACACGCACGACCTGGCCGAGGGGCTGGGGCTTGGCTGGGCGCCGCCCGCCGACCCGTGCGCGCGCGTGCTCGCGCGGCTCTTCCCGCACGCGCCCCGGGACGGCGGAGAGGACCCCTGGCGCACCCTGCTGTGGGCCACCGGTCGCGCCGAGTTGCCCGGCCGCCCCCGGCTGACCAGTTGGCGCTGGCACGGCGAGCCCCGCTGACCGGCCCGTCCGCCACGCTGTCGCGGGCGGCGGGGCCGGGGCGACCGCCGCGGGGACGGCCTTGCTCAGTCCAGGAAGCGGTCGTCGTCGAACTCGTCCGGCAGCCGTCCGTCCGCGCGTCCGGCGCGCGGGGCGTCGGCCTCCGGGTCGGGCACACCCAGCAGGCGTCGGGTCAACGTGTCCTGGTCGGAGAGCAGTTCGCCCAGCGCGGTGCTCAGGTCCTCCGCCGTCGCCCGGGGGGCCTCGCGCTCGGCGGCGTACAGCGTGGTGCGGCGCATGAGCTCCCTGGCGAAGGACGCGGTGGTGCCCTCGGTCCGCGCCACGGCCTCCACCACCGCGTGCTCGGGAAGCCCGAGCTCCGCCCCGTACAGGTCGAGCAGCCGGCGGCGGCCCTCGGCGTCCGGCAGGGGGATCTCGACGGCCATGTCCACCCGGCCGGGGCGCTGGGCCAGCGCGGGCTCCAGGATGTCGGCCCGGTTGGTGGTGAGCAGGAAGGCCACGTCGACGTCGTCGCCGAGCCCGTCCATCTCGTTGAGCACCTGGAACAGCAGCGGCTGTCCGCCGTCCGCGTGGTCGCGGGACTCGGCGATGAGGTCGCAGTCCTCCAGGACCACCAGCGCCGGCTGGAGGTGGCGGGCCAACGAGCAGGCGGCGCCCACGCGTTGGATGCTCATACCGGAGAGCACCACCACCGTGAAGGTGGGCAGCTGCGCGAGCAGGTAGCGCACGCTGTGCGTCTTGCCGGTGCCGGGCGGCCCGTAGAGCAGCAGCCCGCGCCGCAGGTGCTGGCCGAGCGCGCGCAGCCGTTCGCGACGTCGGGCCACCCCGACCACCTGTCGCTCCACGCGCTCCAGCAGCCCCGCGGGCAACACGATGTCGGCGGCGCTCAGCTCGGGCCTGGGGTGGAAGCGGAACGGGCCGATGCCGTCCTCGAAGTCGGTGCTCTGGAAGGACAGCACCTTGCCACGGAAGATGTTGTGCTCGCGGATCAGCCGGTCCACGCCGGCCAGCAGCCGCTTGGCGGCGTCCCGGCTGGCGGCGAGCACCTCCAGTTCGACCTTGTTCCTGCTGTAGTCGTCGTCGGGCCCGCGCAACAGGACGACGAACGGTTCGTCACCGTCACGGCCCAGGTAGATGCCGAACGCGACGCAGGCCAGCTCCTCGTCGGTGGAGACCGGCAGGTACGCGTAGTCGACGGCGCCCACGGCGTAACGGCCGTAGCGCTGGGTGCCTTCGATGATCTCCGAGAGCGAGTCCCCGCGGTCGGTCTCGGTGGCCAGCCCGATGAGCTCGTGGGCGCGCCCGTCCTCGGCGAACCAACGCTCCACGGCCAGGTGCACGTTGGCGTGGTCGTACGCCGGGTAGCTGGCCTTGACGATGGGCGCCCGCTCCGGTGGCTGACCGAGGTGCTCGCGCAGTCGCAGGTCGAGCGAGCGCTCGGGGTCCACGTGGTCCCGGTGGACGACCTGGTCGAGAAAGTCCCGGAAGAGCTTGCCGAACGCGGCGATCTCGGTGTTGTCCATCCCTGTGCCCATCCCCCTCCGCGCCGCCCGTGGTCGTCCCGGCCCGGCCGGGGCGGGCGCCGCCCCGGCCGATCGTAGGCGTGCGGCACGGGCGGGGCCGCCGGTTTTTCCCCGCCACCGCACGCCAACGCCCCGCCATCGCGCTCCGCCGCCCCACGTCCCGCGTACGCCGCGAGGCGGCCGGCCGCCTCGCCCAGCCCCTCGCGGCGGGAGGCGTGGACGGCGGCGTCACGCGTGGGCGTCGGTCGACGTGGCGGTGGTGGCCCGGCTGTCGGGTTCGACGACGGCCCGCGTCTCGGTCTGGGTCTCGAACCCGACGCGGCCCGGGGCGCGCCCACGCGCCCTCGTGGACTCCGGCACAGGTGGGCCGTGGCGCGCCCCCGCTCGGAGTGGCTGACCTTGGGCAGCGTGAGGGCCGGGCCACCAGGTGGGCCGCCGGCGTCGACCAGGCCGGTGAGGAAGACGCCCAGGGTGCGCGCGGCCCGCTCGCGCCCGGCCACCTCCGGGCGTGTGCCGCGGATGCCCGCGTACGGCGGGAACTGGTCGGGTCCGCCACCGACGCGGGCGGCGGCCACCGTGCGGGGGGGGCAGGCGCGGCGTCGGCGTTCTCCTCGGTGTCCGGGCGGGGTTCGCGGCCGTCCCCGAGGTCGACCGCAGGTCCTCGACGGGTTCGCGCTCCAGCGTGGCGCGCACCCGCGCGGAGCGGGGCGTGACGAGGCGGTCCGGCAGTCCGAGGAGGGCGGCGAGGGCGGCCGGGTCCGGCGCGTGGGCGGCCCGGGTCACCAGCGCCTGGTCGCCCCAGGTGCGCGCGGTGTCGGCGGTGCGGGTGTCGCCGAGGGCGTCGACGGTGTACCCGGGCTGATCGCCATCCGTGTCGCCGGGGTGGCGGCGGGTCAGCTCGGCGTCCATGGCGGGGAGTCGGGCCGCCGGTCTCTCCTCGTGGACGGAGCCCCCAGGCTCCGTGGCCGCCGTCTCGTGTCCCGCCCCGCCCTCTTATTTCCGTAGGGCGAACCCTTATTCCGTAAAGCGACGTGTGAAGTCCGCGTGGCGAAGCTGTCCGCGCCCCGCGAGAGGGGCGACACCGCCCGCGCCACAGGCGCGCGACCGGCCGAGCGGCGGGGCGGTCACGGCCCTACCGACGCGCGGCAGGCCCCGCGCGAGGTGCGCGGGGCCTGCCGTGGTGAACGCGGGTGCCGGCCCGGAGAGCCGGCCGACGGGGTCAGCCCTTGCGGGACTTGACCTCCTCGGTCAGCTGCGGGACGACCTCGAAGAGGTCGCCGACCACGCCGTAGTCGACCAGCTCGAAGATCGGGGCCTCGGCGTCCTTGTTGATGGCCACGATGGTCTTCGAGGTCTGCATGCCGGCCCGGTGCTGGATGGCGCCCGAGATGCCCGCGGCGATGTAGAGCTGCGGGGAGACCGACTTGCCGGTCTGGCCGACCTGGTTGGTGTGCGGGTACCAGCCGGCGTCCACGGCCGCGCGCGAGGCGCCGACGGCCGCGCCGAGCGAGTCGGCAAGGTTCTCGACGATCGGGAAGTTCTCGGCACCGCCCACGCCACGACCACCGGAGACCACGATCGCGGCCTCGGTCAGCTCCGGACGACCACTGGACTCACGCGCGGTGCGCGAGACGACCTTGGTGCCCCTGGAGCTGTCGGCGACGGTGACGGCGAGCTGCTCCACCGCGCCCTCGGCCGGGGCGACCTCCACCGGCGCCGAGTTCGGCTTGACGGTGATGATCGGGGTGCCCCGGGAGACGCGCGAGCGGGTGGTGAAGGCGGCGGCGAACACCGACTGGGTGGCCACCGGGCCCTCGTCGCCGGCCTCCAGGTCGATGGCGTCGGTGATGATGCCGGAGCCGACGCGCACCGCCAGGCGCGCGGCGATCTCCTTGCCCTCGGCCGAGGAGGGGACGAGCACGGCGGCCGGCAAGACGGCCTCGTACGCGGCCTGCAGCGCGTCCACCTTCGGCGCGACCAGGTAGTCGGCGAACTCCGGCACGTCGGCGGCGAGCACCCGGACCGCGCCGTGCTCGGCCAGCACCTTGGCGGCGGCGTCCGCGCCGGGGCCCAGGTGCACGGCGACCGGCTCGCCGACGCGGCGGGCCAGCGTCAGCAGTTCGAGGGTGGGCTTGCGGACGGCGCCGTCCACGTGGTCGACATAGACGAGTACTTCAGCCATGGATCTGCTCTCCTGCGAAGAAAGTACGAGACGGGGGGAGCGGCGCGGGCGGTGCGCCCCGCCAGGGGCCGCGTCGGCGGGTGCCGGGCCCACGGCGGCCGGGGCCGCCGGGGTCCGCACTCCGCCGGGGGCGGCGCGGGCGCGGCCTAGATGAACTTCTGGCCCGCGAGGAACTCGGCGAGCTGCTTGCCGCCCTCGCCCTCGTCCTTGACGATGGTGCCCGCCGTGCGCGCCGGGCGCTCGGCCACGGCCTCGACCGCGGTCCAGGCGCCCTCAAGGCCGAGGTCGTCGGCCTCCAGGTCCAGGTCCTCCAGGTCCCAGGACTCCACCGGCTTCTTCTTCGCCGCCATGATGCCCTTGAACGAGGGGTAGCGGGCCTCGCCCGACTGGTCGGTCACGGACACGACCGCCGGCAGGGCCGCCTCCAGCTGCTCGCTGGCGGTGTCGCCGTCGCGGCGCCCGGTCACCTTGCCGTCGGCCACGGCGACCTCGGACAACAGCGTCACCTGCGGCACGCCCAGCCGCTCGGCCAGGAGCGCGGGCAGGACGCCCATCGTGCCGTCGGTGGAGGCCATGCCGCACACGACCAGGTCGTAGCCGGCCTTCTCGATGGCCTTGGCCAGCACGAGGGAGGTGCCCAGCGCGTCGGTGCCGTGCAGGTCGTCGTCCTCGACGTGGACGGCCTTGTCCGCGCCCATCGACAGCGCCTTGCGCAGGGCGTCCCGGGCGTCCTCGGGGCCGACGGTGAGTACGGTGATCTCCGCGTCGTCCGCTTCCTCGGAGATCTGGAGCGCCTGCTCGACGGCGTACTCATCCAGCTCGGACAGCAGGCCGTCCACCGCGTCACGGTCGGTGGTCAGGTCTTCGGCGAAGTGCCGGTCGCCGGTGGCGTCGGGCACGTACTTCACACAGACAACGATCCTCAAGCTCACGCCGGCTCTCCTACTGCATCGTCTCTTCGCAAACTGCCGTGTGCTGGCAGCATAGGCGCCTTCAGGGGCAGATCCCGATCGGGGCGGCTGGCACCCTCGACCAAAATATTACTCGTCAGTACACCCACGGTTCTCCTGGTCCGCAAGGCCGTTGAACTGTGACCTTGCCAACGGCGAGGAGGCCCCGCTCAGTCCCGCAGCGCGTTGCAGCGCCCCCGGTGGTACAGCGGCGGGCGGCCCGCTCCGGCCGGGTCGTCGGCGCGCACCCGGGCGACGCGCACCCGGTGGTCGCCGGCGAGCACGCGCGCGACCACCTCGCACACCACCCAGGCCGGCACGCCCTCCAGGAGCGGCACGCCCTCGGGGCCGGGCGCCAGCGGGTGGGCGGGGCGAACCGGTCGGCGCCGCTGGTCGCGAACCCGGTGGCCGGCGCCCGCTGGTGCTCGCCCAGCGGGTGGACACCGACGTGCCGGGCGGTGGACAGGACCGGCCAGCTCGACGGCCCGGTGCCCCCGCCGAAGGAGAGGAGCGGGGGCTCGGCCGAGACGGAGGACAGCGAGGTGGCGGTGAGGCCCACCGGGGACGGTCCGGGCACGGGCCGGGCACGGTGACCACCGCGGCGGTGGTGGCCTGGCGGCGGACGGAGGCACGGAAGACGTCCGGGGCGGCGGGCGGGAAGGAGCCGCCGACGTCCGGGCGAGGCCGTCATGGGGGCTCCCTGTCGCGATCGTGCCGGTCGGTGCGAGGTACGCCACGGGCCGTCAGAGGACGCGCCCCACGGCGGCGATGACATCCGCGGTGCGGGGTTGCCCCTCGGCCACCGAGACCACCTCCCCCGCCGCGTCCAGCACCAGGACGGTCGGGGTACGCCGCACCTCCAGGCGCCGCACCAGCGCGAGCCTGGCCTCCGCGTCGATCTCCACGTGCGCGACGCCGGGCACCAGCGTGGCGACGTGGGCCAGCACCCGCCGGGTGGCCCGGCACGGCTGGCAGAACGCGCTGGAGAACTGGACCAGCGTGGCGCGCTCGCCGAGCGGGGCGCCCGCCAGCTCGTCGGCCGTCAGTCGTTGCGTCATACATCAAGCATGCGCCACGCGAGGCCGGGCAGGAGGCACTTTGGCCAGGGCAGACCGCGCACGGGCGCTTTTGGTTGCCTCCCGTGACGAGGATCTCCCTCCCGGGCGCCCTGAAGGCTGGCCGCGACGCCCGACATCAGGCACGATCAGCGGAAAGCCCGTAGCTACGGCCGCGTAACTTCCATCGGGAGAACCCTCCCAAGGAATGGCAGAAGGGTCCCCTTGATGGCAGAGCTCGTCTACCCACCGGTGATCGGCGCCGCCCGCACCCTGTTCAAGGCGCTGGATCTGCGCTTTGACATCCAGGGCACGGAGAACATCCCACGCCGGGGCGGTGCGGTCCTGGTGAGCAACCACATCGGGTACCTCGACTTCGTCTTCGCCGGGTTGACCGCGCGTCCCGCCAAGCGTCTGGTGCGCTTCATGGCCAAGGAGTCGGTCTTCCGGCACAAGGTCTCCGGGCCGCTGATGCGGGCGATGAAGCACATCCCGGTCGATCGCCGGCAGGGCGTGGACGCGTACCGGCACGCGGTGAAGTCGCTGCGCTCCGGTGAGATCATCGGCGTCTTCCCGGAGGCGACGATCTCCCCGTCCTTCACGCTCAAGACGTTCAAGTCGGGTGCGGCGCGCATGGCGCAGGAGGCCGGCGTGCCGCTGCTGCCGATGGCGCTGTGGGGCACCCAGCGGCTGTGGACCAAGGGCCACAAGCGCGACCTGGGGCGCAACCACTTCCCCATCACCATGCGGGTGGGCGAGCCGATGGCCGCGGAGCCCGGCGAGTCGGCGGACTCCCTCACCGAGCGGCTGCGCGCCCGCGTACAGGAACTCCTCGAAGCGGCACAGCGGGCCTACCCCGTGCGCCCCAAGGGCCCCGACGACACCTGGTGGGTGCCCGCCCACCTGGGCGGCACCGCACCGGCGCCCTCCGTCCAGCCGGCGGGTCACTGAGCGGCACGCCGGGCCGCACCGGTCGCCGGGCGGCGCGCGGCGGACCGTGGCCCGGCGGTCCGGGCTCGGGGTTCGCGGTCTGGGAGAGCACGCACGCGGCCGACGGGACACGAGGTGTCCGGTCGGCCGCGTCGGCGTTCGGGGAGGGCCCGACTAGCGGCCCAACTCCTCCTTGAGGGCGGTGACGAAGCCGTCCACGTCCTCCTCGGTGGTGTCGAAGGAGCACATCCAGCGCACGTCGCCGGCGGCCTCGTCCCAGAAGTAGAAGCGGTAGCGCTTCTGCAACCGTTCGCTGACCTCGCGCGGCAGGCGGGCGAAGACGGCGTTGGCCTGCACCGGGTGGAGCACCTCGACGCCGTCCACGCCCCGCACCCCGTCGGCCAGTCGCTGGGCCATCGTGTTGGCGTGACGGGCCTGGCGCAGCCACAGGTCCTTGGCCAGCAGCGCCTCCAACTGCACGGAGACGAACCGCATCTTGGACGCGAGCTGCATGGACAGCTTGCGCAGGTGCTTCATGGCGCGGACGGCGTCCGGGTTCAGGACGACCACGGCCTCGCCGAAGAGCATGCCGTTCTTGGTACCGCCGTAGGACAGCACGTCCACGCCCGCCGCGTAGGTGAACGCCCGCATCGGCACGTCCAGCGAGGCGGCGGCGTTGGCTATCCGCGCCCCGTCCAGGTGCACCTTCATGCCGCGCTCGTGGGCGTGGTCGCAGATGGCGCGGACCTCGGCGGGCGTGTAGACGGTGCCCAACTCTGTGCTCTGGGTGATCGAGACGACCTGGGGCATGGCCCGGTGCTCGTCCTCCCAGCCGTACGCCTCCCGGTCGATGAGCTCGGGGGTGAGCTTGCCGTCCGGGGTGGGCACGGTGAGCAGCTTCAGGCCGCCGACCCGCTCGGGGGCGCCGCACTCGTCGACGTTGATGTGCGCCGAGTCGGCGGCGATGACCGCGCCCCAGCGGTCGGTGAGCGCCTGGAGGGCGACCACGTTGGCGCCGGTGCCGTTGAACACCGGGTACGTCACGGCCAGCGGGCCGAAGTGGCCGCGCATGACGTCCTGCAGGTGGGAGGTGTAGTCGTCCTCGCCGTAGGCGATCTGGTGGCCCTCGTTGGCCAGGGCGATGGCGGCCAGGATCTCCGGTGGGGCACCGGCGTAGTTGTCGCTGGCGAAGCCGCGTACCGCGGGGTCGTGGCGGCGACGGGCGTCGGTCGTGCGGGGCGTCAGGGCTTCGCGGTCAGCCACAGGCGGTTTCCGTTCACCTCTCGGGCGGGCTGCTCCCAGACTCCGGCGATGGCCTCGGCCAGCTCCTTGACGTCCGTGAAGCCCGCGAACTTCGCGTTCGGGCGCTCGGCTCGCATGGCGTCGTGCACCAGCGCCTTGACCACCAGGATGGCAGCCGCGGACGTCGGCCCCGCCTCGCCCCCCTCCTTGCGGAAGGCGTCGGCCAGCGCCAGCGTCCACGCCTCGGCGGCGGCCTTGGCCGCGGCGTAGGCGGCGTTGCCCGCGGTGGGCTGGCTGGCTCCGGCCGCGCTGATCAGCAGGTAGCGGCCGTTGCCGCTGCGGCGCAGCCCGTCGTGGAAGGCGAGGGAGGTGTGCTGGACGGTGCGGACCAGGAGGTCGTGCAGCAGGTCCCAGTCGTCCAGGTCGGTCTCGGCGAAGGTGGCGGAGCCGCGCCAGCCGCCGACCAGGTGCACCAGGCCGTCGACGCGGCCGAACTCCTTCTCGGTCCGCGTGGCCCACTCGCGGGCGGCGAGCGGGTCGAGCAGGTCCACGGTGTCGCCCGTGACGGTGGCGCCGCCGTGCGCGTACCGCGCGGCGTCCACGGCCTCGGCCAGGCGGGCCGCGTCCGCGTCGGCGGCGACGACGGTGGCGCCGCCCTCCGCCAGGCGCAGCAGCGTGGCGCGCCCCGCCGGGCCCGCGGCTCCGGCCACCGCGACGACGGCACCCTCCAGCGCGCCCCGCCCCGGGGTCGCCCCGCCGGCCACTGTGTTGTCGGTCATGATCGTCGCCTCCTGGTCGGACTGCGCGGACGGGCTCACGCGGCCACCCGGTCCGCGTTCTCGGCCGTGATGCCCTTGGTGGAGGCGATCACGCGCTTGAGCTTCTTGGCGAGGGCCTCGTAGAACATGCTGAGCGGGAACTCGTCCGGGAGCACGTCGTCCACCAGCTTGCGCGGCGGCAGCGTCAGGTCGAGCGCGTCGGGGCCCTTGGCCCAGGTGGAGCCGGGGTGCGGGGCGAGGTAGGAAGCGACCAGTTCGTACGCCTTGAACCAGTGCACGAGCTTGGGCCGGTCGATCCCGTCGCGGTAGAGCGTCTCGATCTCGCCACAGAGCTGGTTGGTGACCTGCGGCGCGCGGTCCCAGTCGATGTGCAGGGTGTTGTCGGTCCAGCGTACGACGTCGTGCCGGTGGAGGTAGGCGAACAGGAGCTGGCCGCCGAGGCCGTCGTAGTTGCGCACCCGGTCGCCGGTGACCGGGAAGCGGAACATCCGGTCGAAGATCACGGCGTACTGCACGTCGCGCGCCTGTGGGTAGCCCTCGGCCTCCAGCTTCACCGCCTCCTTGAAGGCGGTCAGGTCACAGCGCAGCTCCTCCAGCCCGTACATCCAGAACGGCTGCCGCTGCTTGATCATGAACGGGTCGAAGGGCAGGTCGCCGTGGCTGTGCGTGCGGTCGTGCACCATGTCCCACAGCACGAACGCCTGCTGGCAGCGCTCCTGGTCGGCGAGCAGGTCGCGGGCCTCGGCCGGCAGCTCGATGCCCAGCGTGTCCACCGCGGCCTCGCTGACCCGGCGGAAGCGCGCGGCCTCCCGGTCGCAGAAGATGCCGCCCCAGCTGAAGCGCTCGGGCGCCTGGCGCACGGCGATGGTCTCCGGGAAGAGCACGGCGGAGTTGGTGTCGTAGCCGGCGGTGAAGTCCTCGAAGGTGATGCCGAGGAAGAGCGGGTTGTCGTAGCGCGTGCGCTCCAGCTCCGCCAGCCAGTGCGGCCACACCACGCGCAGCACGACCGCCTCGAAGTTGCGGTCGGGGTTGCCGTTCTGCGTGTACATCGGGAAGACCACGAGGTGCTGGAGCCCGTCGACGCGCTGCCGCGCGGGCTGGAAGGCCAGCAGGGAGTCCAGGAAGTCCGGGACGCCGTAGCCGGTGTCGGCCCAGCGGCGCAGGTCGGCGGCGAGCGCCTCGTGGTACGCCGCGTCGTGCGGGAGCAGCGGAGCCAGCTCGCCGATGGCCGAAACCACGCGCTCGACCTGGGCGCGCAGGGCGTCGGCCGTGGGGGCCTGGTCCGCCGTGAGATCGACCGAGCCGTCCGGGGACTGCCACGGCCTGATCGTCTCGACGGCCTCCTTCAGCACGGCCCAGGCCGGGTGCTCCACCACGCGCTCCGCGGACAGAACGCCATCGAACGCCGCCTCCGGCGCGAGAATTTTCGTCATGATCACTCCTCCACGGAAGAACCTCGCGTGGGGCCACCGTATCCACGGAGCGATCAGCGCCTCAAGTGGACCTTCGAAAAATTATCCTGCTCACACCCGGTTTAGACCGCCGATTTTCCTGTCTCATGCGGGTTCGAAGATCAGGATGAACGGCCGAGGCGTGGGTACGCCAGGGGCGGCGCCGGCCCGCGCGATGGGCTGGCGGCGCCCGGCGCGGCGCCGTTCCCCGGCGGATTCGCGCCGTACACCGACCGTACGAACGGGACCGCTAGGCTGACCGCCGCCGTGCGCGACCGTACGCGGTGCGCGCCGCGGAGCCGCCCCTCCCGGGCGGGTCCACCGCTCGCGCCCCCGTGCCGCGCCGCCCGGCCGCGCACCGCAGCGTTCGCGCCACCCCGTACCGGCCCCGGCAGACCTTCCCAAGGAGCCCGCGTTGACCTTCCTCACCATCGGACACCGCGGCGTGATGGGCGTCGAGCCCGAGAACACCCTGCGCTCCTTCGTCCGCGCCGACCACGAGGGCCTGGACGTCATCGAGCTCGACCTGCACCTGAGCAAGGACGGCGCACTGGTCGTCATGCACGACGCGGAGGTGGACCGCACCACCGACGGCTCCGGCGCCATCCGTGACCTCACCCTGGCGGAACTGCGCGGGCTCGACGCCGGCCAGGGTGAGCGCGTCCCCGTGTTCGAGGAGGTCGTGGACGCCGTCAAGGCACCGATCCAGGCCGAGATCAAGGACGCGGCGGCGGCCAGGGCGCTGGCCGACGTGCTCACCGCCCGCGACCTGACCGAGCGCGTCGAGGTCATCTCCTTCCACGACGAGGCCGTCGCCGAGATGGCCACCCTGCTCCCCGGGGTGCGCACCGGCCTGGTCGCCAGCCGCTACGGCCTCGACGTCATCGACCGCGCGCTCGACGCCCGGGCCGGCCTGCTCGCCCTGAACATCCGCCGCCTCACCCTGGAGCTGGTGGACCGCGCCCACGCGGCGGACCTGCGGGTCACCGCCTGGACCGTCAACACCCCCGAGCACCTCAAGATCGCGCGCGGCATGGGGCTGGACGGCGTCACGACCGACTACCCGGAGATCAACCACCAGGCGCGGTACACGGCGTAGCGGCCCGTTCCCCCACGCACCCCCCACCGCACGTCCCCGCCCCGCCGCGCTCCCACGTCGCCTTCCCGCCGCGCCACCCGCCGCGCCCCGCGTTCCGGGTGGCGCGTCAGGGACGGGAGGGTCGGCGCGGGACGGAGGCGTTCCGCCGGCGGGGCGCGGGTAGGGGGCGGGCGTCACCCCGGGTGGGACGCGGGGGCGTGCGAGCGGCGCGCGGGGCGGAGGACATCAGGTGGCGGCTCTGGCCGCGCTACGGCAACTGACGGTTTCGCCCGCATTCGCGCTGTCCTATGCGTAGGGTCGCGGACATGGTGCATGTGCTGAGCAGCCGCGTACTTCTGCGTCCCACCGACCCCGATCGTTCACGCGCGTTCTACGGAAGCGTCCTCGGCCTGGAGATCGCCCGCGAATTCGGCACCGGGCCCGAGCGGGGCACCGTCTACTTCCTGGGCGGCGGCTTCCTCGAGGTCTCCGGGCACTCGGACGAGCCGCCCGCCCCGGGCCTCCAACTGTGGCTCCAGGTCGCGGACGTGGCGGCGGCCTACAAGGACCTCTCCGAGCGGGGGGCCCAGGTGTTGCGCCCCCCGCAACAGGAACCGTGGGGGCTGGTGGAGATGTGGATCGCCGACCCCGACGGCGTCAGGATCGTCCTGGTGGAGGTGCCTGTCGACCACCCGTTGCGCTACCGCCCCGGCCTCTGAGCGACCGCTGAGAGACCGCGCGACCGACCGACCCGGCCGCGCGGGGCCTCACGCGGTCCCCGTCACGCGACACCCGAGACCGGGCCCGCGCCGCACGGCGCGGGCCCGCCTCCGCACCACGCCCCCGGCGTGCCGCGCGGGACACCCGAACTCCGACACACGCCGCCGCATCGGGGAAGACGCCCAGGTCACCGCCGTGCGGGAGCGTCCTCGACGGTACTCGACCGGTACGTCGACGCCCCCGGTCCGGACCGTGCCCGCAGGCCGCACCGACGCGGTCGGCCCGG
This sequence comes from Streptomyces sp. NPDC057702, assembly GCF_042799315.1. Taxonomy (NCBI): domain Bacteria; kingdom Bacillati; phylum Actinomycetota; class Actinomycetes; order Kitasatosporales; family Streptomycetaceae; genus Streptomyces; species Streptomyces sp. NPDC057702. Next base: position 159,457 of record NZ_JBHVJC010000010.1, on the reverse strand, counting down.
CACCCCGGCGGCCTCCGCCCGGCCCGTCCCCACGGCGCCCGGCTCCTCCCCTCCCCCGCGCATCGCTCTCCCGGTCGCCGCGCCACCCCGAGTACGCTCGCGAGGGAGGGCGTCCGCGCAGGGTCGCCGCGCCACGCGCGTGACCGCCGGAGCCTCAGGGGAGGTAGCGGTGTTCAACCTGGTCGACGAGCTGTTCGCGCCCGGCCGCAAGCACGCCCAGGACGAACGCGAACGGCTGGAGCTGTGCGTGGACGACATCGGCGACGGCGACCCGGGTCGCGGCCCGATAGATCTCGCCTCGGGCCGGGTGACGATACGACTCACGGCCGACCCCGGCCCCTGACGCGCCCCCCGGCCCGCGCACCCCCCGACCCGCTCCCCCACCACCGCGTGACACCGAGGGCGTACGACCGGTCGTGTACGGCAACCCGAGGGCGCGAGTCCGCCCCTCCCGGAGCCCGCGCGCGACCCCGCCGTGTCCTGGCGGCGCGCTCGCCGCCGGCGCCGGTCGGCCCCGTGCGCACAGCGCCCGGCAGCGGCCACGACACCCGGCGTGGCGAGCCACCGTCGACCTCACCGGAGCCGCGCGCCGCGCCGCGCCACCGGTGACTCCGCGCTCCTGCGCCCCACGCGGCGCGGCACATCCGCGCTCACCCCGTACCTGGGTCCACGGGCCGGGCGCACCGCCGTGTACGGGAACCTGCCAAGTCCTTGTGTCGCCGCCGGGTGCGGTCGGGCTTGCGTGCCACGGCGTGGCCGGGGTCGCCGCCGATGTCGCGGCGCCGTACGGAGTCCCGGGCTCCGCAACCCTGGGTCGTGCGTGTCGTGCGTCACTTCGGCGCTGGGACCGTACCGGCGCGCGTCCACGCCCTCATAGGCTGGCCGACATGATGGTCCCGCTCGTGCTGCTGGTCCTTGGAGCTGTGGCCGCGGCATTGGCGCCGCGCATACTGACCCGCTCCGACTGGCCCGACCGCGAACCGGTGCTCGCCCTCTGGGTGTGGCAGTGCGTGGTGGTCGGCGTCATCATGTGCTGTGCCATGGCGATGTCACTCAGCGCGGCGGCGGCCTGGGACGCCGTCCGGGGCAACATCTTCGCGCCCGCGCCGAACGGTGTCATGGAGGCGTACGCGCTGACCGCCTACGGACCGTGGGCCGCGCCGGTGGCCGTCGCCCTGGCCTGTGGGGCCGCGTGGACCGTCGTCATGCTGACCCGGGAGGTACGTGGTTCGCGGGCGCAGCGCAAGCAGCGGCGCGCTGACCTGCTCGTCCGCTCCCCCCAGCTGCCCGGTGAGGAGTCCAGCGGGAACCCGCTGGTCGTCCTGGAGGGGGACCGTGCCGACGCCTGGTGGCTGCCGGGCGCGGCGCCACAACTGGTCATCACGACCGCCGCGCTGCGCCGGCTGAACAAGCGCCAACTCGACGCGGTGCTGGCACACGAGGAGGGGCACGCGCACGCGCGTCACCACTGGCTGCTCAACGCCTCGTCGGCGCTGGCGGGCGGCTTTCCGCAGGTGCCGGTGTTCGCCGCGTTCCGCGACCAGGTGCACCGGCTGGTGGAGTTGGCCGCCGACGACGTCGCCTCGCGCCGCTTCGGTCGACTGGCCATCGCCCTCGCCCTGGTCGAACTCAACGAGGACCGTGGCGTCTTCGGACCGTGCCCCGGGGTCGCCGAGGTGCCCCGCCGCGTCAACCGACTGCTCACGCCGGGCCCACGCTTCACGACGGCCCGCCGCTGGCGGATGACGGCCGCCGCGGCCCTGGTGCCGGTGGTGCCGGTGCTGGTCACCTTCGTCCCGGCGCTGCGCGCGCTGAGCTAGTCGGCAAAGCCGGGCCGCTGCCCCACGCCGAGGTGCCGCGACGGTCACGCCGTACACCGGGTCGGTCGCGCCGGGCCGGGGCGAACGGTCGGAGCGCAAGGTCGGGGCGCTGCGCGCGACACATCGGGTACGACGGCTGCCGCGTCTCCTCCTCGTCCGCGATCATTCACCCCATGCGACCGACGCCGCCCCCCGCAGCCCGACGCACCACCACCCACTCCGTGCCCGGCCCTCCGGTCCCGCGACGCGGCCGGGTGCTGCTCGTGGCCGGGTGCGCGGCGCTGCTCGCGGTGTTGCTGCCGCTGGTCGCCGCGTCCTGGGGGCCGCTGATGGCGATGGACCGGGACATCGCGAACGCGCTGCACCGCTCCGCCGTGACGCACGACGGCTGGACCCGGACCAACAGAATCCTCTCCGACTGGGTCTGGGACCCGTGGGCCATGCGCGGGCTGTTGGCCGCCGTGGCCGGCTGGCTGTGGTGGCGTGGCCGCTGGCCCGTCGCCCTGTGGCTGGCGGCGGCCACGGCTGTCGGCACGGCGTGCCAGCAGGGTCTCAAGGCCACGGTCGGCCGGGACCGGCCGCACTGGCCCGACCCCGTGGACTCCGCCCACTACGCCGCCTTCCCCTCCGGCCACGCGCTGACCGCCACCCTCGCCTGTGGGCTGCTGCTGTGGCTGCTCGCCGCGCACCGCGTACGCCGCCGGTGGCTGGCGCTCGCGACGACCAGTGCGGTGGTCTCGGTCCTCGGGGTGGGCTTCACCCGGCTCTACCTCGGGGTGCACTGGGCCACCGATGTCCTGGCCGGCTGGCTCATCGGCCTGGCGCTCGCCACGGGCGCGACCTTCCTGTACCCCTACGCGTCCGACGCCTCGCCCGCACCCCACGGGCCCGCCGAGGGTGGCGGCGGGACTTCTCGCGACAGCGGGGCGGGGCCCACCTGACGGGTGGCTGGGCGGGCGCGTGTCGCGGGCGGGCCGTCGAGACAGGGGGACCGTCGAGTGACGGCGCGGCGTCCACACACCCGCACCGCCAGGCACCACCGCGAGGAGGCGGCCGGTCCACCGACCGAGGGTGGCTGTGTCGCCGGACCGGGGTGGCTGTGTCGGCGGGCGGGGGTGGCTGTGTCGCCGGGCGGGGGTGGCTACGTCGGCGGGCGGGGGCGTGGCAGAGTGGCTTCCATGAGCAACCTGGATCAGCGGCCCGCGACGACCGTCTGTGGTGGGCGCGCCGACGTCACCGCGCGACCCGTCCGCGACCTCCTCGCGGCCAAGCCGGTCACCCTGGGCGAGAGCACCGAGGTGCGCCGGCTGCTGCCGAGCATGGGTCGGCGCATGGTGGGTGCCTGGTGCTTCGTCGACCACTACGGCCCCGACGACATCGAGCGCGAGCCCGGCATGCAGGTGCCGCCCCACCCGCATATCGGCCTGCAGACGGTGAGTTGGCTCCACGACGGGGAGATCCTGCACCGGGACAGCCTGGGCAGCGAGCAGCTTCTGAGGCCGCGTGAACTGGGCCTGATGACGTCGGGTCGGGCCATCGCGCACGCCGAGCAGTCCCCGCGCGAGCACGCGAGGCTGTTGCACGGCGCCCAGCTCTGGGTGGCGCTGCCCGACGCGCACCGGCACACCGACCCGGCCTGGGAGCACCACGCGCGGTTGCCCGAGGTGAGCGGGGGTGGCGGGCTCAGCGCCACGGTGATCCTCGGTGAACTGGACGGCGCGCGCTCCCCCGGCACCACCTTCACCCCGCTGATGGGCGCGGACATCACCCTGGCCGCCGGCACCGACACCCGGTTGCCGCTCGAGCCCGACTTCGAGTACGCGGCGCTGACCATGTCCGGCGAGGCCGAGGTGGACGGCGTACGACTGGCCCCGGGGTCCCTCCTCTACCTCGGCTGCGGGCGCCGCGAACTGCCGCTGCGGGCGGATGTGGACAGCGCCCTCGTCCTGCTGGGCGGCGAACCGTTCGACGAGCGGATCGTCATGTGGTGGAACTTCATCGGCCGCTCCCACGAGGACATCGTGCGGGCCCGCGAGGAGTGGACGACGGGCACCCGCTTCGGCGAGGTCAGCTCGTACGAAGGGGCCGTGCTGCCGGCGCCGGAGTTGCCACCGGTGCCGTTGAAGGCATGGGGCCGTACGCGCTGAACTGGCGTTTTCGTGCCGTGAGCCGCGAGGCGGCGGCTGCGCGCCGCAGACGCCGAGACCCTGGCGGAGCCGATGGAGGCGGAGGCTCCGGCATCGCCCCGCCGGGGCGTAGCACGTTCCGAAGTTCAGGCCGGTGTAACCGTGTCTGGCAGCCCACGTGCTGACCAATCGCCGCCTTTCCTGATGCAACGTCAGCTAGCTTTTCCCGACCTTTCGCAGCGGCAGCGGCCCTCGGTCGCGAAGCGGCTTCACGATCACGCTCCCCCATGGGGCACGGTCCGGCCCATTGCTTGGCGGCCGCGCACGTGACGGGACGCGCCCAACACGCCCCGAGGGGGCGTTGTCGGAAGTGAACAGCTCTCTCTTCGGCCGCCTTGCCCCAGCGGCGGGTACTCATCCCCTCGCCCTCCCGCCGAGTCAGGGTCGCGAGCGCAGGCCCCTTGACTCGCGCCACTGACGAGACGAGCACCGCCGACACCCATGTGACCTGCTCGAAGGCGACTGCGGACGGTGTGAGTCGAAGCCCCCGAACGTGTCAGGCGCGATCATGGCGCGAGCGCAGGACTACGCACAGGAGAACGAGGGCGCTTCACCGACCACGCCGTCGAACCCACCAACCCAGCTAGGAGCACCTTCGGTTCACCGAGCTATCGGCACCGCCGCAGGACCAGGTCCCGCCAGGAAGCGGAGAACATCCGGCCGAGCCCGGAGCACATCGAGCAGACGGCCGGGATCGACGACTTCCTTCCGCCGGATCTCCGAGTGCCCAGCCACGACCGGGTCGAGGGCACGATGATGCCCGCAAGCAGCCCGTCGTCCCCACCGACGCCCCAGGCCGGCCTCCCGCCCTCTCGGGCCTCGGTCGATCAGCGCCTTCCCGTCCTGGCGAGCAGACCGTGCGCACTGGACCGTTGAACCCGCGTCCCTCCGACTCGGCCCCATCCGACTCGGCCGCGCTGGGCACGCGTGTACCCAGAAACCACCGGCAACACGCACCACAAAGGGGTCAGCAAGCTGACCGGATTTCGTGAGCGATCGAGGGCTACAGTGCCGAAGCTGTCTGGAGTCCAACGATTCGATCGTTCCCGATCTACGGGAGAAATGAGGAACTCTTGTTCCGTCGATTAGTCGCCGCAACGGTGGTGATCGCCGGGCTGGCAGCGGCACTTGTCGTTCCCGCCACCGCCCATGCCACCGATTTCCCCGCGGCCCGCACGCCCCTGATGTCCTGGAACATGCAAGGGGGCAGTAACGACGCTGCGGACGGTGGCAAGTGGAACAACGGGGTCCGGCTGCTGGCGACGCAGGCGCCGATCGTGATGGTCCAGGAGGCTGGCCCGCATCCGCCGTCGAACAGCACCGCGCAGCCCAGCCAGACCTTCACCACGGTCGATAGTCAGGGCGCGGCGCATCAGCACACCGTGCTGCACCATACCTGGACCATCGGCGCCGGTTCCCGCAACGCCGTTCCGACCCGTGAGGTCTACTTCCTGCCGACCACCGACGATCAGACCAACCCGCGCCTCATCGGCGGCCGGGTCAACATCGCCCTCGTCCTGCGCGAGGCACCCGACGAGCTGATCGTCGTCGGTAACCCGGTCGACGCCGGCCGGAACGCGCTCGGTGCGCGGTTCGGAAACGAGTGGTACTTCACCGTGCACGGCCTCTCCGGCGGTGGCGGTGACTCCGCAGCGCTGCTGGCCGCCATCGACAACCAGATCGACGAGCTTGAGGACCGACGTCACGTCCTCTATCACGTGACGGTCGGCGGCGACTTCAACGTCGATCCGGACACCCTCGCCGGACGCTCGAACTTCCCGCTGGGCATGCGGGTCCGCAACTCGGGTCGGGCGACCCACCAAGGTGGTGGTGAGCTGGACTACTTCGTCACCACTCACAACGATGCGCGGTCGGTCACGGTCCAGACCGGGCGCGGTTCCGACCACTGGCCGGTCCTGTATGGCCAGCTCAACGTGGACGGCCCCACCCCCACGGCCCACCCCCTCGGCCTGATGGCGACCGGCGATGGAATCACGGCCGGTGTGCACAGCACCAACCACAGTGGCTTCCGGAACGACCTGAAGAGCTCCGCGGGGGAAATGACCTTTCTGGCGTTGCTCGGTGGTGCGGCTTACGCACTCTTCACGCGCACGGATCTCGTCGGTGAGCTGAAAAGCGGCGAGAGCGGCGACCCCGACCACATGGGGTTCGACGGCAAGGGCATCGACGACATCAAGGCCGAGACGATCCCCGCGCTCCGTAGGCTGCGGCCGAACGTGATGACCCTGATCGCGGGCACGGTCGACCTCGCCGGCGGTGCCGACGGTGCGGCGACGGCCCGGAAGACGCAGGGCTTCCTGGAGGAGATCTACCGGGCCGCGCCGACGACCACGGTCCTGCTCGGGACCCTGCCGCCGTCGACGAACCCGACGTACCAGGCCCGGATCGACGACTACAACAGCACGCTCCGCACGATCGCCTACGCCAAGGTCAAGAGCGGCGCCCGGCTGGTGCTGGTCGAGCTGGGCGAGGTCACCCCGCGGGACATCACCCACGAGATCTACCCGACCGACGCCGGACACCAGAAGATCGCGCACGCCTTCGCCCAGGGCCTGAAGATCGCGGTCCTGCAGCACATGCTCAGCAGCCGCTCGTACGACTGGGAGCCGATCGGCAAGATCCGGGACGCCGCACCGGCCGGCTCGAAGATCGCGTTCCCCGACCTGAACGGTGATGGCAAGGCTGACTACGCGGTGGTCGGTACGGACGGCAAGGTCACCGGCTGGCGCAATGACGACCCACGTAAGCCGGCGGTCTCGCTGGGCGACATCAGCCCGGCCGACCGCGGAAACGATCCGGACAAGGTCTACTTCGCCGACCTGGACGGTGACGGCAAGGACGACTACATCCGCATCCTGCCGCAGGCCGACTCGCCGACGGGCGTCCCTCAGATGCGGATGTCCCGGAACACCAGCAGTGGCGGCAAGGTGAGCTGGGACGGCGTGACCATCGTCGCGAACAACCTCGGCTACGAGCCGGAGATGTACTTCAGCGACCTCGACGGTGACGACCGCGCCGACCTGATCACGCTGAACCGGATGAGCTTCCCCAGCGCCTGGCTGAACAAGGGCAAGGGCATGCCGACACCGGGCGGTTGGGAGGACGTCGAAGGCTTTGGCACTCCGGGTGAGTCACCCGCCGCGCAGGTCGCCTTCGCCGACATCACCGGTGACGGCAAGGCCGACACGGTCCGGGTCGAGTACATGACCGGTGAGGTCCGGGCCTGGGAGAACACCGGCGCTCCGTGGACCGCTACCACCGGGTGGAAATCGCTGGGCACCATCCGCGCCGACGATCCGTTCCCAGGCACCGTCGGGGCCTTCGCCGACCTTGACGGCGACGGGATCAAGGACTTCGCCTTGGCCCGCTCCGGTACGACGGCGAAGACCGCCGCCACGTCGGCCGTGGCCAGCGGTGACGGTGACGTCGAGGGCTGGCTGGTACCCAGCTATGGCGATGGCAGCCGCACCGACGGCGGTGCCGGTGACCTCAGTGTCAACGGTGGTGTCGGTGACCCGATGGAGTCGCACCCCGGTGGCGACGACGGCGGCCCCCGGCCGGACGCGTCCGGCGACTGCCGGCCAGAGGGCTTGGCGGCCACGCCGGGCGTAGCGACGCCGTACTGCGAGGTCTACCAGAGTGACGGCCGGGAATGGCTCGGTCAGGGCCGGGACCGTCGGGTCGTGGGCTACTTCAACAGTGGCCGCACGGGCGCCGACGGCACGCCGCACTACCTGGTGAAGAACATCCCGTGGTCGAAGGTGACCCACCTCAACTACGCCTTCGCGTCGGTGGAGAACAACCAGATCAAGGTCGACGCGAACGCCACCCAGAAGGAGTGGCCCGGCGAGGCCGGCGCCGAGATGGACCCCTCCCTTCCCTACAAGGGACACTTCAACCTGCTGACGAAGTACAAGCGCCTGCATCCGCGGGTCAAGACACTGATCTCGGTTGGCGGCTGGGCCGGCTCCGGTGGCTTCTACGCGATGACCACCAACGCCGACGGCTCGGTCAACCAGGGCGGAATCGACACGTTCGCGAACTCGGTCGTGGAGTTCCTGCGGACCTACGGGTTCGACGGTGCCGACATCGACTTCGAGTACCCCACGGTCCTGGAGGACACCGGCAACCCGACCGACTGGGCGGTGTCGAATCCGCGTCGCAAGGGGCTGCCCACGGCGTACACCGCGTTGATGAAGACGCTGCGGGACGCGTTGAACCGGGCTTCGGTCGCGGACAGCACGTACTACCTGCTCACCTCGGCGTCCTCCGCCTCCGGCTACCTGGCCCGCGGAATGGCGAACCAGACCTCGCTGGACCACCAGGACTTCACCAACCTGATGGCCTACGACTACCACGGCACCTGGAACGACGTCGTGGGTCCGAACGCGGCGCTGTTCGATGACGGCAAGGACCCGGAACTGGCCGATCAGTACGCCACTCCGGAGTACGGCAAGATCGGGTACTTCAACACCGACTGGGCGATGAAGTACCTGCGCGGCGCGATGCAGGCCGGACGCGTCAACATCGGTGTGCCCTACTACACGCGCGGCTGGAAGAACGTCACCGGCGGTACGAACGGCCTGTGGGGCACCTCGCGGAAGCCGAACGGCTGCGAGCCGGGCACGGGTGTCAAGCGGCCGTGTGGTGACGGCGCCTTCGGCATCGACAACATCTGGCACGACGAGACCAACAACGGCAGCGAACTCGGCTCCGGGACCAACCCGTTGTGGCACACCAAGAACCTGGAGAAGAACATCACCCCGCTCTACGCACCCAGCGTCGGGCTGAAGCCGGAGACCGACAGCACCGACCGGCGCACGGGCCAGTACACCCGGCACTGGGACGACGCCACGAAGACGTCGTGGCTGTGGAACGCGGAGAAAAAGGTGTTCCTGTCCACCGAGGACGAGCAGGGCATCGACGCGACCGCCGAGTTGGTCAAGTCCACCGGCGCGGGCGGCGTGATGATGTGGGAGCTCGGCGGCGACTACGACTGCCCGGCGGAGGTCCAACCGGACACCCCCTGTGGGATGGGGTACACACTGACCACCCGGCTGAACGAGAAACTCGGCAACACCGGCGCCTACGACAACAACCCGCGCACCGGCAGCAGCGGTGTCGCGCCGAAGGTGACCGCCAACCTGAGCGTCGAGATGGTCGACTACCCGACCGCCACGGCGAACCTGTGGCCGTTGCAGCCGACCGTCCGGATCACCAACAACACCGGGCGCACGCTCGGCGGCGGCAAGGACACGAAGCTGTCGTTCGACATTCCGGCCTCGACGTCACCGCTGGTCAAGGACGCCAACTGGCAGACCGACGCGCAAGGTGGCCAGTGGAAGCTGGCGCCCGGCGCGACGTTCCACCGGGTCAGCACGACGCTGGACTACTGCCAGATCATCCCGGCCGGCAAGTCGCTCGACCTGCCGATCATCTACTTCCTCCCGATCACCGGTCCGGTGAACACGAGCCTGTCGATCGGCGACACGGCGTACGCACCGGTGACCGACAACCTCAAGGGACTCGGTACGGCGACACCGCCGGCCGGTGGCTGCAGTGCCGCGAACTGGGACGCCACCAAGACCTATTCTCCGGCCAGCCAGCCGATCGAGCAGACCACGGTCAAGTACAACGGCAAGGTGTGGAAGGCCAAGTGGGAGACGAAGGCCAGCGCCCCAGGCACCGGGGCCGACGCCGACCACGAGCCCTGGAAGTTGGTCGGCAGCGCCGGCTGACCGTTCCCGACCACCCGGTCTGACACTCCACGTCGCGATCAACCGTACGGAGAGTGCTTCTGGCCTGCACCGATGAGAATCACCCAGCTCTTCGCGGAGGTGTTGGCCGCCCCGGTCACGACAGCGCGATGTCCTGACCGCAGACCTGCGTTCGTTTCCTCCCGGCCTGGGTGACGAGCAGCCCGGCGTCCTCTCAGTGAGGGGCGCCGGGCCGCGTGCGTCGGAGGAGGTCCGGGCACAGGGCGACTCCGAGAGCTCGGTGCGGATCCAGTTGCCGCGAGCGCGACGGCGGGGGCGTCGCGCTGGCGCCTGGACGGGCCCCTGTCAGGTCAGGGCCACGGCGGCCTCGGGCGGCAGATGCCCGAGCTGCGTACCCTCCGCACGTCCCTCGGCGAGATAGACGACGCTCTCGCCGGCCTCGTCCGCGGACTGCACGACCCGCGCCAGCTGGTGCGCCATCGGGAAGAACGGGTTCATGGCCTGGCGGACGACAGCCTGCCGGTCGCAGGGGGACAGCAGTGCGATGAGATCACCAACGGTCATCTCGCGGGGCAGCACGAACAGCCTCCTCTGGGACCGGCGAGCGAGGGATCGGGCAGAGGGCCGGCCGGGCGCCGCTCTGCCGATGAAGGCGGCCCAGCCGGGGCAGCCCGGACGGCCTCGTCGAGGGTCGGTGCCAGTGCGGCCGGCAGGTCCACGACCTCGCTGACGTAGCGGTGGACCGTGCTCGTCCCGACCCTGTGACCCGCCGCGAGCTGGGCGTACGTGGTTCCGTTCCGTGGATGCGCCAACACCGGCAGGGCTTGACGGCCGGCCGGGAGTCGGCGCCGGCGGCTCTTGATCTGCCCCCTCCACCAGGGGCTCCACTCATCTGTCGAACCAACTGGTCAGCCCGCGAGGCTAGTTGGCAAAGGCTATGGGCTTCCCAGCCGACGTTGTGCGGCCCGTCGAAAGTGCCCAGAATCTGGAACGCCAGCCGGGCTGATGGGTGTCTGAGCCGTTGAGAACCCAGCGGACCCCTACAACGGATTCCACACCCGTAACAGGCACACCCGCGACGGTCGCGGACGCAGCAGACGAGGAAGCATTGAACCGGAAACTATTGACATCTGACGACCCGCAGCGCGTCGGCCCCTACTGGCTGGCCTCACGCCTCGGCGCCGGCGGGCAGGGGGTCGTCTACGAGGCGTACGACAGAGCCGGGGCGCGCTGCGTCGTGAAGATCCTGCGGACGGGGTCCGCGGCCGACGACTTCGCCCGGTCCCGGTTCCGCAAGGAGGCCGCGGCAGCGCGGCGGGTGGACTCCTTCTGCACGGCCCGGGTGCTGGACGCCGACGCGGAAGCGGACCCGCCGTACCTCGTCAGCGAACTCATCAACGGGCATGACCTGGAGGCCGTGGTACGGGACGACGGTCCCGTCGGAGGAGACGCGCTCATCCGCCTGGCCACCGGTATCGCCACGGCGCTGACCGCCATCCACGCGGCGTCCGTGGTGCACCGGGACCTGAAGCCGGCCAATGTGCTCCTCGGTCCGGACGGGCCCCGTGTCATCGATTTCGGTATCGCCCGTACGCAGGACATGTCGCTGACCGAGACCGGCAAGCTGATGGGCACGCCCAGCTACATGGCACCCGAGGTGCTGCGGGGCGGCAGGGCGGACGGGAAGAGCGACGTGTTCGCGTGGGGCGCCGTGGTGCTCTTCGCGGCGACCGGCCGGGCGCCGTTCCTCGGTGAGAACCTCGGCGAGATCGTCTTCCGCATCGCAAGTCTGGAGCCGGACCTGGGCCCGCTGCCGGAGCGGATACGACCTCTCGTGGGCGCCGCGCTGTCCAAGGACCCGGCAGCCAGGCCGACGTCGTCGGAGCTGCTGCTCGGGCTGTTGACCGGGGTGCCGCAGGGCCGAACGGAGCCCCCGGCGGGCAGTCAGGCATCGCGGGGCCGGGAGCAGGCCCAGGCCACCGTGTCCGAGGCCTCGGGACCCCACGGCCCGGACCTCCACGAGCTGGAAACTCAGACCGGGCACTGGCCCCCGACACCGCGGACCCCGGCGACCGCGCTCCCCGCCGCGGAGCTGCTCGCCCGAGGCGCCCGCGCGGCGGCGTACCCGGCAGCCCCCTCGCATGCCGCGGCCCCGGGCGGCGTCGGCGCCGCCACCATGGGCGCGCTGCCCGAGTGGGGTGCCCTGGCCGAGCGCGTCTTCACCGCGCTGGAGCCCGCCGTCCAGGCCACCGCCGAGGAACTGTTCCTCCGGCTTGTCGTGCCCGGCGACGCCCCGGACGGCTCCCAGGACGGCGTGCGCACCGCCTCGTACGCCGAACTCCTCGACGGCCGCCCCGCCCACGAGGAAGCCGCTCTCCAGAGGGCCTTGGACGCCTTCGCCGCCGAAGGCATCCTGATCCGCACCCCCGCCCCCGACGCCACCACCCCTGACAACACCACCCTCCCCCCGACCCCGGCCGGCCCGGACCCGGCCTCCGCCCTCGCCTCGGTCCGCCCGGTCGGCGCGGCACTCCACCGGGCATGGCCCCGCTTGCGGGCACTCACGGCCGAGCACCGCGACGGCCTCCGCGTGCTGCGCAGGACGGGCGACGACGCCCGCGCCTGGGATCTGGCCGGGCGGAGCCCGGACCACCTCCAGCACGGCGGCATCCTGCGCACCGCCCTGGACCAGGCCGCGACCGCCCCGGCCGCACTCCGCCCGAGCCACCTGGAACGGGCGTTCCTGGCGGCCTCCCGTGCCCACGAGTCCCGCAGGAAGCGCCAGCGCAACCGGCTGCGTGTCGGCATCGCCGTACTCCTGGCGCTGGCGTTGACCGCAGGCGGCATCGCCTGGCAGCTCCAGCGGACCAACGCCGAACACCAGGCCCTCGCCACCGCCCGGAACGTGGCGTCGGCCGCCGACGGCATGCGTGCCGACGACCCGGAGACCGCCGCCCTGCTGAGCATCGCCGCATGGCGCATCGCCCCCACAGAGGAGGCACGGGGGGCCCTGTACCAGTCGGCCTGGCAGCAGGAGACCACCGTCTTCCAGGATCCGACGAAGTCACCGCAGGGCGGCACGTCGGCCATGGCCCGCTCGCTGTCCGAGGACGGCCGCGTCCTCGTGACGGAGGTACGCGAGTCGAAGACCTGGGAGTTGCACCGTTTCGACGCGCGTACCGGAAGACCACTTCCCGCGGAGTCCAGGAGCCGGATCGAGTCACTGGCACCTGACGGCCGGTTCGCGACGGAGGGCGATACGGTCCGGGACCTCGACACTGGCAGGTCTGTCGGGAAAGTACCGGGTGTCGGTGTCTACGGTGACCCCGGCGACAGGTTGATCGACGCCCTTGCGTCCGGCGGCAAGCGGGCGCTCACCAGCAGCTTTGACCCCCAGGAGACCGGGTTCGCCGTCATCGACACCCGCACCGGCGACCCGTTGCTCCAGGTCCCCGACGCACAGGACGCGAGCCTCACCCAGGACGGGCGCTACCTCGTGTCCTGCCCCGAGGGGCGGGACCCGGTCCTGTACGACGTCGACTCTGGCGGCTCGCAGCCGCTGCGGGGCATGAAGGACGGTGCCACATGCGGCGACGCGGCCTTGGTGTCCTCCAGCGCGGACAGCGGCAGGCTGGCAGTCTTCACCGGCAGGTACCTGTCCACATGGGACACCTCCACCGGGAAGCTGCTGTCCACCACCTTCGAGTCGCTGGCGGAGGTGGGCCAGGACGACCCGACCCAGCGAACGCTCATGCGCATGAGCCCGGACGGCAGGTTCGTGGCCGTCATGGGAAACGGTTGGATCGACGTCAGCGCGAGCGACGACCTGGCCACCTCACTGCTCCTGCACCCGGAGCAAAGCCACGGGAGCCTGCTGGAGGACGCCAACCAGCCGCTCGCCATCGACTCCGCAGCACGCGCACTGCGCTACCTCGACGGCAATGTGGTGCACACGCTGGACCTGAGCCTGCTGGACCTTCCCCGGCAGGCCACGAACGACGTCGGCCACTACGGCCCGAAAGCCGCAAGTCTCCTGACCTTCAACACCGTGAACAGAGCCTCCCGCATACGGACCTGGGCAGTGCCCGCCGGCACGCACGCCGCGGACCCCCCTGAGCCCCCGGCAAGGGCGACGGTGCCGAGGCAGACGCGGGATTTCCCCACCGCGCTCCACGGACACCAGGGCGCGACCGGCGGGGAGAACACGCGGTCCGCGCTCAGTCCCGACGGCACGACACTGGCCTACTCCGGCCCGGCACGGACCGGAAAGCCGCACCGCCTGGTCCTCCAGGACGCGCACTCCGGAAAGATCCGCCGTTCCGTCACCCTGGCCGGCCCGGTCGCCGCGCTCGCGTTCAGCGAGGACGGTCGGACTCTCGCCGCGAGCAGAAACGCATCCGAGGACCGCGCCGATTGGTCCACCGACATCATCGACACCACAACGGGCCGCATATCCCGCACCCTGACCGACGTCGGCGGATCCGGAACGGCACTCGGCGGATCCGGCGACGACCTGGTCCTCGTCACGACATCGAGCGACAGGGTCGACCTGCGCACGGGCCGAGCAACGCGCAACGCCCTGGGGAACACCGACCTCTACGCCGTCACGTTCAGCCCTGACGGAAAGACCCTGGCCGTCAGCGACCCCAACGGCATCTCCCTCTGGAACGCGGACGCCACCCGACGTCTGGACCGCATGCCCGGCCCCCCGGTCACGCTCCTGCGGTTCTCCCCGGACGGGCACTCACTCGCCGGCGTCGAGCGCTCGGAGAAACTCCGGCTCTGGGACGTACCGTCCCGCCGACCGCTGGGCGCGGCCCTGCCAGGAAGCGGAGACACCCTCCACGACGTGGCCTTCGACGACCAGGGAAACCTCCACCTCGCTGGCCAGAACATCCGCTCGTACGGCATGTCCCTCGACCCGGACACTCTCGCCAACAGGATCTGCACCCGCCTGAACCGCCCGAACAACCTCACCCGAGCGGAATGGCGACAGAACATCCCCGACGCCCCCTATCGGAAGCTCTGCGACTGAGCCCACCTTCACCCCGCCCGGCCGGTCATGCCTCCGAGGCCCCCACCGCTGGCGGGGCCCGCCACTGCGCCACGGCGAACCTGGACGCGACCTACGGCGCGGCGGAGGCCCCGCGAGGCAGCGACGCCGGAAGTGCTCCAGCCGTCGCCCCGGGACACCCACTCGCCGTGGGGGCGGCGGAATCGAGCGCGCGCGGGAGCCCACCACCGGTTCGGTGGTGGGCCGGGGGAAGGAGGGGAGTCACGGTCGGTGCTGGGTCTGGCCGCCGCGCTGGATGGCGGCGGCGGGGGATTTCGCCCATCGTTCGCGAACCGTCCCCCTGGGCGGAGGAGTCCCGTTCGGCCGGGCCCGGGACCCTCGGGCCGGCCGCCTTGCCCATGACAACTCAAGGATGGACGCCAGTGACCGCATCGACCGCTCGTCGTCGACGCCCCGCTCTTTCCCGACTCCTCGTCGCCGCGCCGCTCCTCGCCGCGGGCGCCCTCACCGGCGCGCCCGCGGCACACGCGGGCGCCACGGCGGACGACATCCGCGTCAACGAGGTCGTCACGACCGGTGACGTCAACGACTCGATCGAGCTGTACAACAAGGGCGCCGCCACGATCGACGTCTCGGGCTGGATCCTCAGGGACGACGACAGGAGCCACTCCTACACGATCGCTTCGGGGACCACGCTGGCTCCGGGAGGGTTCCGGGCGTTCGACGTCAGCGGCGCGTTCGGTCTGGGGTCCAAGGACGAGGCCCGTCTCTACCTCGCCGACGGCAAGACCCTGGTCGACCGCTTCGCCTGGAGCAAGCACTCCGATCCGTCCTGGTCGCGCTGTACGAACGGCACGGGAGCCTTCACGACGGTGGCCACGGTCACCCTGGGCCGCGCGAACGCCTGCGGTGGGGGCGGTGACTCGATGACGCCGGTGGCCTGGCCCGGTGGCAGCGGCGTGACGACCGCGGACGGTTCCCACGTGTTCGGCGAGGACCTCAGCGGGCTCTACCAGGAGGACGGCGTGCTGTGGGGCGCGCAGAACAGCGGGAAGCTGTGGCGCCTGGTCCGGGACGGGTCCGGCGGCTGGAAGCCGGACACCGCGGGTGGTTGGTCCACCGGCAAGAGCCTGCGCCTGCCCGGCGGCTCCGGCCGTCCCGACAGCGAGGGCGTCACCCTGACCGGGGCGGGCTCGGCCGGCGGGGCGTTCGTCGCCAGCGAGCGCGACGGCGACGCCTCCGGCACCAGCCGGCTGTCGGTGCTGAGGTACGACGTCCGTGGCTCGGCGTCGTCGCTCACCGCCGTCAGGGAGTGGAACCTCACCTCCGACCTGCCCGCGACCGGCTCCAACGCCGGCTTCGAGGGGATCACCTGGGTCCCGGACGCCGCGCTGACCGGCGCCGGGTTCAAGGACGCCTCGACGGGCGCGGCCTACGACCCGGCCCGCTACGGTACGCACAGCGGCGGCGTGTTCTTCGTCGGCGTCGAGGGCACCGGCATGATCTACGGCTACGTCCTGGCCGACTCCGGCGCGTACACCCGTGTGGCCTCCTTCAGCAGCGGCATGTCCGGTGTGATGGAACTGCAGTGGGAACCGCAGGCTTCGCGTCTGTGGGCGGTGTGCGACGACACCTGCGACGGCCAGCACCGCACCCTGCGGATCGACTCCGGAGGTACGTTCGCCACCATCGCCGTCTACAACCGGCCGAGCGGCATGCCGAACTACAACAACGAGGGATTCTCCCTCGCCGGCGCCGGCGCCGGCGAGTGCGTGGCCGGGCGCAAGCCCGTCTACTGGTCGGACGACGCCAACGACGACGGCCATGCCCTGCGCCGAGGCACCGTCACCTGCTGACCAGGCCCCGCGAGGCACCCTCTCGACGCCGACGCACAGCGGGATCGGCGCACGTTCGATCCGTAGCTCCGTGTGCCCGAACACCTCGAACCGAGGCGGTCGGACGGCGTCGGGCGGCGCCGGCGAGGCGGAGGCCGTGTCGGAGGCCGTCGGCCGAGAGAGCGGTGCCGTCGTCGGCGCGGACCAGGAGCCCGGTGCCGAGCAGGCCCGCGACGGTGACCGTGGTCGCTTGCTCGGGGCCGGTGGAGACGGGTGGGACGCCTGGAACATCGGGGTCGCGTCCTGGTCGCTGAGGACGGCGCGCTGGTGCGGCCGGTCGTGCGCGTCCGTGGGGTGAGGTCATCGCTCGGTGTGGTCGGCGGGGTGCGCCCGGTTCGTCTGCTGGTCGGTGAGGACGTGCAGGCGTGGCCGCGGCATCCGCCGCGGCCTGGTCATGGCTGGTCAGACGGTCGTGTCCGCGAGGAGGGCCCGGAAGGTGCGCGGGGGCCGACCCGTGAGGCGCTGGACGGTGTCGGTGACGCGGTCCTCCGCCCCTTCGGCGATGGCACGGTCCATGCCGGCCAGCATCGCGGCGAACTCCACCGGCATCCGCGTCGCGAGGTGGTCGCGCATCCGCTCGTAGGACAGGCGGCGGTGGACCACGGGCCGACCGGTGACCTCGGTGATGATCGCGGCGATGTCGTCGTGGCTGAGTGCCTCGGGTCCGGTGAGGACGAGATCGGTGTTGGGGGCGTGCTCGTCGGTGAGGGCGCGCGCGGCGACGGCCGCGATGCTCTCGGCGTCGACGAAGCCGACCCGACCGCTCGCGGTGGCGGTCCGGATGACGCCCTCGTCCCGGATGCCGCGCGCGTGCGCGTGCGTGCCGGTGAAGTTCTGCATGAACCACGAGGGCCGCAGTACCGCCCACTGTGCGAAGAGGTCGGGCAGGACCTGGTGCACCGCTCCCACCGCCGGGCCGCCCTCGGGGATGGCCGAGGAGCTCAGCAGCACCGCGCGGCGCACGCCGGCGGTGCGGGCCTGTCGGAGGAAGGGCAGCATGGTCGCCGCGGGGTCGGAGTCGCCCAGGGGCGGTATGAGGTAGACGCGGTCGACGCCGTCGAGGGCGGCCGTGTGGGTGGCGGGGTCGTACCAGTCGAAGGGGACCGGCTCGGCGCCGGCGATCGGGGTGGCCCGGCGGCTGGCGGCTTTGACGCGGTGACCCGCGGCTGTGAGCTGTGCGGCGGTGCGGCTTCCGGTGGTGCCGGTGGCGCCGATGACCAACGTGGTGCCGGTGGTGGTCATCGGCTGCTCCCGGTGAGGTCGGTGTCGGGTCTCTGGGCGGCGAGAGGGTTCCGGTAGTCGCGGGAGGGAGCGGTGCGCCCGTCCCGAACGGTCACCACGGCGTTGTAGGTCGTGCCGAAGGGCGCGCCGCTCTCCACCAGGCGGCCGGCGCCGCGCGTCTCGACCACGATGGTCCGTGGATCGTTGGTCTGGTGGATCCGCGGGTCGCGGAAGTCGTACGGGTCGATGTGGTCGGCGTAGTGGCGCATGTGGGCGGCGAGGGCCTCCTCGCGCCCCGGACGCCGGGGGCCAGCCGTCGGGGGCGAAGGGGAACTCCATGAGACCGTCCTCGGCCCACGGGGCGAGGGAGGTGGCCCTGCCCTTGTCGAGCAGCAGTCGCAGGCTGTGGCGGTGGAGATCCGCCGGCCGGGTCGGTGCGGACATGGGTATCCTCCCGTGACAGAATCCGGACCCTGAGTCCGCTTCGACGATATGGACCACGGGTCCGCTGTGCAAGGGGAAGGAGCGACATGCCCGAACGCCAGTCGTCCCGCAAGGACGCCGTCCGCAACCGGGAGGCCGTGCTCACAGCCGCCGACGCCCTCTTCACTCGCCGCGAGAGCCCCGAGGACATCACCATGGCCGACGTCGCGACAGCGGCCGGCGTCGGCAAGGGCACGCTCTTCCGGGCCTTCGGCGATCGCGCCGGACTGCTCCGCGCGCTGTACGCGGCACGGCTCGAACCGGTCAGGCAGGCCGTCGAGTCCGGCCCACCACCCCTGGGACCCGCGACCCCACCACGGGATCGCGTACCCGCCCTGCTCGACGCCGTCCTGTGCTTCAAGCTCGACAACCGGCGCCTCGCGCTGGCCCTGGAGGAAGGCGGGAGCGGCAGCCCGTACCAGGCGGAGCACTACGCGCGCTGGCACCGCCTGCTCCGATCCGTACTGGAGCAGATCCCCGGCCTGACCGACAGCGACTTCACCGCCCACGCCCTGCTCGCCGCCACACGAGCCGACCTCGTCGAGCACCTGGCCACCGAAGGGCGCGTGCCACGGGAGAGGATGCGGGCACAGTTGGCCGACTTCGCCACCACAGTCCTGGCCTCCGGTCCACCGCGAGGGCTGACCGCCGAGGAGTGATCCGGGAGCGGGCCAGTCCTTGATCGGCGAAGCCTCGCGAGGGAGCGACAACGACGGTGCGGCCGGCCGGCCAGCCGCCCGCCCCACCCCGACGTCACCGAAGCGACGTCAGGCAACCGCTTCCCCCCCTTGGCGGGACGCCGGTAGCGGGGCGGAGGCGGCGACGGTGGTCCGGACGCTCCGCGCGACGGGGGGCGGTCGCGCGGGCCGGTGTCTCCGGCCCGCGCCCGGGTCAGATGCGCGAGTTGCGCACCGACTGCCACACGGCGCCGGCCAGTGCGCGTGTCGCTCGCGGAACGGACAGGTGCTCGTGCTCGCGGTACAGGTTCCAGTTGTACGGGACGAGCGAGAGCTTGTTGGAGGACAGGGAACCGGCCTGGTGGGCCCGGTAGACCGCGAGCGGTTCGGCCAGGCCCCGGGCGACGGCGCCGTCCCGCATGATCGACAGCCACAGGGCGTAGTCCTGTCGCTTGCGCATCTCCGGCATCAGTCTGGTGCCCAGCGCCTTGCGGTCGTACATGGCGGTGAGGGCGCCGATGTGGTCCCGGACCAGCATCGCGCGGTAGTCCGCGTGCGCCCGCGCGTGGACCACCCGCCCGTTCGCGACCCAGTCGGTGCTCTCGCCGTCGTGGTCGGCGTCCATCTTGAAGTACGAGGTGAACGTGAGCGGTGCGTCGCCCTGCGCGGCGAAGGCGAGCTGCTTCTCGGTCTTCTCCGGCAGCCACATGTCGTCGCTGTCGAGGAAGGCGACGTAGTCCCCACGGGCCCGCTGGATCGCCAGGTTACGGGCCCGTCCGGCGCCGCCCCGCTCGGGTGCCGACTCCGGCCGGACGCGCTCGTCCCGCGCGGCGAACTCGCGCAGCAGGTCCATGGAGTCGTCGCTGGACTGGTCGTCGGTGACCAGCAGCTCCAGATCGGTATGGGTCTGGGTGAGCACCGACCGGACCGCCGCACTCAACGTCGCCGCCGAGTTGTACACAGGCATCACGACAGACACCAGGGGCACAGCGCATCTCCTTCTCCGACCGGGAACGACGGTCCATTCAAGCACCGCGATCGGGTAGGGCCGACCACGGCCGCCGGGTGCCGGCCCCGACGGGCTCGTCGCCGGCGCGCGTCGGCATTCGTGGGCCGGGCACGGCGCACCAGACCCGAGGCCGGCGACCGCGAAAGGGGCACACGCCGATCATCACGCCCGCCCGCCCCGCTACCGGGGGCCGGGGCGGACCGCGCGCGTCACAGCCGCGCGGCGAGCAGGGCGGCGATCCGCGCGAGCGGCTCCGGTCGCGTGAAGTCCTCGTGCCGGGCCGGAATGGGGTGGGACGTCAGCCGGCCGCCGACGTAGGGCAGCCAGCGCTGTGGCACCGTGCTGTCCCGGTCCGCGTCGTAGAAGAGCACGACGTCCCCGTCGTACACCTGCGGCCGGTAGCGCTGGGCCTGTGCCATCGCGCTGGTGAAGGACGCGGCGAGCGCCGCGACGTGCGCGGGGCCGAGGCCGGCCAGGGCGCTGCCGTCCCGTCTGAGGACCGCGATGAACTCCGCCGCGTCCGCGACCGGCCCACGCGGTTCGTGGCCCAGTGAGCGCACGATCTCGGTGAGCGCCGTCTGCCGGTCGGGCGGCGCGTACGCGGCGGTGTCGGTGGGGTCCGCCGGGAAGGTGTCGAGGATGGCGACGGCCCCCACCTCGTGGCCCGCCGCGCGCAGTCGGGTGGCGACGGCGTGGGCGAGCAGCCCGCCGAAGGACCAGCCGAGCAGGTGGTACGGGCCCTGGGGGCGCGCCGCGCGGAGGGTCTCCACAAAAGCGTCGGCCATCGCCTCCACGGTCTCGGGCGCCGGGTCACGGCCCGCCAGCCGGGCGTCCTGGAGGGCGTACAGGGGGCGGTCGGGGTCGAGGTGGCGCAGGAGTCCGGCGTACGACCAGCCGATGCCGGCCGCCGGCGACAGACAGAACAGCGGCGCCAGGGAGCCACCGGGTCGCAGCGGGAGGAGGGTGTCGAAGAGGTCCTCCTCCCCCGCGTCGTCCTCCAGGCGCTCGGCCAGCGCGGCCACGGTGGGGGCCTCGAAGACGGTCCGCACGCCCGTGGAGGTGCCGAAGGTCTCGCGTACGCGCAGGGCGAGGGTGACGGCGAGCAGCGAGTGACAGCCCAGGTCGAAGAAGTTGTCGTCCACACCCGGCGCCGTGACGCCGAGCACCTCGGCGACGATCGCGCGCAGCACCTCCTCGCGCGGGGTGGCCGGGCCGCGTCCGGTGGTGCCCGCCGGGCGGCTGGGCGCGGGCAGCGCGGCGCGGTCGAGTTTGCCGTTGGCGGTCAGCGGCAGCGCGTCCAGGACGACGAACGCCGAGGGGACCAGGTGGTCGGGGAGTCGGCGGCGCGCCAGCGAGCGGGCGCTGGCGACCGGGTCGGGCTCGCCGGGGGACGGCACGACGTAGGCGACGAGGCGGGTGTTCCCGTCCTCGTCGGGTCGGGCGAGGACCACGGCCTGGGCCACGGCCGGACACTCGGCCAGCACGGCCGCCGTCTCACCGGGCTCCACCCGCAGGCCACGGATCTTGACCTGGTCGTCGGCGCGCCCGGCGTACTCGATCGCGCCGTCGGGCAGCAGCCGGGCCAGGTCCCCGGTGCGGTACATGCGCGTGCCGGGTGGGCCGTACGGGTCGGCCACGAACCGTTCGGCGGTGAGCGCGGAGCGGCCGGGGTAGCCGTGGGCGAGCTGGGTTCCGGCGATGTAGAGCTCTCCCAGGACGCCCGGGGGGACGGGGGCCAGCCCGGCGTCGAGGACGTACAGGCCCGTGTTCCACAGGGGGGTGCCGATCGGCACGGTGGGGGTGTCGTCGCCCGGTTCGCACCGCCAGTGGCTGACCTCGATGGCGGTCTCCGTGGGGCCGTAGAGGTTGTGCAGGGGGATGGGCAGGCGGGCGTGGAAGCGGTCGCGGAGCTCGGCGGGCAGGGCCTCGCCGCTGCACACGACGGCGCGTAGGGCGGAGGTGGTGGGAAGGGTCGGTTCGGCGAGGAAGGCGCGCAGCATCGAGGGGACGAAGTGGGCGACGGTCACGCCCTCGCGCTCGATCAGACGGGCCAGGTAGAAGGGGTCGCGGTGCCCACCGGGCCGGGCGAGGATCAGGGTTCCGCCGCTGACCAGCGGGGCGAAGAGCTCCCACAGGGAGACGTCGAAGCCGATCGGGGCCTTGTGCAGCACCCGGTCGTGGGCCGTGAGGCCGAACCCGTCCCGCATCCACAGCAGCCGGTTGACCAGGGCGGCGTGCGGCACGGCGACGGCCTTGGGCACACCGGTGGAGCCGGAGGTGTGGATGACGTAGGCGGTGTCCTGGGGGTGTGAGGCGGCGAGCGTGGGGGCGGCGACGGCCGTGGCGCCCTCCGCCGTCAGCTCCCGTACGGTCTCGGCCGTCAGCGTGAGCAGGGCGCCCGCGTCCCGCGTCATGAACGCGGCCCGCTCGGGCGGCAGTTCGCACTCCAGCGGCAGATGGGCGGCGCCGGTGCGGTGCACCGCGCACAGGGCCACGACGAGTTCGGCCGAGCGGGGCACGGCGACCGCCACGACGGTGCCGCGCCCGGCGCCACGGCGGACCAGGGCCGCCGCGAGCCGGTCCGCGCGCGCGAGGAGCTCGCGGTAGCTGAGCCGGGCGTCCTCGGCGACCACGGCGACGGCGTCCGGGGTGCGGGCCGCCCGCTCGGCCAGGAGCTGGTGCAGCGGGGCGAACCCGGCGCCGTGCCGGGCGTCGACCGCGCGGGCCCGCGCCGGGCCCCGGTCCGTGAGCCGGATCCGGTCGACCGGGGTGGCGGGGTCGGCGGCCACGGTGGCCAGCACGCCGGCCAGTTGGGCGAGCGCGCGCTCGGTGGTGGCGGGGTCGAAGAGGTCGTGGGCGGCGGTGAGCGCGAGGCGGGTCTCCTCGCCCTCGCGTTCGAGGACGGTCAGCGTCAGGTCGAACTTGGCCTCGGAGTGGGGCGTGTCGACGCGCTCCACACTGGCGCCGGCCAGGTCCGGCATGCCGCCCCCGGCCCGTTCGTGGGAGAAGAACACCTGGAAGAGCGGGTTGCGGCCGAGGTCGCGTGCCGGCCGCAGGTGGTCGACGAGGAGGTCGTACGGCAGCTCCGCGTGCTCGTACATCTCCAGCGCGGCCCGGCGCACCCGGCGCAGCACGGACGTGAAGTCCGGTCGCCCGGAGAGGTCGACGCGCAGGACGGCGGTGTTGACGAAGAGCCCGACGAGACGCTCGGTGTCCGGCCCGCGACCGGCCGTGGGGGTGCCGATCAGGATGTCGTCCTGGCCGGACCAGCGATGGAGCAGGACGGCGTAGGCGGCGACCAGCAGCATGAACTCCGTGGCCCGCTCCCGCCCGGCCAGTTCCCGCAGCGTGGCGCTGGTCGCGGCCGGCACCGGGAGGGTCCGGGTGTGCCCGGCGAAGCTCGGGCGCGGCGGGCGCGGCCGGTCGGTCGGCAGGTCGATGAGGGCGGGGGCGCCGGCCAGGGTCCGGCGCCAGTAGGCGAGTTCGCGCTCCAGGAGCGCGCCCTGCCAGGTGCGCCGCTGCCAGTGCGCGTAGTCCGCGTAGCGCACCGTCGGCGACGGCGCGGGGATCGGCCGGCCGGCGCGTACGTCTTCGTACAGGTGGGCCAGTTCGTCGACGAGCAGGTCGATGGACCAGCCGTCGGCGACGGCGTGGTGGACGTTCAGGAGGAACAGGTGGTCCTCGGGGGTGGTCGAGACGAGCAGGGCGCGGGCCGGGGGGTCCGCGCGGAGGTCGAAGGGGCGGCCGGCGTCCTCGGCGATCAGGTCTTCGGCGCGGGCCCGCCGTTCGGCGCTGGTGCCGGCGGTCAGCCGCACGGCGCGCCAGGGTGTCGGGCCGTCGACAACGCGTTGCGCGTCGCCGGCGGTCTCGGTGACGACCCGGGAGCGCAGCATCTCGTGCCGCTCCAGCAGCTCGGCGAAGGCCCGGGCCAGGGCGTGCGGGTCGACCGGGCCGCTGAGCCGCAGCGTGGTGGGGAGGCTGTAGACGGGGCGGCCGGCGCAGAGCTGGTCCAGGAAGACCATCCGGCGCTGGGCGTAGGACAGGGGGAACGGGCCGTCGGGCGCGGTCCCCGTGCCGCTGAGCGGCGGCAGCCCGGGGCTGTGGGCGGCTCGCACCCGGTTGAGGAGGTCGACGAGGTCGGCCTTGTGCGCGGCGAGTTCGGTCAGCAGGTCGGGGTCGAGGACGTCCCGGGGCGCGGAGTAGCGCAGCCGTTCGCCGTCGATCCACAGTCGGATGCCGAGGCCCCGCGCCCGGGCCAGCAGCTCCAGGGCGCTCACAGCTCGCCCACCTGGTGGCCTTCGCCGGGGCCGGTGCTGTCGCGGGCCCATATCAGGGTGTCCACGGCCTCGGCCAGGCTCTCCACGGTCGGCGCCTCGAAGAGGGTCGCGACGTCGACCCGGACGCCCAGGCTCCGCTCGATCCCGTAGACGGCCTGGATACCGAGGAGCGAGTGGCCGCCGAGTGCGAAGAAGTCGTCGCGGGCGCCGATGGTCCGCTGGTCGAGCAGATCGGCCCAGATGGCGGCGATGGCCGTCTCGGTGGCGGTGGTGGGCGCCCGGTAGGCCACCGGGTCGTGGGCCGGCGGGCTCGGCAGACCGGCCACGTCCAGCTTGCCGCTGGGGGTCAGTGGCAGCCGGTCCAGCGTGACGAACACGGTCGGCACCAGGAACGCCGGGACGACGGTCCGCAGTCCGGCGCGGAGCGCGGCCGGGTCGGGGGCCGGGTCGGCGACCACGTACGCGCACAGTTCGGCGCCGGCTCCGTCCGGGCGGGCGACCACGGCGGCGGCGGTGACCCCGGGCTGGCGCAGCAGCGCCTGCTCGATCTCGCCGGGTTCGACGCGCACGCCACGGATCTTGACCTGTCGGTCGGTGCGACCGAGCCAGTCGAGTGCGCCGTCGGGAAGCTCGCGGACCAGGTCGCCGGTGCGGTACATCCGCGCGCCCGGTACGAAGGGGTCGGGGAGGAAGTGGCGGGCGGTGAGCTGGGGCCGGCCGAGGTAGCCGCGGGCCACGCCCACGCCGGCGATGTGCAGTTCGCCCGGCAGGCCGGCTGGCACGGGGTGGCCCCCGCCGTCGAGCACGTAGGTGCGCACCCCGGGGATGGGCCGACCGATGGTCGGGCGGGTGGCGCCGCGCGGGACCAGCGCGCGGGTGGCCGAGACGGTCGCCTCGGTGGGGCCGTAGGTGTTGTAGACGCGCTGGACGGTGCCCGTGGCGTACAACGCCTCCACCAGGTCGGCCGGCAGGGCCTCACCGCCGAGGCAGACCGCGCGGACCGAGGGCGGTGGCGCGGTGCGGCGCAGGAGTTCGCGCAGCAGGGAGGGCACGGTCTCCAGCATCGTGACCGGCAGGGCGGGCGCGGTGTCCACGAGGTCGAGCAGGGTGTCCGCGAGGACGACCGCGCCGCCGGTGGTGAGCGCCACGAACAGTTCCGACACCGAGCTGTCGAAGGAGATCGAGCTGGAGGCGTAGGTGACGCGGAACTGTTCGGCGCCGTAGACCGTGGCGCGGGCCTCCACCAGGTTGACCACTCCTCGGTGTTCCACGGCGATGCCCTTGGGCTGGCCGGTGGAGCCCGAGGTGTACACGAGGTAGGCCAGGTCCTCGCCCGCGCCCGTGGCGGCCGGGGGTGTGGGGGGTCGGCCGGCCGCCTCCTCGGCCACCTCCTCGACGCGAAGGAGCGGCCCGGCCCAGCCCTCGAAGGCGGCGGCGTGGCGGTCCTCGGTGACCAGGAGCGAGGTGCCCGAGTCCGCGAGCATGAAGCGGGAGCGCTCCAGCGGGTAGTGCGGGTCGATCGCCAGGTAGGCGGCGCCCGTCTTGAGCACGGCCAGCAGCGTGACGACCAGCCGTGGCCGGCGTTCCAGGGCCACGCCCACCACGCTGCCGACTCCGATGTCCCGGGCGCGCAGGACATGGGCGAGGCGGTTGGCCTCGGCGTCGAGTTCGGCGTAGCTGAGGCGTTCCTGGCCCCGGGCGAGGGCGACGGCCTCGGGGGTGCGGCGTGCCTGCCGTTCCACGAGCGCGTGCAGGGTGGGGCGGGCGATGTGCTCCAGCGCGCGGTCGGCGGTCCAGCGCTCCAGGAGCGCGGCGCGGTCCTCGGCCGCCAGCAGGGCGACGGTGTCGATCGGGGCGTCGGGATCGGCGACCACGGCGGCGAGGAGGTGCCGGTAGGCGTCGAGCAGCGCCGTGATGGTGCTGTCCTGGAAGAGGTCGGTCGGGAAGCCCAGCTTGGCCTGGGTAGCGCCCTCGTCCGACTCGGCCACGGCCAGGCTGAGGTCGAACCGGGCCGAGATGCGGGTGTCCACCTCGATGCGCGTGGCGGGCGTCGCGCCGAGGCCGGCGAGGGTGGCCTGGCCGTGTTCGTAGGCGAAGAAGGACTGGAAGAGCGGGTTGCGGCTGGGGTCGCGCGGCGGTCGCAGGTGCTCGACCAGGAGGTCGTGGGGCAGGTCGGCGTGGGCGTAGACGTCGAGCGCGGCGGCCCGCACGCGGCGCACGAGTTCGGCGAACGACGGGTTGCCGGCGAGGTCGACCCGGATGACGGTCGTGTTGACGAAGAGCCCGATGAGGTCGTCGGTGGTGGAGTCCCGGCCGGCGACCGGGGTGCCGATCAGGATGTCGTCCTGGCCGGAGAAGCGGTACAGCAGCACGGCGTACGCGGCGAGCAGGGTCATGAACAGCGAGGCCCGCTCGCGCCCGGCCAGCTCGCGCAGCCCCCGCATCACCTCGGCGGGTACGGGCCGGCGCAGCAGCCCGCCGACGAGTCCCTGGCGGACGGGTCGGGCCGTGTCCGTGGGGAGGTCGAGGCTGCCGGGGGCGCCGGCCAGGGTGGTGCGCCAGAAGTCGAGTTCGCGCTCCAGCTCTTCGCCGGTGGTGGCCGCACGCTGGTGGGCGATGTACTGCGCGTAGCGGCCCTTCGGCTCGGGCAGGCCGGCCGGCGCTCCGCCGCTGAACTCCGCGTAGAAGGCGCTCAGTTCGCGAAAGAGGATGGCCAGCGACAGGCCGTCGGCCACGATGTGGTGCGCGGTGACCGTCAGCACGTGGTCGCCGGGCGCGAGCACGAACAGGCGGCAGCGGATGAGCGGGTCGACCGCGAGGTCGAACGCGCGCCCGGCCTCCTCCTCGGCCAGGCGGTGGGCCGTGGCGTCGGCGGACTCGCCGGCGGGGACCTCGGGTGTGACGACGTCGAGGCTCACCGGGGTGGCGGACTCCAGGCGCACCGGCGCGCCGCCCGGGTGCGGGAAGCGTGAGCGCAGTACGTCGTGGCGCTCCACCACCCGGCGCAGCGCCGCCTGGAGGGCCACCGGGTCCACGGGCCCGGTGAGCCGGAACGCCTCGGGCAGGTTGAAGGCGGGGCTGCCCGGCGCCGTCTGCTGGAGGAACCAGACCCGGCGCTGCGCGAAGGACAGTTCCAGCTTCCGCGCGGTCGCCGGGTCTCTGCGCAGCTGGGCGAAGAGGGCGCGCGCCTGCGCCTCGGGAAGGGCGGCGACGTTCTCGTACACACCGTCGTTCATCATCACTTCCTCATGGGAGGGCTACTGGACGCTGCGAATGCGGCGGACGGCCAGCAGGCTGATCATCAGGACCGCGGCGACGGCCTGGCCCACCCCGATGAGCACCCCGGCGTCGGCCAGGGGCGCCATGACCCCGGCGAGCGCGAAGCCGAGGGGGAGCATGCCGGTGGAGCCGAAGGTGTCGACGCTGAACACCCGCGAGAGCTTGTCCGCGGGAACCAGCTCCATGAGCAGCGTCTCCCACAACACGATGCCGAAGCCGGTGAGGAGACCACGCAGGAAGAACAGCGCGGTGGCCAGCGGCACCCAGGGCGAGAGCACGAGCACGGCGCAGGTCACGTGGCTGGCGGTCCAGGCGCCGTAGACGACGATCGCGCGCCTGCGGGTGGGGTTGATCCGGGCGCACAGCAGGGCGCCGGAGGCCATGCCGAGGCCGATGGCGGTCTCGAAGGCGGCGAGGGTGAGCGCCCCGCCGCCGAAGGTCTCCCTGACGAGTTTGGGCAGCAGGGTCTGGGTCGGGGCGTCGGCGAGCATCATCGCCACGGCCGCCACCGGGATGGAGATCGCGAGGATCGGCATCGACCGGACGTACGCCGAACCCTCGGCGATCTGCCGGAAGGTGTTCCTCGCTCCCCCGCCGGTGGGCCGCTCCTGTCGGCTCGGGCGGGTGCGGGAGACCAGGAGGGCGGCGAGGAAGAACGTGGCCGCGTTGAGCCCGAAAACCGCGGTGGGGCCGAGCGCGGCGTACAGCGCGCCGCCCAGGGCGGGGCCGGCCACTCCGCGCGAGGAGCGGACGAAGCCGATGAGCGCGTTCGCCGACGGGTAGAGCGGCTTGTCCACGAGCGAGGGCACGATGCCCATGAAGGCGGGGTTGAACACCGAGTCGAACATGCCGACGAGCGCGGCGATCACGATCAGCAGCGCGACCGACCGCACGCCCTGCCAGGTGGCCAGCGTCAGCATCAGCACCGCGACGCCACGGACCAGGTCGGAGGCGAGCATGAGGGCGCGCCGGTCGTACCGGTCGGCGAGGGCCCCGCCCACCAGGAGGACCAGCAGCTTCGAGGTCGTGATGACGCCGAGCACCGCGGCCACCGCGCCGGCCGAGTCGGTCATCCGGAACGTGAACCACGCCAGCACGGTCAGATACGCGCCGTCGCCGACCACCGAGAGGGCCTGACCCAGGAAGATCAGGCGGAAGTCGCGGTGTCTCAGGGCCTCCAGGGTCTTGGGCTTGCGCTCCGGCGCGGGGTCGGTCGACAGGTCAGTCACTTGCTCGGACACGTCGTTCCTCGTCGTCTATCGGTGGGTCATGGCGCGCGTCAGCAGCTCCGCCGTGGCGCGGGGCTGGTCGACGTGGACCGAGTGGCCCGCCGCGGGGACGAGCCGGCAGCCGCCCCGGGGGGCCGCGGCCACGACGCGGCGGGCGTCCTCGGCCGGGAGCAGGGCCGAGTACGCGCCACGGAGCAGCAGGAGTTCCGCCGGGAGCGTACGCAGCGCGCTCCGCACGGCCGCGGCCCGGTCGGGGTCGGTGGCGGCCCGTTGGGGGCCGGCCGCGTCGGGCGGGTCGGCACCGGAGGGGTGGGCGGCGATGGTCCGCAGGGTCTCCTCGGCCGCGAAGGGGTACCGCGCGCGCAGCCGTTCCAGCGGCGTCCCCGGCCACGGGCCGGGGTCCGCCGTGGCGGGCCCCGGTCGTGGTGGTGGCGGCGCGGCCAGGCCCAGTTGGTGGGCGAGCGGGTCGACCAGGACGAGCACCGAGACGGTGGCGACCTCGTGCGCGAGGAGCACCCCGACGGCGGCGCCCGCCGAGTGCGCCACGATCGCCGGGACCTCGGCCCGGCGCGCGGCCACCGCCAGGCGCCGGACCACCTCCCGGAGCCGCTCGGCCGAGCCAGCGGC
Organism: Streptomyces sp. NPDC057702; assembly: GCF_042799315.1. Classification (NCBI taxonomy): domain Bacteria; kingdom Bacillati; phylum Actinomycetota; class Actinomycetes; order Kitasatosporales; family Streptomycetaceae; genus Streptomyces; species Streptomyces sp. NPDC057702. The sequence continues at coordinate 130,002 of NZ_JBHVJC010000010.1, read as the reverse complement.
GGCCTGGCAGGAGTCGGCGAGGGCGGCCAGGTCGGGGCAGAGCAGGGTGATCCCCTCGGCGGCCGTCCGGCGGGCCACCGGTGCCCAGTGGGCGGCGCCCTGGCCCCAGCCGTGCAGGACCAGCAGCCGCCCGCGCGTGGGCCCCGACCAGCCGGAAAGGACGGCGGGCAGGTCCGCGGCCCGCTCCCGCGTGGTGTCGGGCGAAGGTGTCATGGCGTCGGGTGCCGGTGCGAGGTGAGGGTCACCGCGTTCTTCCGGCTCTCCCGCGCCTCGACCGCCGTGACCCAGACCCGGCCCCCGGTGCTCTCCTGGATGATCCGGTCGGCGGTGGCGAGCACCCAGGCCGCCGCGCCCTCCATGCCGGTGTTCGCCATGATCCGCAGGTCGACGACGCCCTGGGCGGCGAGCTGTTCGAACAGCGCGCGCTGCGGGTCGTCCTCGGCGACGAGCGTGGTGTGGTCGAACTGCTCCTGTAACGCGGCCCGTACGCTCTTGAGCTCGCCGAAGTCGACGACGAACCCGGTGTCCGGCTCCAGCCGCGCGCAGCCGAACTCGACGACGAACGACCGCTCGTAGCCGTGGAGAAAGGCACACTTGCCCGCGTGGGCCCACGAGCGGTGACAGCACGGGAGGTCGTCGAAGAGCTTGCGCACGCTGAAGGCCGTCGGCCGGTGGGCGGACAGGAGGCGGACCTCCGGTGATTCCGTCACCCTCGCCTCGGCCGTCTCGGTCGTCCCGGTCACGTGTTTCCTCCCAGTTCCACGGGCACCCGGCCGCCTAGCCGACGGAGTTCCTCGGCCATCGCCTGTACCGTCGGTTTGTCGAACATCGTGATGACGGACATCACCACGCCAAAGGTCTGCCCGAGCCGGTGCGCCAGGGTGACGCCGAGCAGGGAGTCCCCGCCCAGGTCGAAGAAGTTGCTGGCGCCGGTGAGTTCGGTGACGCCCAGTACCTCGCGCCAGACCCGGGCGACCACCGTCGTCACCTCGTCGGCGAGTTCGGGGTCCCCGGGTGCGGCCGGTGCCGGGGCGGTCGGCCCCGGCGCGCCGAGCGGGCGGCCCACCCACTGGTCGTGGCGGGCCACGAAGTCGGCGGTGGAGATGAGGACCTGGGCCGGTTCGGCGAGGTCCATCAGGCGCGCGTAGATCTCGGCGCCCTCGCTCGGCCGTACGGCGATCTCCGCGACGACGCCGAAGTCGGGCGAGGCGAACGAGGGCGCGACCACCGACTGCCGCTGGTCGTCGTCGCTCCGCTCCCGGAAGATCCAGCCGTCCCAGTTGACGCTCATCCAGGGGATGTCGTCGCTGCGGTGCCGCTCGGCGAACGCGTCCATGTAGGCGTTGCCCGCCGTGTACGCGTAGAAGCCGAGGCCGCCGAGCTGCGCGGAGAGGGAGGACTGCATCAGGACGAAGTCCAGCTTCCGGCCGCGTAGGCACTCCGCGAGCACGAGCGTGCCGTCCACCTTGGGCCGCAGCCGTCGCACGCAGTCCTCGGCGGTGGTGTCCTCCAGCCCCCGGAACGCGCGCTGCGCCTCGAACACCCCGGCCGCGTGGACGACGCCGTCCAGGGCGCCGAAGCGCTCGTCGATGCGCGCGAACAGCCGCGAGGTCTGCTCGTGGGACGCGGCGTCGCAGCGCACGGCGAGGATCTCGCCGCCGAGTTCGACGAGCTTGCGCAGCCGTACCACCCGCTCGGCCAGTGCCGCGTCCTCGGGGAGTTCGCGGGTGGGGTCCTCCCACAGCTCGGCGTCGGGCACGGACTCCAGCGCGGTCAGGACCAACCGGGCGCGACAGGTGGTGACCAGGTACTCGGCCAGGGTCATGCCGATACCGCCGAGGCCCCCGGTGATCAGGTAGACGCCTCGCTCCCGCAGGCGTGCCGGGCGCCGGTCGCCGGTCGGCCGGGGCAGCTCGCCCCGCTCGTAGGCGCGGCTCCAGCGCTGACCGCCGCCGAACGTCACCGCCCGGTCCAGGGGTTCGGCGCGCAGTTCGCCCAGGATCTCGGTCGCCAGGTCCCGCGAGGCGAGTCCGGTCACGTCGATGGTGCGGGCGGTGGTGAACGGGAGGTCCTGCGGCATCACCAGGGCCGGGCCCAGCAGCAGCGACCGCTCGGGCGCGATGTCCTCGGGCCGGGTGCCCAGCGGGTGGACGCCCTTGGCGACGAGGTCGACCTGGACGGGCTCGGACCCCTGGCGGACGGCGATCTCCTGGATGGCGTACAGCAGGGTGTAGAAGCCCTTGGCCAGCTCGGTGTTCATGGCGTCCAGCCGGGTGTCGAGGCGGTCGCCGTGGTCGACGTCGTCGAGGCACCACAGGTGGACGATCCGCCTGATGGGCCGCTCGTCCAGGCCGAGTTCCGCGATGTACGCCTTGGTCGCCCGCTCGTCACCGGGCACGACGCGCGGACCCGCGCCGGTCGGCGGCGCCGCGTCCGTGGCCATGCGGACGGCCGCGACCTCCACGCCCCGCTCCTCCAGTCCGGCGATCACCCGGGCGTCGTGCTCGCCGTCGCCGGCGAAGACCAGCCAGCGCTCCCCCCTGGGGTCGGTGCGGGCGGGGACGCGGCGGCGCAGCTTCCAGCTCGGGTAGTACGCCCAGGTCTCCAGGGACGGTTCGCGCCGGATCGTCCGCCGGACCGCCTGACTCCCGCCGGCCTCCTGACGGGGCGCGGGGTCCTTGAGGTGGCGGCGACGCTCGAAGGCGCGCGGCGGCAGCGCGGTGAAGGCCCGCTCCCCCGGGCCGGGGGTGCTCAGGTCAACGGAGTGGCCCCGGGCCCACAGGGACGCCAGGGCCAGCAGATAGCTCTCGCGCAGGGCGCGGCCGGGCCGGAACAGCGTCAGCGCGGCTGCCCGCACCTCCTCGCCCGCTCCCGCGCCCACGGCCCGCGCCAGCGAGCCGTCGCCGCTGAGGTCCACCACCGTGCACCCCGATATCTGGCTGATCGCGCCGGCGACCCGACCGACCTGCGAGAAGTCGACGGGCCCGCTCAGGTGCGCCGACCAGTAGGCGGGCCCCTGCGGGAGTCCGCCGCCGGCGGTGAGGAGCAGGGCGTCCGAGGGGGTCCAGGGGTAGCGGGCGGCGCGGGCCCGGAGTTCCGCGGCCGGCCCGGCGAGCAGGTCGCTGTGGTAGGGCACGTCCAGGCCCAGCGCCCGGTGGCCGATCCCGGCGTCGCTGAGCTGGTCGAGCAGTTCGGGCAGCTCCGCTGCGGTCACCGAGAGGACCTGTCGGCGGTCCGAGACGGTGATCGCGGGTTCCCGCCCGGGCAGCAGTTCGGCGAGTTCCTGGCGGGTCGCGTCCAGGACGACCATGTCGCCGGCGGGGGCCGCGTCCAGGAGTCGGCCGCGCTCCAGGACGAGGGCGATCACATCCGCCGGGTCCATCGCCCCGGCGACGGCGGCGGCCGGGTACTCGCCCAGCGAGTAGCCGCAGACGAAGTCGGGGACCAGGCCACGGGCGCGCAGTTGGTCGGCGAGCGCCAGCTGGGTGCCCGCCAGCAGGGCGTGCCCGGCGCCCCGGCCGAGCAGCCCCGCCGTACCGGCGAGGACGTCCGCGAGGCTGGGCGTGTCGGGCTCCAGCCGCCGCACCCGCGCCCACAGCCCGTCCAGGGAGTCGGTGAAGACCTCCTCCCAGCCGTGCAGGGCGCGCGGCGTGGCCAGCGCGTCACCGCCCTGACCGCCCAGCACGAGCAGGACCTTGCCGTGCTCCGTGGTGGCCCAGCCCTCGGCCACGCCGCGCGTGGGCCCGCGCAGCCCCTCGATGAGGGCCGCGCGGTCGGTGCCCACGACGGCGTACCGGTAGGGGCGGTCGTCCCGGCCCCGGTCCAGGGTGTGCGCGACGTCCCGTACCGACAGGGCGGGGTGGGCCGTCAGGTGGTCGGCCAGGCCGCGCGCGGTGGCCAGGGCGGATTCCGGTCCGCCGGACGAGACCTTGAGGACGACCGGGCTCTTTCCGGCGGTGGCCTGGCTCGGGGCGGGCGTGGCCGGGTCCGGGCCGCTCAGCACGGCGTGCGCGTTGGTGCCGCCGAAGCCGAAGGAGCTGACACCGACCGCGACCACCGCCGTCGGGTCACCGCCCCGGGTACGGAGCGGGCCGGGCTCACCGGTCACGACCGCCGGGTCCAGTGGCCGGTCGACGTTGGCGGCCGGCGGGACCTGTCCCCGACGGGCCGCCTCGCACGCCTTGACGAAGCTCACGACGCCCGCGCCGACCCGCAGATGGCCGATGTTGGCCTTGACCGAGCCGAGCGGGGGCAGCCCGGTCTCGCCGAACACCTCACGCAGGGCGTTGAGTTCGGTGGAGTCTCCGAGCAGGGTGCCGGTGCCGTGGCACTCCACGTATCCGACCTGCTCGGGGGCGACGTCGGCGGCGTCGAGGGCCTGCCGGACCACGTCGCGCTGGCGGGAGCCGCGCGGCGCGGTGAACGACGCCTTCTCGGCCCCGTCGTTGTTGATCGCCGAGCCGCGCAGCAGGGCCCGGACGGGCCAGCCCCGCTCACGGGCGACCTCGGGCAGGGCCAGCAGCACCACGCCGCCACCGGAGCCGAAGACCGTTCCCGTCGCCTCCTGGTCGAAGGGTCGGCACACACCGTCCCGGGCCAGGATGCCCCCGTCCTGGTAGAGGTAGCTCATGGGCTGCGGGAACTCGATGTCCATGCCGCCCGCCAGCGCCAGGTCGCACTCGCCGCCCAGGATCGCCTGGGCCGCCGAGTGGATGGCCACCAGCGAGGACGAGCAGGCCGAGCCGACGGAGAGCGCGGGGCCGGTCAGGCCCAGCTTGTAGGCGATGCGCGTCGCGGCGTAGTGTCCGTCGCCGCCGATCAGGGTGGTCAGGTTCTCCTGGCCGCCGGTGGGCCGTGACCAGGTGTTGAGCAGGTAGCTGCTCAAGCCCACCGAGACGTAGACCCCGACCTCGTACGGGAGCCCCGCCAGCCGGACCGCGCCGTCCTCCAGCGCCTCCACCGCGCACTCCAGCAGGAGCCGCTGCTGCGGGTCGATCTCGGCGGCCTCGCGGGGCGCGTAGCCGAAGAACTCGTCGTCGAAGAGGTCGAAGTCCTCCAGCAGCCCGTAGGCGTGCACCCGGCCGCCCGGGGTCGCGCCGATGTTGGTCGCGGCCCGCGTGACCACGTCGCGGCGCCGCGCCACCAGGTCCCAAAGCTCCTCCACCCGACGGGTACCGGGCGTGCGACACGCGTACCCGACGACCGCCACTGTGTGCTCACTCACGCGTGCTCCTCATTTCGCCGCTGTCCGAGCCGAGCCGACCGCCGTCGGGCGCCGTGGTCGGCGCGGGTGGCGCGCGGGGACTGTTCGGGGAGGTCCTCGCTCTCCGAGCGGCCGGCCAGCGCCGCGATCTGGAGGTCGATCCGTGGATGGTCAAGAAGGAAGGTCACGGGGATGTCGCGGCCCAGGGCCCGCGTCAGCGCGCGGGCCACCGCCGTCAGTCCGAGGGAGTCCACGCCCAGGTCGAGGACCGGGGTGTCCGTCGCCACGCCGGCGCCCAGCGCCGTGGACCACACGCCGAGGACGGTCCGCCGCAGGTCACCGGCGACCACCTCCGGGTCCGCCTGCCGGGCGGCCAACTCCCGGGCCAGCGTGCGGAGGTCGGTCTTTCCGCTGGGCAGCCGGGGGAACCGGTCGACGAGGGTGAGGCGTACGGCGACCCGGAACGGCAACTGCCCCACGATCCGGGCCCGCAACCGTGCCTCCTGTCCCGGGCCGGCCGCCCCGGGCCGCACGATGACGTGCACGCAGTCGTACACGGGCTCGCCGTCCACCACCAGCCGGTCCGGCAGGGCGGCGACCTCCTCGGCGCCGGGGACCTCGGCCGCCCACCGCTCCACCGCGTCCAGGCTCAGCCATCGGCCGGCGATCTTGACGCTCCGGTCCGACCGGCCGAGTACGTACAGACCCCGCGCGGACCAGCGTCCCAGGTCGCCCGTCGCGTACTCACGGCCGCCGTCCTCGGGCGCGGTACGAAAGCGCGCGGCGGTCTGCTCGTCGCTGAGGTAGCGGGCGGCGACGGTGGGCCCGGCGACGTGGATCTCGCCGGAGACCTCCGTGTCCCTCTCCGGCACGATCCGGCCGCGCGCGTCCCGCAGGCGCACGCGCACCCCGGGCAGCACCGACCCCACCCATCCCTCCCGTGCCTCCGCGAGGTCGTCCCGGCCGACGGTCGCCACCGTGACCTGGCCCGACGTCTCCGTCGCCGCGTAGGTGTTGACGAGGGTCACCTGGTCGCCGCCGGGCAGGGCGAACACCTCCTCCAGCGGCGCCTTGTGCAGGGGTTCGCCGCTGAGCAGCAGATGGGAGGGGAGGCGGGTGCCCGGTCGGGCGCGCACCCGGTCGGTCAGCAGGGCGAGTTCGGAGGGGGTCAGGCACAGCACGTGCGGGCGCGTGGGGTCGTTCGCGGCCGTGTCGAGCAGCAGGTCCAGGGTCCGCTGTCCGTCGTGTCCGTCACGCGACACCACGGCGAGTTCGCCGCCGAACACCGCGCAGCCCAGGATCTCGCAGATGGCGTACCCGAAGGTGAGCGGGTGGGAGTGGGTCCAGCGGGCGCCGACGGGCAGCACCGTGTCCAACCGTCCGCGCAGGGCGGCGAAGACCGCGCGCAGCCCACCGCGCGTCACCATCGGCTCCTTGGGTTCGCCCGAGGTGCCCGAGGTCGCGATGACGTAGGCGGGGGTGTCGTCGGGGAGCGGGGCGGCGGATCGCCGTGCCACGTAGGCGCGGGTCCGCTCCGCCGAGGCGCGGTCCAGCGTGAGCGCGGGGACGCCCAGGGCGTCGGCGGTCGCCTGGTGTGCGGCGCCGGTCACCGGGAGGACCCCGGCGAGCAGGGCCCGTACCCGTGGGGACACGGCCTCCGGGTCCCCGAGGGGAAAGAACGCCGTCCCCGAGGCGAGCGCCGAGAGAACGGCGACGACCGAGTCCACCGTGTTCCGGGCCGGTATGCCCACCAGCGTGCCGGGCGAAAGGTTTCGGTCGGCGAGCGACGCCGCACCGACCATCACCTCTTCGGCCAACTCCCGATGGGTCAGACTCCGCGTTCCGTCGCTGACCGCTGTTCCCTCGCCGGGCCACCGGTCACCGGGCAGAACGCCGTCGAGACATAACGCGAACACGTCAGGTGGTACAGCGTCCGGGAATATCTCAGACACGGACCGCTCCTTCGCTCGCGTCCTTTCCCGTACGGCCGCGAGGATTCCGCCGCGCACACACGCCTTTCCGTGGTTCACTCAAGAGGGGAAAGTCGCGAAAGTCCCGCCGAAAGCCGGCGTGCCACGCAGGGCTATCCATGGGCATGGGCCTTCGACAGCGTTATCCATACGAAACTCAACACTATTCACCGGCTCCCTGACTCTACATGAGGTTCTGGCTCGGATTTCGCGGGATTTTCGACAGGGTGGCGGGGAAGTCATTTCACCGCGCCCTCACCTGGTGGGCCCGACCCGCTCCGCGCCCGGCCCGGCGCACGGGGGGGCACGGGCGGTATCGGCGTCCGCGCCGGGCCCGGGTGACCACCGCCGACGGGGACGCGCCCGAGGCGCCCGAGGCCGGCGTGGATCAGGTCGCCGACACGCTGGCGCTCGTGGCGGACGGCTTCGCCTGGCCGCTCACGCGTGGACGGGTCTACGTCGCGGTGGTGGTTGAGGTCTCGCCGCGCGAGGAGGCGCGGCCCGGTGGTCGGCACGGCCCCGACACGGTGCGGGCGCTACGGAACGGCCGGGAGTCGGACGAGGTCCGCGCACCGCCTCGGGCCCACTGTCCGTGGCGCCCCGCCGCCGCTCCCGCCGGTCCCGAAGGCGCGCGCCGAGACCCCCGGTGCGTTCCGACGGCGCGAGAACGTGGTCGACCCGGACGAGTCCGGCGTGCGGCGCTCCGAAAGGCGACGGCAAGCGACGCTCACCCAGAGACCGGAAGGAGAAGGGGCGGTCCAGCGCCGCCGCGCGATAACCGACGGTGCCGGAATTCACCGTCACCTCGCGCCCACACGTGACAAGCGACCCCTGATACGCCTCGGCTATCCCGTCCGGCGGCCGCACACGGGTCTCGCCTGCCTCGCCCATTCCGCGCGCGGAAGGAATACGACGTGCGACTCGTCGCGCCTCGTGGGTACCGAGCACGGGCGCGCTGTCGTCCGAATCCATCGCTCTCCCCCCGTTGTGCGATTCATGGCCGAGTAGTCGACCGTCCAAGGATGATCGCACCCGGCAGACAAGAAAAGAGGAGCTATCTCGCCACTTCCCGCTCGGCCGGGTCGACGGATCTCGGACACCGACACGACAGGAGGCCGTGCCACTTCCCCGGCGTGCGGGCGACCACGGCCTTGGCGTTCGCGGGACGGCGTAACGCCTGTGACGACAGGGGCATGGATTGTCGTGGCAGAAAAGCGTCACCGATCGACGGCTGAGTTTCGTGAGGAGTCGCACACCACACCAGCGGGGCGTAAGAGCACGCCCCGAGTCCACGGCGGCCCTGGCCGCCGACGAGTCGCGCCTGGCGAGCCGGTCCCCTGGGCCGGACAGGGGGCGAGCGGAGCGCGGAGCGGCGGGGCGGAGGCCCGTCGGGGAGCTGGCTGACGGCACCCGGGGCGGTACGGATGGAACGGCGCGAGCCGGCACTCGCCCCTGGCCGGCGAACCGTCCGGGCACAAGCCCCGAACCGCCCCGTAGCGCGTCCCGCGACGACCGCCGACCGCGCTCCCCGGACCGCGTGCGGGTACGGCGGTTGGGTGGACACCCCCGTGATCCACCCAGCCGGTACGGCCGCGCACCGTCCCCCCGCGCGTGCCGTCAGGGGCCGGGCCGAAGGGCCGGACCGGGAGCACTCGCCCAGCGGGTCGGCGACCCTCCCCGCCCGGCCGCGCGCCCGACGCCGGGGCCGCCCGGCGATCGCGCCCACGGGCGCGAGGAGTTCCGCGGTGTCACGGCCGGCAGCGGTGACACCGCGGAGTTCGGCGGGCCGTGCCGAAGGGTCAGCCCTTCACGGCCTTGAGGAGCACCTGCACGTCATGGCCCTTGTGCCACCCCGTGTCGACCAACGGGCTGTGGTGCTTCACGTCCCCCCACGCGTAGTAGCGCTCCCAGCTCCGGTGCCAGGAACCACCCGAGTTCGAACCCGTCTCGACGTACCCCTGGGCGATCTTGCCGTCGGTCTTGTTGTCCCACAGATACAACTGCGCCTTGGTCTGCGTACGGGAGCCGCTGTAGCGGTCGCACTCCCGGTACTTGAGGCCGGCCGCGTTGTGGTCGACCTGGATGGTGCGCCAGCCGGTGCAGGTGCCCTCGGCGGAGACCGACTGCGCCATGGCCAGCCCCAGGCTGCTGATGCTCATGAGTGCCGTCAGGCTGGTGACGGTGACCCGCTTGCGAACGTTCATATCCGGTTGTCCTTCCCCGTGGATCGAGCGGACGACGACGCGGTGTGGACCGCGGCGTCCTGCTGATGACACCGAGACTGGCCGCGACCGCGCCGCCGCCACAAGGCCGGCCGAGCAGGTGGTGTCATCGCGAGACGCGACACACCCTGACCTGCGAAGACGCCAGGCGGGATGAGGCGCTGACGGGACGGGACACAGGCCCTGTCGCGGCGTTCGCGGGTTGTCGCGGGGCCGGTCCCCGCGTACCCGGGATCACGGCCGCGCCCACTTACGGGCCGGCTCGTCCCGGGATACCCGACGACGCGCGGCGGAACGCGCGGCCCCGCCCGCCGACGGCCTGGCCGAAAGCGTCGGGTGTGGCCTGGCGGTCCGTGTTCCGTGGCCCGCGCCAGGTGTATCAACGAGGCACGACCGTGAGGGCATTGAGGGCTGTTGACGACAGACGGGGGAACTCATGCCGCGTTGGAAGGCGTTGCCCGACTCTCAGGACCAGCGGGTTGGGCAACTCGTCGTACAGCTACGGATACTGAAGGACCGCAGCGGGCTGAGCGTGGCCTCGCTCGCCACCAAGACCGGGTACAGCCGCTCGTCCTGGGATCGCTACCTCAACGGTCAGGCGCTGCCGCCACAGCGTGCGGTGGAGGAACTGGCGCGGGCCGCGGGAGCCGACCCGGTCCGGCTGCGGGTGCTCCACGAGGTGGCCAGCCAAGCCTGGCGGCAGCCGACTTCCGCGCCTTCGCCGACCGGCGCGGGGAACGCGGAGCGGCGGGAGGCACCGGACCGGGAAAGGCCAGGGTCCGACCGGGCGGCCGAGGTCGCCCCGACGCCGGCGGAGCCCGTACCCGCCTCGGAGCCGTCCGTGGCGCGGGGCACCGCGCGGGTGCTGAGCGTGCGCAGGTCCGTCGCCGTGGCCGGCGTACTGACCGCCGCCCTCGTGGGGGTGGGCGCCGGCATGGTGATCGCCGCACCCTGGGGCGGGGACGACGGCGCGCCACCCCCGGTGCGGACGGCGGCGACCGGTCCGCTGCCGAGCACCTCGGCGACCGGTCCCACGGGAGGGCCGGGGCGGTACCGCTTCGTACCCGGCAGGACGTACTCCTGCCCGGTCACTCGCGCCGACCGCACCGGCGGCGGGCTGCACGCCGGGTACAGCACCACGCGGACCGCGATCCTCGCGGGTCCGGGGTGGGACGTGGTGGAGGCCCAGTGCCTGCTGCGCCACCACCGGATGAACCCGGGCGTCGTGGACGGGATCTACGGCCAGCAGACCATCGCGGCCGTCGTGCGCCTACAGAAGCGGACGGGGCTGCCACCCGACGGCGTCGTGGGCCCGCACGTGTGGCAGGAGTTGCGTAGGTGACCGGCTCCGCACCCGAGTGTGTGGCGCTGGCCGAGGGGTTGCGCGGCATGAAGGCCCGCACGGGGCTGAGCCTGGCGGCTTTGGCCGAGCGGACGGCGTACAGCAAATCCTCCTGGGAGCGGTACCTCAACGGCAAGAGTCCCGTGCCCCGGCAAGCGGTCGACGCGCTGTGCGCGTTGGCCGGCGAGCCCGCCGCGCGGCTGCTGGCCCTGTGGGAGCTGGCGGACGCGGAGTGGAGCGGTCGCGCCCGGCACACCCGGCCCGCCGACCGGACCAGCCCTGCCGCCCCGGCCCCGGCCACCGGCGCGGGTGGCGCGAGCGGGGCGGGTGCCTCGGACGGTGGGGTGGCCGGCTCCGGGAGCGCGCGGCGCCCGTGGCTGCTGGCCGCCGCCGTGGGCGTGGTAGCGGCGGCGGTGGCGCTGCTGGCGGTGCCGGCGGTGCGCGGCCCGGGCGCCGCGCCACCGGCGAGCCAACCCACCCCCGCGCTCGATCCCGCACCGGGCTGCCAGGGGAAGGGCTGTGACGGGAAGAACCCCGAGGACATGTTCTGCGGCCTGCCCGGCCGAGCGATCGTCCTCGGCCCACCGCACCGCACCGCGACCGACGCGCGCGTGGAGGTCCGCTACAGCACGGTGTGCTCCGCCGCCTGGGGCAGGATCTGGCACGCGCGGATCGGCGACGCCATCGAGATCACAGCACCCCGTGCCCGCCTGCGGCGCCTGGTCGTCCTGCGAGCGTCGGACAGAGCGGCCTACGGCTTCACCCGCATGATCGGCGATCCCGACCGCACCGCGCTACGCCTGTGCTTCCTGCCGGCTGGCGGCTCCGGCCGGGAGTGCGTCGAACCCTGACCGCCCGCTCCCGCCTCCGGCGCACCCCCAGTCGTCTCGCTCGCCCGCTTCGCCGGCGCCGGTTCGCCGCGGCCGCCCGCCGACGAGCCCATGGTGGCCGGCCTCCTCCTCGCGGTTCGGGCGGTGGGTCGCGCGGCGTGAGAGCATCCCGGTGTCGCGGGACGGAGGGTCGGGCGGTGGCTGATGACGTGATCGACGTGGTGGTCGCGGACGACGAACAGTTGGTGCGCACCGGTTTCGAGATGATCCTCGACGCGCAGCCCGGCATCCGGGTCGTGGGCGTGGCCAGCGACGGTGTCGAGTGCGTCGAGCTGGCCCGTGGGCTGGAGCCGCGCGTGGTGCTGGTCGACATCCGCATGCCGCGCCTCGACGGGCTGGAGGTCACCCGCCTCCTGGTGCGGGAGCGCGCCGGGCGCCCCGCGCCGAACGTGGTGGTCATCACGACGTTCGACCAGGACGACTACGTGCGGGACGCGCTGCGTTTCGGCGCCTGCGGGTTCCTCCTCAAGGACGCCTCGCCGGCGCTCCTGGTGGAGGCGGTGCGAGCGGCGGCCCGGGGCGACGCGCTGGTCTCGCCGGCGGTGACCGTACGTCTGCTCCAGCGATATGACTGGTCGGAGCTGAGGGCGCCCGCCGACGCGGCGCCCGCCGGGCTCAGCGAGCGTGAGCTGGACATCGTGCGGTTGGTGGCCGTGGGTCGTACGAACCGGGAGATCTGTGACGAGTTGTACTTGTCACCCTCGACGGTGAAGACGTATCTGGCCCGCGTCCAGGGCAAGGTCGGGGTCCGCAACCGCGTGGAGATCGCGGCCTGGGCCTGGCAGCACGGGGTCATCGACTCCCGGCCCTGACGTCCGCCGACGTCGACAGCGGGAAGGTCGCCTCGACCCGCCACCCGCCGTGGGCGAACGGGCCGGCGCTGAGCGACCCGTCGAGGGCCTCGACCCGCTCGCGCAGCCCCAGCAGACCGAAGCCGCCGCGCCCGCCGACAGGGGGCGCGGCCCGGTGGGTGGGCGCGGTGTTGGTGACGGTCACCCGCAGCCACGCGTCGTCCGTGTCGAGACGGACGGTGGCGCGGGCCCCCGGGGCGTGCCGGCCGACGTTGGTGAGGGCTTCCCGGACCAGCCGCTCCACGGAGATCTCGACCTCGGGGCTGAGGGTGGCGGTCCGGGCCGCCGCCGTGACCTCGAGCCGGGCCGTCCCGTCCGCGGCGCCGTCGCCCGCGGCGGAGTGGGTGGCGACGAGGTCGCCGAGTTCGCCGAGCAGGTCGCCCGGGCGCAGGGCGGCGTGGTTGTCCTCGCGCAGGACACGGACGAGCCGGCGCATCGACTCCAGCGTCTCGGTGCCGGACCCGGCGATGGTGCGCAGGATGGGTTCCACCTTCTCCGGGGAGGTGGCCTGGATGGTCAGGGCGGCGTGGGCCTGGACGATGATGCCGGTCATGTGGTGGGCGATCAGATCGTGCAGGTCCCGGGCGAGTGCCAGGCGCTCGGCCTGCCGGACGTCGTGCACGGCGCGCTCCCGGCGGCCCTCCTGGGCGCGGATGGCGCAGCCGACGGCGACGCAGACCGACAGCGCCACGGTCAGCACGTAGCCGCCGCCGACGAACGCGTTCCACGAGCCGGCGCGCAGCGGGAGCATCAGGACCACGACGGCCAGGACCAGGGTGTGGGCGGTCGCGCGGGCCGGCCGCCAGGGACCGGCCGTGGTGCGCACGGCGAGGAAGAGCAGCCCGCAGCTCTCCAGCGCTCCCCACCACTTCAGATCGGCGCTGGTGACCAGGCACCACAGGGTGAGGGCCAGGGAGAGGGCCACGGCGCCGACGACCCGTGCGACCAGGCTGGCCGAGCGCGGCAGCCCCAGGGCGATCAGCGCGATCAGCGGGCCGGTGACGAGCACCGGCAGCCAGCCCGTCGGCGCGGCTGCCGGGGCGTACCTGGCCAGGACGACGATGTCGACGACCCAGGTGAGCGTGAACGCGGCGACGCTGCTGATCGCGATCAGCCCGGTGGTGGCCAGCAGGCGCGGGGAGTTCCTGTCCACACCGACCAGCGTACGAGCGCGGGCCGATCCGGGTGTCGGCCAAACGGCCGACACACCGGGGCCCACCTGGTGCGCAGGGCTGACGCGAGGGGCCCCGGCCCGGCGGAACCATGGTGGACACGGCGGTCGGTGCCGCGCCCCTCGCAGGGCCGACCGCCAGCCAGTGCGCCCTCGGGGGCTCGTCCGAGGTAGCGGATCGCCACTGGCTCGTCCGCCTCACCCCGACACGGAGAGTCACCCCTTCATGGCCACCTTCCTGCACAGGATCGGCGGGGCCGCGTTCACGCGGCGTCGGCTGGTCGTTCTCCTCTGGGTGCTCGTCCTGGGCGCCCTGGGTCTCGCCGCCGCCAGCGCTTCCGGCCCGCGGAACACGTCCGTCACGCTGCCCGGTACGGAGGCACAGCGCGCCAACGACCTGCTGGCGCGGACGTTTCCCACCGCGAGCACGGACGGGGCCTCCGCGCGGGTCGTGGTCCGCGCCCCCGGTGGGGAGAAGGTCGGCGACGCCGGGAACAAGCGGGCGCTGGACGCGACGCTGGCCGGCGTCAAAGCGTCCTCTCCCCGGATAGCGGAAGTCAGCGCCCCCTTCGCGGACAAGACGGTCAGCGCTGACGGAAGCACCGCCTACGCGCGGGTCACGTACACCGTCGCGGACACGGATCTGACCGACGACGACCACTCCGGCCTCGACGCGGCGCTGGAGTCCGGCCGCGACCGCGGGCTGGCGGTGGAGGCGTCCGGCAACGCGCTGGGGGCTCCGGAGGAGAGTCACCTGGCCGAGGCCGTCGGGTTCGCCATGGCCGCCGTCATCCTCGTCATCACCTTCGGCTCCCTGGTCGCGGCCGGGCTGCCGCTGATCACCGCGCTGGTCGGGGTGGGTGTGACCATGACCGCCATCACGGTGCTGAGCGGGCCGCTGGACCTGAGCGGCAACACCTCGGCGCTGGCCACCATGCTCGGTATCGCCGTCGGCATCGACTACGCCCTGTTCATCGTCTCCCGCTACCGCGCCGAACGCGCCGCGGGGTACGACGCCAGACAGGCCACGGCGCGGGCCAACGGCACGGCCGGCTCGGCCGTCGTGTTCGCCGGCCTGACCGTGGTGATCGCCCTGGCGGGGCTGGCCGTGGTGAACCTCCCCGTCCTGACCACCATGGGCCTCGCCGCCTCCGGCGCCGTCGTCGTCGCCGTACTGGTCGCCGTCACCCTCGTCCCCGCGCTGCTCGGCTTCCTCGGCGAGCGCGTGCGGGGCAGGGCCCGCCCGCCGAAGCGACGCCAGGCCGCCGGTCGCCGGGGGCTGGGGCAGCGGTGGATCGCCCACGTCCTGCGCAGGCCCGTACGGGTTCTGCTGCTGGCGGTCGTCGGCCTCGGCGTGCTCGCCGTCCCCGCCGCGAAGCTCGAACTCGGCCTGCCGGACGACGGCTCCAAGGCCCCCTCCTCCACCCAGCGCAAGGCGTACGACATGCTGTCGGAGTCCTTCGGCCCGGGCTTCAACGGTCCGCTGACGGTGACCGTCGACAACCGGGACCCGGGCGCCGCGCGCGAGGGCGCCGCGAGGATGGGCGCGGCACTCACGAAGCTCCCCGACGTGGCGACCGTGGCCCCGGCCGTCTTCAACGAGGCCGGTGACACCGCCGTCATCACGGTCGTCCCCACCAGCGCGCCGTCCAGCGACGCCACCAAGGACCTGGTCGGTGACATCCGGGCGACGGCGAAGGACGTCGAGCGGGACGCCGGGGCACGCTCGAT
The DNA here is from genome assembly GCF_042799315.1 of Streptomyces sp. NPDC057702. Classification (NCBI taxonomy): domain Bacteria; kingdom Bacillati; phylum Actinomycetota; class Actinomycetes; order Kitasatosporales; family Streptomycetaceae; genus Streptomyces; species Streptomyces sp. NPDC057702. Next base: position 114,622 of record NZ_JBHVJC010000010.1, on the reverse strand, counting down.
GGTCACCGGGACGACGGCCCTCAACATCGACACCTCCGACAAGTTCAGCCAGGCGCTGGTCCCCTACCTCGCGCTCGTCGTCGGTCTGGCGGTGCTGGTCCTGATCCTGGTGTTCCGCTCGATCCTGGTGCCCGTCAAGGCCGCACTCGGGTTCCTGCTCTCCGTACTGGCCTCGCTGGGGGCCCTGGTCGCGGTCTTCCAGTGGGGCTGGCTGAAGGACCTGATCGGCCTGGAGCAGACCGGACCGATCATGAGCCTGATGCCGATCCTGATGGTCGGGATCGTCTTCGGCCTGGCCATGGACTACCAGGTCTTCCTGGTCACACGGATGCGCGAGGCGTACGTCCACGGCGCCGACGCCCGCACGGCGATCAGGGAGGGGTTCGCGCAGAGCTCGATGGTGGTCACCGTCGCCGCGCTCATCATGATCACCGTCTTCGCGGGCTTCGTCGGCTCGAACGACCCGATGCTGAAGGGCCTGGGCTTCGGGCTGGCGGCGGCCGTGGCCTTCGACGCGTTCGTCGTCCGCATGACGCTCGTCCCGGCCGCCCTGGCCCTCCTGGGCGAGCGGGCCTGGCGGCTGCCGACATGGCTCGACCGCGTGCTGCCCGAGGTGGACATCGAGGGCGAGAAGCTGGCGCGGTCCGAGCCGTCAGCGGCGCCGGGCCCGCCTGCGGAGCCCGGCCCGGCGCTCTCCGACGACCACAGCCGGCGCTGACGGCGAAGGGGGTGTCGCCACCGCGCCGCCCCCTCGCGCCGGGCGGGTGGGCCGAGCGCCCCCGGCCCCGGCGCCCGGCGGCGCCCGACCGGTGGAGAGCGCGCCCGTCGGGGCGGGCGCGCCGCCCCGACGGGCGTTGTCGGAAATGGACAACGCCCGCCTGACCACCGCCGTACGAGGGCGCACGGGCCCCACAGCCACAGCCACAGCCACAGCCACAGCCACAGCCACAGCCACAGCCACAGCCACAGCCACAGCCACAGCCACAGCCACAGCCACAGCCACAGCGGTCAACGTCCGCCCTGGGGTCCGGGTTTCGGGTGTGCGGGTGTTCCGGGTGCGCGGGTGTTATGGGTGTCTGGTTGTCTCGGGTGTCCCGGGCGTCAGCCCACGATGAGGGGCTTGCCCGCGTAGTAGTCGAGAAGGCCGTCGACCATGCTCGAACGGGACGGCGGGTGGAAGGCGAGGGCGTGCGAGGCCGCCGCCAGGTAGGCCGTGTCCGAGGAGGTTACGTACGCGATGCCGCCCAGCAGTTCGACGACGCCGCGGACCGTGTCGGCGAGCAGGTCCTGCACCGTGAAGCGAGTCACCAGCGCGGCGGCCAGCGCGTCGTTACCGGTGTCGCCGCTGGCCACCCGTCGGGCCAGGCCCTCGGTGAGCAGCGCGGCGGACTCCACGCGCACCGCGATCGCGGCCCGGTCGGACGCGCTGCCCCGGCCCTTCTCCAGCAGCCGGTCCACCAGGGCACTGGCCAGCCCGGTGTACGCGGCGCTCACGATCATCTGGAACCAGATGAGGCCGACTTCCTGGAGTTCGCTCAGACCGTCCACGAGGTCGGCCGGCGGCCGGAGGATCTGGCCCTCGGTGACGAACACGTCCTTCAGTCGCACCTCGTTGCTCTCCGCGCCGGCGAGCGCGAAGCTCGACCAGAACGGCAGCACGCTGACGCCGGGGGTGTCGGCCGGCAGCAGCAGGAAGCCCATCTCGATCGAGCCGTCCGGGCGGCGCATGCCCACGCTCGCGGTGAGCAGCCCCATGGACCGCGACAGGCTGCACGGCTTCTTGGAGCCGCTGAGCAGGTAGCCGCCCTCGGTGGGTTGGGCGACCATCGTGGGGCTGAGGATGCCCTGGTCACTGCGGCCCTCGGCGAAGCCGGAGGCGAGCAGCAGCCGCTCCTCCGAGACCCGCTTGAGCGTGTCGTTCAGGTCGGTGCCCGGCCCGAAGGACTCCGCGATGCCGAAGAGCATGCCGATGGAGAAGTGGTGCATGGCCGTGGCCACGGCCAGCGAGGGCGAGAGGGAGCCCAGGACGCGGACCACGCGGGTCGCCTCCAGGGCGTCGGCCCCGAGCCCTCCGTAGGCTTTCGGTATCAGGAGGTTGGAGCCGCCGTACTCGCGGAACAGCCCCATCGCCGGGCCGCCTTCGGCCTCCAGCTTCGCCAGGGGCTCCGCGGCCAGCGCGGCGCGCAGTCCCGGCAGCAGGGTGTCGCAGGTGTCGCGGTCGGCCTGCATGAATCGCATGGTTGCTCCTCGTATAAGGGTCGCGGGCTCTCGCCCGCGGTGACCGTCGGGTCGTCGCCGCTTGGTGAGCCGCTCTCCGGGGGTTCGGCGACGACGCCGAACACGCCTCGCGGGGTGTGCTCCTGCGGTGCTGGGCGCTGCCCGAAGGTGACAGGGGTGGGTTGGGGACGTGGGTGGCCTCGCCACACGTCCCGTCCGTCCGGCGCCTCGGTGCGTCGGCGGGTGGGGGAGGTCGGTGGACGGGTCGTCGGCCTTCAGCGGCCCGGCGGACAGGGCGCCGCCGGCAGCCGCGCACCACGGTGGGTGACCTGCCGTGACGGTGTCCGCGACGCTGCGGAGCACCGTTCGGCGGTCACGGTGGCCGGCCCCCCGTGCCGTTCACCCACCGCGCCGGCCGGGGCGTCCTCGCCGAGGTTGATCGCCGGGGACGGGTGGGTCGCGCCCCGGCCTGGCTCCCGCTCGGGCATCGGGCGGGTGGCGACGTCGTCCCGGGTCGAGGACGGCGGCGCGGTGTGGACGCGCGCGGCTGGCGCGGCGTCACGGTCGCTGGCGCGGGTGGGACGGGTCGCCGTCGTTCCGTTCGGGGCCGAAGGACGGGTCCCCGCCCGACGCGGCGAGGTCCGGTGGATGACGCCGTGCCGTGGCCCCGACTTTCCGGGGTTCACGCACCCGACGGAGCCCCCGAGTCGCTCGGTACTCCAAATTCCTTGAGGTATCTGGCACGTGCGATTCCGTATTTCTATATGTGCTTCTTTCGCCGCTCGTCCATTATCGGGAAACGAGGTCCGACTAACCCCCGCCGCACTTCTGGGTGAAGGCGGCGACGTCCTCTTCAGGATATCGGGCAACGCTACGTCAACAGCCGACGGCACCTCTCAGCACGTGTAGGTTGGCCGAAAACACCTGACCTCGTTCCCGCACGTCGCATTCCGTTTCCGACCGGTGGGGATGAGCCGCGATACCAGTGACTTGCGGGTCTTGGTCAATCGGTCACCTGTTCAGGCGGTGCGCGGATTCCTCTACTTCGATGGGTGCCGAGTGAGCTCTCCAGCCAGGGCTACGGGGAGGTAGCACGGCCGCTGACCTCGGGATCGACCCGCGCCGGCGCCAGCGCGGGGCCGACGCCCGGCGGACGCCGCCGAAGTCCCCCCACGGGATGGCCAGTTGCTGTCAGATCGCGACATCGGCGGCATAAACCAGGTACGGGCCAACCCGGCCGACGACGCGGCCCCACCCGGGTGGATCAGGCCGACCGGGCCACCCGACCCCAGGCCGCCGACGCGGGCCGCTCCCCGGGCGCGGAATCGGATGCGCAACGGGGAATGATCCCGGACGCGGCGTGTGCGGCCAGCTCTCCCGCGTACTCGGCGGCGTCGGTGATGGGAATGCCATGGGACGGTCATTTCACGGCAAAGAAATACCCGGCACCGAGGAGCCGTGCGCCTTCGGGCATATCCGCACTGCCCGTTCTCCTGGCCCTCCGCCACTGGTTCGACGGGGATTAATACAGCGGGGTCCGAGGCGAACTCGGGGGAGGTCGCGGCAGATATCTCTCCGCGCTGCCCGGCCGGTCGACGTTCGCCGCGATGATGCTCTTCGCACGCACCGGCACGGGAGCCTCACGCCGCTCCCCCGACTTCCGGTATCCCAGTCGACCGTACCGCCTCGTGCCCGAATCGCCGACTCCGTTATGCGGCGGAGAGTTTCTGTCACAGGAATTTCATGTTCCCCGCCGGCGCGTCGTTCCGGATGCGGCGGCCACCGGCTCCACCGGGCGCGGGGAGCCGGTCGCGCCTCCGCCGCACGCGGCGCGTGATCACCCGCCAGCGGCCCTGTCGCGCAGATAGCGGCGCTCGACCTGGTTGTCGGTGAGGTCCGCCGCCTCGCGGTAGAGGGTGGCGGCGCGGGTGGCGTCGCCGGCCAGGTGGGTCAGGTGGGCGCGAACGGCGCGTTCGCGTGGTCGGGTAAGGGGGTCCCGGTCCAGGCCGTGGCGATGGTTGAGGTCGTCGAGGAGGGCGAGTCCCCGGGCGGGGCCGAAGGCGCGGGCGACGGCGACCACGCGGCTGAGGCGTACCGGGGCGGTCGGGGTGAGGCGTTCCAACCACAGGTAGAGCATCGCGATCTGCGGCCAGTCGGTGCGCTGGGAGGTGGGGGCCGCCGCGTGCAGGGCGGCGACGGCCGCCTGCAGCTGGTAGGGGCCCGTCGCGCGGCGGACCCAGACGCCGTCGACCAGCGCGGTTCCCTCGCGGATCAGAGCCTGGTCCCAGCACGTACGGTCCTGCTCGTCCAGCGGTACGAGCGCGCCGTCCTCGTCGGTGCGGGCGGCCCGCCGGGACTCGATCAGCAGCATGAGCGCCAGCAGCCCGGTCACCTCGGCGTCCGCCGGCGCGGCGGCGTGCAGCATGCGGGTCAGCCTGATCGCCTCGCTGGTGAGGTCGACCCGGGTGAGGGTGTCTCCGGCGGTGGCGGTGTAACCCTCGTTGAAGACGAGGTAGAGCACCCGCGTGACGGCGGCGGTCCGGCTGTCGCGGTCGGCGGCGTCCGGCAGCGTGAAGCGGGCACCGGTGCGGGCCAGTCGCTGTTTGGCGCGACTGATCCGGGTGCCCATGGTGGCCTCGGTCGTGCCGAAGGCGTGCGCGATCTCGGCGGTCGTCAGCCCGCCGACCGCGCGCAGGGTGAGCGCGACCTGGGAGGTGGGTGCCAACTCGGGGTGACAGCACAGCAGGAGCAGGAGCAGGCTGTCGTCCGTCTCGGGCACGGGTTCCGGTGCCCGGGTGGCGCGTTCGGCCAGGCTGACGTCCCGCTCGCGGCGGTGCCTGGCCTGTTCGGAACGGAGCAGGTCGACCATCCGTCGGTAGCCGACGCGGATCAGCCACCCGCGCGGGTGGCTGGGCACGCCTTCGGTCGGCCAGGCTCCGCTCGCGGCGAGCAGTGCCTCCTGCACGGCGTCCTCGGCCACCTCGAAGCGGCCGAAGCGTCGGGTCAGCGCGCCGAGCACGTGCGGCGCCTCGGCGCGTAGCAGGTCCTCGACGTCCACGGCGGCGTCGGCCGCCCGGCTCCCGTCGTTCATCGCGGGTCGCGGTGGGCCGCCCCCACCTGGTCGCCCGGACCGGGGCGTGGCCGGGGGCGGGCGCTCACGACGCGAAGTCCTCGCCCATGACCGGCCGGATCTCGATCGGTTCGCCCAGCGCGCGGACGATCCGGGCGGCGATCTCCGTGGCCCGTTCCGCGCCGGCCACGTCGATGACCGCGAAGCTGGCCAGCACCTCCTTCAGTTCGGCGAACGGCCCGTCGGTGGCCACCACACCCTCCGGGGTGGGGCGTACCGTGACGCTGACCGCCGGGTGGCCCAGCCCCTCGGTGGTGACCAGTTCGCCGGACGCGACGAGCTCCCTCTCGAACTCCTGGTACGCCGCGAAGGCGGCCAGTGCCTCCGCCGTCGGGGCGTCGGCGGTCGCCGCGTCCCATCTGTCGGCCGGCGTGTAACCCAACAGCAGGTACTTCACGGATCGCTCCCTGGTTCTCGGTTCGACGATGGTAGGGCCGGTCGGCGCGGGAGGCGGGGCGGGCGTGAAGGGCCCGCCCCGGCGGCCCCACCCGCTACCTCGGAGCCGCCGGCCCACCCTCGACACCCGCCCCGGGTGATGTGGAACACACCGCACGGGTGTCGAGATCCCGGCTCCGGCCACGAGGTAGCGGACGACCAACCCACCGAGAGGGAGCACCCGATGCCCGAGACCGACGCGCACACCACCCCACCCACGACCGCGAACCCGGCCACCACCACACACGACGCCGCGCCCACGAGCCAGCCGTCCGCTCGACCGACCGCCGCGCTACGCGCCCTCGCCCCACTGGTCGGCACCTGGAAGGTGACCGGCGGGGCGGAGGGAACCGTGCGCTACGCGTGGCTGCCCGGCGGGTTCTTCCTCGTCCAGCACGTCGACCTGACCCAGTTCGGCGAGCCGGTCACCGGCATGGAGGTCATCGGCAACCTCCGCCCCTTCGGCGAGCCCACCAGCCCGGACGTGGCCTCCCGCTACTACGACTCGCGGGGCAACACCTTCGACTACGTCTACGAACTCGCCGGCGACGAGCTCACCATCTGGGCCGGGGTCAGGGGTGGTCCCGCCTACTTCCGGGGCACCTTCACCGCCGACGGCACCAGCATGACCGGCGAGTGGGTCTACCCCGGCGGAGGTGGCTACGCCTCGACCATGACCCGGATCTGACCACCTCCACCTCCCGTGGCCCCGGCACCGCCGCGTCGGGGCCGCGCGGGGGGGCGGCGGTGGTACGGCGGGCGGGACGGCGCGGCGCGGCTGGTCCGCCGGCGTCGTGGTTGCCCACCGGCGCGACACCGCGTACCTCTCACCCTCGCGGGGCAGCCCGGAGGCCGGGGCCGCGCCCACCGCTCGTCAGACGATCTCCCGCTGGGACGCGACGACGACCCCGTACAGGTCGGCGATGGTGGCCAGCGCGCCACGGTGCACCTGGTCGGCCGGGACGTCGGCGCCCGCGACCGGGAGCGAGCGCGTGGCGCAGGCGTCGGCGGCGACGGTGGGCCGGTGGCCGGCCAGGAACGCGCCCTGCGCGGTGAACGCGACACACATGTGGGTCATCCAGCCGGCGATGACGACGTCCTGCCCCGCGTCGAGGTGCGCGGCCAGGTCCGTACCGACGAACGCGTTCGGAACCTGTTTGACGACGACCGGCTCGCCGTCGACCGGCGCGACCTCGGGGTGGATCCGTCCGATCTCGGCGCGGATGTCGTACGGGGTGCCCGCGCCGCCGTCGTTGACGACGTGCACGACGCGGGCGCCCGCCTGCCGGGCCCTGGCCAGCAGGTTCGCCGCGGCGTCCAGGGACGGCCGCCAGCCGTCGAGTTCCATGACACCCCGGGTGTAGGTGTTCTGGAAGTCGACCAGGACCAGTGTCGAGCCGGCCAGGCTCGCGGGCCTCTGGTCAAAGCCGTTGAGCTCACGCAACGTGGTTCTGGACATGGGTGTACCGCCTTCGCGAGGTGGGTGGGAGGCGTGACCCGCACCGTGCGTCGGGCCACGTCCGCAAAGCTACGAGCCCGCCACGATGTCGGCAATGACGTCTAACCTGCGGATACCGACATGCCGACCGACCTGCTCACACCACCCGGGGGGACCCGTGCCGGACACCGTCCGCCGCCGTATCGTCATCGTGCTCTTCGAGGGTGTCGACCTGCTCGACGTCACCGGCCCGCCGGAGGTGTTCTCGCTCGCCCTGCGCGAGACGGAGGAGGCGGCGGGTTACGAGGTGCTGCTCGCCGCCGCGACCGGGGACCCGGTCACCACCGGCGCGGGCGTACGCGTCCTGCCCGACCTCACCTTCGAGGAGGCGGCGGCGCGCGGCATCGACACACTCATCGTGCCCGGGGCGGTGCGCGTCGACGACCAGCGGCGCGTCCACCCGCTGGTCGATCCCGACATCGTCGCGTGGGTGAGGACGCTCGCCGCCCGCGCGCACCGGATCGCGTCCGTGTGTGTGGGCGCGCACCTGCTCGCCGCGGCCGGCCTGCTCGACGGCAAGCGGGCCACCACCCACTGGTCCACCGCGCACCAGTTGGCCACCGACCATCCGTCCGTCCGCGTGGACGCCGACCCGATCTTCATCCGGGAGGGCGACGTGTGGACCGGCGCCGGGATCAGCGCCTGTCTCGACCTGTCCCTCGCCCTGATCGCCGACGACCTCGGCGAGGCCGTCGCCCTGCGGGTGGCCCGGCAGCTGGTCATGTACCTCAAACGCCCCAGTGGCCAGAGCCAGTTCAGCGTTCCGCTGGAACAGGTCTCCACCACGCGCCGCGTCGAGGAACTGCGCCACCACATCCTGCGCCACCTCGACCAGCCCCTCACGGTCGTCGATCTCGCCGCCCACGCCCACGTCAGCGACCGGCACCTGACCCGGCTCTTCAAGGCCGAGCTGGGCATGACCCCGTACGCCTACATCGAGTCCGTCCGCGTGGAGAAGGCCCGCCACACCTTGGAGTCCTCCGACGCCACCCTGGAACGCGTCGCCACCACCTGCGGCTTCGGCACGACGGACACCCTGGTACGGGCCTTCCGCCGCCGCCTGGACACCACGCCGACGGAGTATCGCCGCCGCTTCCGGATGCCCCTGAGACCCTGAGACTCCCCCACCCGAACGAGGACCCGCGCGCCGCGCGGGAGTCCTGGGCCCGGACGACGGACTCCCCGGACCCCCCGGACACCCCGCCGCGACGCCGCGTACCCCGCTGACCGGTACGGGCCGTACGGCCCGGTGACGGCACACGACGCGGCGCCCCGCCGGACACGACCGCCAGGCCCCCGCGACCCACCGTCACATCGCCCGGACCTTCACCGACCTCGCCTTCGGCGACACCGGTCCCTTCGCCCCCTGAGGACGACCGAGGCGGGCCGAGCCCCCGGCCATGCGGCCACCGTCGCCCCGTCCGGTCGCGGCGGGCCGGTGGGGGCGGCCCGTGCGCGTCGCCGGTGGGGGCGTGGCGGTGCGGCGCTACGGGAGCGGGTCCGCCGCTCCCGTGGGGTCGAGCGCTGTCGGGCCGAAGGAGGCGGTGAGGGCCTGGGCGATCAGGGTGGGCAGGTCGGGCCGACCGTCCTCGGCGGCCCAGTGGGTGAGTGCCGTGTGCAGGGCGGCCAGGCAGGCGCTGGTCACCGCCCGGACGCGGAATCCGGTCTCGGGGTCGGGCGGGGGGCCGAGCGCCTGGACGACGGCTTCCTGTAGGGCGTACTGGCTGTCCAGGTGCCGGGCGCGTAGCGCGGGGGTGGACACCATCAGGCGCAGGCAGTCGAGCAGGAACCGCTCGTTGGCGCGGCCCCCCTCCCCGTCGTCGCCGGTCAGGTCCGTGGCCGCGGCGACGAGCGCGCTGCCGACGCGGCGCACCGGGGGCCAGGTCGGCGGTGTGGCGGCGACACGCTCGGCGACGAGCAGCGCGGGTTGGTCCACCAGGACGAGGTCCTCCTTGGTCGGGAAGTGTCGGTAGACGGTCATGGCCGAGACGCCGGCGACCTCGGCGATGTCGGTCACCGGCACGGCGTCGTAGCCCCGCTCGGTGAACAGCCGCACCGCGTGCGCCTGAAGGGCGCGCCGGGTCTCGGCGCGCTGTCGCTCTCGAAGGGTCGGCTTCCGCTCACTCACGTGGTAGACACTACCGCAATGTTAGTGACTAACACTTCGAGGTGGGTGGCATGGGCGAGCTGACGGGCAGGACGGCTCTGGTGACCGGTGCGTCACGGGGTATCGGACGGGCGGTCGCGGTACGGCTCGCGGCCGACGGGGCCCTGGTCGTCGCGCATTTCGGCACGGACGGGGGCGGGGCGGACGCCACGGTCGAGGAGATCGCGCGCGCCGGTGGGACCGCCGTGGCCGTGCGGGCCGAACTGGGGGTGGCGGACGACGTCGAGACGCTGTTCGCCGGTGTCGAGGCCGGGTTGGCCGGTCGGCCGCTCGACATCCTGGTCAACAACGCGGCGGCCCCGCCGGCCGGCCCGCTCGGCGTCACCACGCGCGCGGAGTTCGACCACCTCTTCGCGGTGAACGTCCGCGCACCGTACTTCATCATCGAGCGCGCGCTGCCCCTGCTCCCCGACGGTGGCCGGATCATCAGCCTCTCCTCGGTGGCGACCCGGATGGCCAACCCGGCCCAGACGTCCTTCGCCATGACCAAGGCCGCGGTCGAGACGATGAGCAGGACCCTGGCCGCCCAGCTCGGGCCGCGCGGCATCACGGTCAACGCGGTCGCGCCCGGCGCCACCCGGACGGCGACCAACCACGCCGTCTTCGACCTACCGGGCCTGACCGAACAGATCACCGGCCTCACCGCGCTCGACCGGCTGGGCGGCCCGGGTGACATCGCCGACGTGGTCGCCTTCCTCGCCTCGGACGCCGCCCGGTGGGTGACCGGCCAGGTCATCGACGCGAGCGGCGGCCTGTTCCTGGGCCCGCGCGGCTGATCGGCCCGCGCTCGGCGGACCAGAGGGCCGGGCGCCGGGCCGGGGAGGCACGAGGTGGGGCCGAGTGTCGCGCCGGGGTGCGGCGTCACCCCCGTACCGCTCGCAGCCCGGCCGCCTGGGAGGGGCGGTCGGGCCCGCGCGGCGGGGACGTCGGGCACCCGGCGCGCCTGCGGTGGCGTACGTGGGGTGGAGGTGGTGGCGTGCGCGAGGTGGGGCCTCGCCCGGTGGGCTCAGGACGCGGTGCGCGCGTACTCCCGCAGGTTCGCCGGCTTGAGGCCGGCCGCGGTCGCCGCGGCCAGGACACGCCTGAGGTCACCTTCCAGTTGCGGGCCCATGTGCAGCAGCACGATGTCCCCGCGGCGCAGTTCGGGGGTGGGCGGCGTCCACTCGCCCCAGGTCGTGAGGTCGTGCGTCCAGGTCACCACGGCCCGGGCGCCGCAGGCGGTGGCGGCGGCGCGGGTGTCGTCGTTGTAGTACGGCCACTGGTGGTCCTGGCCGCCGGCCGGACGGAAGAGCTGGGGGCTGTCACCGAAGGCGGCCAGCTGCCGGTCACGGGCACCACAGATCTCGGCCCGCTGCTCGGCCTGGGTCAGCGTGGTCATGTCGCGGTGGCTGACCGTGTGGTTCTCCACCCGGGCGGGGCTGTGGGCGAGGAGGGTGCGGTAGTAGGCCGGGTCCTGCTCGTACGCGCCGGGCAGGAGGAAGAGGGACGCGGGGACCTGACGGTCGATGAGCAGCTTTCGGGCGCCGACGGCGGAGTCGGTGCCCCAGCCGTCGTCGATCGTGACGAACACGACCGGGTCCGTGGTCGCGATCCGGGTGTGGACAGGAGCCGGCACCGCGCTCGCCTCGGCGGCCCGCGCCGGCCCGACGAGGGTGAGGGGGAGCAGCAGGGCCGCGAGCGCGGCGAGCGAACCACGGATTCTCGACATGGCCCACATGATTGGTTCAGACCAACTCCGTGTCAATGGCATGTTCCTGGGGCTGGCGGCTCCCCGTCGAGACGTGCGGTCGCGGCCCGGACGGCCACCCTCGCGCGAGGCGACCCACGAGCTCCGGCCGGACGGGGAGCCCCGCCGCGCACGCGGTACGCGACGTCGCCGGGCCGCTCCCCCCGCTCGGGGCCGCGCCGCTCCCCCGCCAGCCCGGGCGACTCCCGCGCCGGGCGGGCCGCCCCCGCGCGGGGGGGGCGCGCACAGCGGGGGCGAGAGCGCGCCGACCGTAGAATCTGGTCCCGAACGACCGGGTGGGCCGGTGGGGCGCCCGGGTCCGCACAGGCGACACAGGGAGCACTCTTGCCCGGCCAGCGATCCATCACAGAGGCGGAGAAGCTCGCGGAGGCCAGGCTGGGCGGGATACCCGTCCGGCGCGAGCAGATGGTGGCCGTGGCCAACATCCACCGGGCCGCCTCCGCCGTGCGCCAGCACCTGGAGAACTCCGTACTGCGCGGCTCGGACCTGACCTGGACCGCCTTCGTGGTGCTGTGGGTGGTGTGGGTCGGCGGCGAGTCGGAGACCCGGCACGTCGCGGACGAGGCGGGCGTCTCCAAGGGCACGTTGACCGGCGTCGCCCGCACCCTGGAGTCCCGTGGACTGCTGCGCCGCGCCGCCCACCCCACCGACGGCCGACTGGTCCTGCTGAGCCTGACCGAGCGGGGCGAGGAGTTCATGCGGCGCGTCTTCCCCGAGTTCAACGCGGAGGAGGTGTTCGTGACCTCGCAGTTGAGCGACGAGGAGTGCCGCGACCTCGCGGACGGGCTGCGCCGCGTGGTCCTCCAGGTGGAACAGCACGGCGAGGAGCGGCGCAGGACGCTGCTGAACGGGGCGGAGCCGGCCCCCCGACGCAGCGGCCGGCGTGCCAAGGGCTGAACCGACGCGCGGGGACCGACGCGGTGCCAGCGCTCCGGGCGTGCCGTGGCGCGGTGGGGCCGGCGGCGCGGAGTCCGGCGGGGTCAGGGGTGGCGGGCCTCTCGCGCGGCGCGTACCAGCGCGTCGAACAGGCGCTGGTGGGCCGGGTCCGTCGCCGCCGTGTCCTCGGGGTGCCACTGGACGGCCAGGAACCAGCCGCCGGCGCCCGGCGCCTCCACGGCCTCGATGGTGCCGTCGGCGGCGTGCGCGGTGGCGACCAGCCCCGTGCCGAGCCGCTCGACGTGCTGGTGGTGGTAGCAGGACGCCTCGACCCTGGTGGTGTCCAGGGCGGTCGCCAGGGCGGAGCCCGGGGTGAGGGTCACCGGGTGGGTGAGGTGGCGGTGTTCCGTGCCCGGTCCGCCCATGTCCTGGTGCAGGGTGCCGCCCAGCGCGGTGTTGACGACCTGGAGGCCACGGCAGACCGCCAGCAGCGGCAGCTTCGCCGCCAGTGTCTGGCGGGCGACGTCGAGGTCGAACGCGTCCTGCTCGTGGTCCACGTCGTACACCGCCGCGTGCGCGGTGGAGGCCCCGTACCGGTGGGGCGAGAGGTCACCGCCGCCGGGCAGCAGGACGCCGTCGAAGCGGGCGAGGCGGGCGGCGGTCGCGGCCGGGTCGCCGACGCCGTCGGGGGCGTAGGGGTGGATGGTGGCGGGCTCGCCGCCGGCCCGCCAGACCGCCTCGACGAGCGCGCGGGCGGTGACCTCGGCGGCGTAGCGCAGGGCGGAGGTGGTGGCGGAGAAGCGGGCCGGTACGGCGATCAGGGGGCGGTCGGCGTGGGTCACAGTCGTATCCACGTGGTCTTGAGGTCGGTGTACTTCTCCAGGGCGTGGGCGGACTTGTCGCGTCCGTTGCCCGACTGCTTCATGCCGCCGAAGGGCACCGTCAGGTCGCCCTCCTCGTAGCAGTTGACCCACACCGTGCCGGCCCGCAGGGCGCGTGCGGCGCGGTGTGCCGTGGACAGGTCGGAGGTCCACAGGCCCGCCGCCAGGCCGTACTCGGTGGCGTTGGCCAGGGCCAGCGCCTGGTCGAGGTCGTCGAAGGGCTGGATGGCCAGGACGGGCCCGAAGACCTCCTCGCGCAGGAGCGCGGAGCCCGGGGCGACCTGGTCGAAGACGGTGGGTTGGAGGTAGACGCCGCCGGTCTCGGCCAGCACCCGCTCACCGCCGGTACGCAGTCGGGCGCCGGCGTCGACGGCGGTGTGGATGTGGCCCAGCACCCGGTCCAGGTGGTCCTGTCCCACCAGGGCGCCCATCTCGGTCGCCGGGTCCAGCGGGTCGCCGACGCGCAGCGCGCGGGCCCGCTCCACGACCGCCTCGGTGACCTGGTCGACGACGGCGCGGTGGACGAGCAGTCGGGAGGGGGCGGTGCACATCTCACCCTGGTTGAAGAAGATGCCCCAGGCGGCGGTGGCGGCGGCCTGCTCCAGGTCGGGGGCGTCGGGGAGGATGATGTTGGGTGACTTGCCGCCCAGTTCGAGCCAGACGCGCTTGAGATTGGAGTCGGCGGCGTAGCGCAGGTAGTGGCGGCCGACGGCGGTGGAGCCGGTGAAGGCGATGACGTCGACGTCGGGGTGCAGGCCAAGGGCCCGGCCGGCGATCGGTCCGCTGCCGTTGACGACGTTGAGCACCCCCGGCGGCAGCCCGGCCTCGGTGGCGATCCGGGCCAGCCGCAGGGCGGACAGCGGGGCGTTCTCCGAGGGCTTGAGGACGACCGCGCAGCCGGCGGCGAGCGCGGGTGCCACCTTCCAACCCGCCAGTGTCAGGGGGAAGTTCCAGGGCACGACGGCGCCCACGACCCCGGTCGGTTCGCGGGTGACCAGCGCCAGCGCGTCGGGTTCGGTGTGCGGGGCCTCGTCGGTGAGCTTGTCGGCCAACTGCCCGTACCAGCGGAAGGTGTTGATCAGCGCGCGCAGTTCGACGTCGTACGCGTCGGTGATCGTCTTGCCCATCTCCAGGCTGACGGTCAGCGCGATCTCCGCCCGCTGGGCCTCGATCAGTTCGGCGACGCGGAGCAGGACCCGGCCGCGTTCGGCGGGGGCCAGCCGCGGCCAGGGCCCGCTGTCGAAGGCCCGACGGGCCGACGCGACGGCCAGGTCGATCTCCGCCGCTCCCCCGTCGGCCACCTCCGCCAACGGCCGGCCGTCGCGCGGCGAGATCACGGTGAAGGTGCCGCCTCCCGCGTGCTCGCGGCCGTCGATGAGGTGCGAGCCGGGGAAGCGGAGCGTGCCCGCCCGGCGGATCCAGTCGTCTCGGGTGGCGTCCACGATGCGTCCTCGTTTCGTTGGGGAGTTCCGGTGTGCGGGGCGCCCACGGCCGGCCGGTCATCCGGTGCGGCGGGCACCGGGCGCGTGGGGCGAGACCGGGAGGGTGGGCCGGCCGTGTGGGTGGGTTGGTGGGTACGGGTCGGGGTGGGTCGGCGAGTGGTGGCGCGGTCGGGGCACGGGCGGATGGTGCGGGTCCGCGCCGAGGCGGCGGCTTGCGGGGCGGGGTCGCGGCGCCGGAGCGCGGTGGTCGGCCACCGACCGCGCGCGGCCGGGTGGGGCGGACGCCGTGCGCGTACGTCCGGGAGCCGGGACTTCCGCGCGCGGGGCCACCCGCCCCCGCGCCCGGGTGGGCCCGGCGCCCCCTCGGAGGGTGAGCCGCCCCGGGGTGGGGCGGTCAGCTCCTGGTCGGGCCCTCGGGGCCCCCGGCCGGTTCGCCGTCGGTGGCGCTGGAACCCCCGGTGAGCTGGACTTCTTCGGCGCCTTCGGCCGCCTCACCGTCGGTCGCCGCGAGATCCTCCGGGTCCCGTGCCAGCCGCGCCAGAAGCGTCCGCAGCTCCGCGAGGGCCTCCTCGGTCACCTCGCGCTCGCCGAAGACGAGCTGGTGGAGCACGAGCCCCTCCAGCGCGGCGAAGACCAGCCGGGACAGGCCCCGGTCCACCGGCCGGGCCAGCACCCGGGTCAGCTCGCCCCGCGCGGCGTTGAAGTACTCCTCGTACAGGGCCCGGAGCTGGGGCATCAGCTCCGGCCTGCGCCGGGCCTCCAGGAGCAGTTCGTACTGGAACGCCTGGACGTCCGGCCCGGAGTCCACCATCCCGCCCAGGTTGGCGGCGAAGTCCGCCATGCCGGTTCCGGTGTGCAGGGCGTTGACCCGCAGCGAGGAGCGGATGGCGTGGTTGACGGCCTCCTCGATGAGCGCGTCGCGGGAGCCGAAGTGGTGGACGACCAGCCCGTGGGTCACGCCGGCCTCCTCGGCCACGGCCCGGTAGGTCAGCTTGCGCAACCCCCCGTGGGCCACCACGCGCACGGCCGCGTCCAGCAGGGCCGCCCGGCCCGTCCCGTAGTTCCGCACGCGCTTGCGGGGGCCGCGCTCGGCGGTCGGCTCGACGGGGTCGCTCATGGGCCCGACCCTACCGGCGCGGGCTCCGTCAGCGCCGGGGTGCCCGGATGCCGCGGAACTCCCAGTCGCCGCCGAGCGCGGTGGACAGCACCTCCTCGGACTCGGTGGGTTGGGCGCCGACGTCGCCACGGATGGCGGTGGGGCCGGTGATGACGTGGTTGGTGAGGGTGCCCAGCCCCTCGACCTCCACCTCGACCACGTCGCCGGGGCGTACCGGACGCGAGTTGGCGGGTGTGCCGGAGAGCAGCACGTCGCCGGGGTAGAGGGTGATGGTGCGGGCGATGTCGGCGACCAGGTAGTGCATGTCCCAGGTCATCTCGTCGGTGGAGCCGTCCTGGACGACCTCGCCGTTGACCCTGGTACGCAGCCGCTTGCCGTGGAAGTCCCAGTCGGTGACCAGGCCGGGGCCCAGCGGGCACAGGGTGTCGGAGCCCTTGACCCGGAGCATGGAGCCCGCGTCGGTGTCGCGGAAGTCGTGCAGGCCGTAGTCGTTGGCCACGGTGTAGCCGGCGATGTGCTCGGCCGCCTGGTCCGGGGAGATGTTGCGGGCGGTCCTGCCGATGACGATGGCCACCTCCCCCTCGTAGTTGAGCCAGGCACACCCTTCGGGGCGGACGACGGCGCCACGGTGGCTGTTCAGCGCCGAGGTGGGCTTGTGGAAGTAGGTGGGTGTGTCGGGCAGGTCGAGCTGGAACTCCTCGACCCGGCTACGGTGGTTGAGGTGGACCGCGATCACCTTGGAGGGGACGACCGGCGGCAGGTGGTGGGCGTCCTTGGTCTGCACGCGGCGGCCGTCGCCGGCGACCAGTTCGTCGCCGTCGCGTACGGTCTCCACTGCTGCGCCGTCGAGGAGGATGCGGCGGTACTCGGGCATGGCGGGGGCCTTTCTGGGCGCGGCGGGGTCAGGCGGGGGTGGTGGCGGGCAGGCCGGTGCCGGCCCAGCCGTCGGCGGGGCGGTCGAACCACAGGTGCACCTGGCCGGTGCCCACGGAGTTCTCGTACTCGCCGTACTGGCGGCCGGGCGCGGTGCACGCCTGCTCACCCAGGGCGCCCGCCATCATCAGGTAGTGGAAGAACTTCGCCTCCGGCTTGAACTTCCAGAAGTCGTCCATGGTGTCCAGGACCTTGTCGTGGCGGCCTTCGCGGAGCCAGGCGATGCGCTCCAGGTCGGCCGCGCGCGCCTCGGGGGTGAAGATGTGCACCGGGTCGCTGGCCTCGTGGTCGCGCAGTTCGCGCAGCGGCCAGAAGGTGTGCGAGAGGGCGCCGGAGGCGATCACCAGGACGCGGCGGCCCGGGGTGGCGGCGATCCCGTCGGCCACGGCGCGCCCCAGGCGCAGATGGTCCTCCATGTCGCCGGTCTGACAGACGCCGATGCTCATCCAGCGCTTGTCGGGCAGCCCCTTGCCGAGGAAGGACCACAGGTTGAGGGTGGCGTAGTAGATCGGCAGGTACGCGTCCTCGATCGGGGTGATCCAGGTGCCGTGCTCGCCGGCGAAGGAGGCGATGTGGTGGGCCAGTTCGGGGTCGCCCGGGAAGTCGTAGGGCATCCGGCACATGCCGCGCGGCAGTTCCTCGGAGGTGTACAGGCCGGCCCGGCGGGGTTGGGCGGTGACCACGAACTCGACGGTGGTGGCCCAGTGGGAGTCCATGACCAGGACGGTGTCGTAGTCGTCCCGCTCGAAGACCTCCGCGCGCAGCTGCTGCAGGCCGGTGACGAGGGTGACCTCCTTGCCCTCGTTGAGCTCCAGCCGGGTCGCCTCGGGCAGCACGATGGTGGGGACGTGGGCGAGCAGGCCGGCCCCGACGATCTCACCCATGGTCGCGCCATCCCTTCGGCGCGGTGACCGTGTTCTTCAGGTCGCAGTAGAAGTCGAAGCTCCAGGTGCCGCCCTCCCGGCCGACGCCGGAGTGGCGCGAGCCGCCGAACGGTGCCTTGAGGTCGCGGACGAAGAAGCAGTTGACCCAGACGGTGCCGGCGACGAGCCCGGTGGTGACCCGTTCGGCGCGTTCGGGGTCGCCGGTGACGACGGTGGCGGCCAGCCCGAAGCGGGTGTCGTTGGCCAGGCGCAGGGCCTCGTCCTCGTCGGCGAAGGTCTGGAGGGTCAGCACCGGCCCGAAGACCTCCTCCTGCACGATCTCGGAGTCCTGGCGCACGTCGGTGAGCAGGGTGGGCGCGTAGTACTGCCCCTCGCCGCGCCGGCCGCCGATCAGGGCGCGGGCCCCGGCGCCCAGGGCGCGCTGGACGAAGCCGTCGATCTTCTCCAGTTGGCGGGGGTGGATGTTGGGCCCGATGTCGGTGGCCTCCTCGCGCGGGTCACCCTGCCGGAGCCGGGCGGCGCGGTCCAGGAAGCGGCGGGTGAACTCGTCGGCCACCGTCTCGTCCACCAGCAGCCGGGTGGCCGCCAGACAGACCTGGCCGGCGTTGTCGTACTGCTCCACGGCCAGCTCGACCGCCAGCTCCAGATCCGCGTCGGCGAAGACCAACAGTGGTGACTTGCCGCCTAGTTCGAGGCTGAGCGGGGTCAGGTGGGGCGCGGCCTGGGCCGCGATGTGCCGGGCGGTGGGTACGGAGCCGGTGAAGCTGATACGGCGTACGTCCGGGTGTGCGGTGAGCGCGTCACCCACCTCGGAGCCGTAACCCTGGACGACGTTGAGCACGCCCGCCGGCAGGCCGGCCTCGGCGGCGATGTCGGCGAGCAGCGAGGCGGTCAGCGGGGACCACTCGGCGGGCTTGAGGACCACCGTGTCACCGGCGGCCAGGGCCGGGGCGACCTTCCAGGTGGCGAGC
Source organism: Streptomyces sp. NPDC057702 (assembly GCF_042799315.1). Lineage (NCBI taxonomy): Bacteria > Bacillati > Actinomycetota > Actinomycetes > Kitasatosporales > Streptomycetaceae > Streptomyces > Streptomyces sp. NPDC057702. Next base: position 96,324 of record NZ_JBHVJC010000010.1, on the reverse strand, counting down.
ATCAACGGCGCGTTCCACGGGGTGATCAGCACACACGGGCCGGCCGGGTCCCACGAGACGTGGTTGGTGTGGCCACGGGTGTCGAAGTCCTCGTGCTCCAGGGTGAGCAGCCAGTCGGCGAAGAAGCGGAAGTTGTGGGCGACGCGGGGCATGACGCCCCGGCGGTGGGAGCGCAGCAGCGCGCCGTTGTCCGTGGTCTCCACGATGGCCAGCTCTTCGAGCCGCTTGTCCACCCCGTCGGCGATGGCGTGCAGGAGGCGGGCGCGCTCGGCGCGCGGGGTGGCGGCCCAGCCGGGGAAGGCGTCCCGGGCTGCCGCGACGGCCGCGCGGGCCTCGCGTTCGGTGCCCCGGGCGATCTGTGCCAGGGGGGCGCCGTCGATGGGTGAGGTGTCGGTGAAGGTGGCGGCGGAGGCGATCCGCTGGCCGCCGATCCAGTGCCGGGTGTCGACGGCGACGCCGGCGACGGTGGTGAGGTGTGCGCTCATGGCCTCTTTCGCTCCTGAGGGTCGATGCGGTGCGGTCACTGGGCGTCCGAGGTGTGCGACTGGAGGAGCTGGCCGCCGTCCCAGACGACGCCGACCTGCCGGTAGTACGCGGCGATCGGCTCGTGGATCTCCAGGCGGGCCAGCTCCTCCGTGGGCGCCTCGAACAGCTCCAGGTCGGCCTCGCCCCGCCAGGGCTGGCCGCCTTCGAAGGAGGCCGCGCCGGAGGCGACCAGTTCGTCCAGGGCCAGGCCGCCGCCCTTCTCGATGGAGGGCAGCCAGCGGTGGTGGGCCATCGGGTGGCCGTTGACGAACCCGTTGGTCTGGCTGGGTTCGCGCAGGGTGACCACGGCCTGGGCCAGTCGCCGGTCGGCCGCGGCCAGGGTGGCGCCGAAGCGGGCGCCGGCCTCGATGCGCGGCGCGGGACCGTAGGGGTGCGGCCGGGTCTGGTGCACGGAGCCGAGCTTCTTCGGGTAACCCTGGTGCAGGCCACGGGCGATGGCGAAGTCCTTGTCGACCCAGATGTAGACGCAGCGGGTATAAGTGTGCCCGGCGTACTGGCAGCGCACGACGGCGAACGCCTCCTTGTACTGGGCGCGCACCGGGTCGAGCAGTTCCTCGCGCGAGGCGGCGCACGACTGCCAGTCGGCCCAGATCAACGCGACGGCGCCGGGGTCCTCCTCGGCCAGCTCCAGCGGCGCGGGCAGCAGTTCGCGCACCCGGGCCGGGTCCGTGCGGTACTCGATCGTGAGCAGGTCGCCCGAGTAGTGCCACGGGGGCGCGGGGATCAGCGACGAGCTGCCCGTCGCGGTCTTGGGGTGGAAGTATCCACGGACACGGGTCACCTGGGGCTCCTTGCGGGCTGTGCGGGCTGTGCGTTCGGGGCGATCGGGTGGAGCAGGTCGGCGCGGTGGCGGGCCGCGACGGCCAGGGCCGCCCGGCCGCCGAGGGCGACCACGCCGACGAGATGGCCGTCGCGGTGGTAGCCGACGACGGTGTCGCCCTCGGCGTCGGCGTCGGGGTCGCCGTGCAGGATCCGGACGTCGCCGGTGCCCAGCGCCGGGGCGCCGAAGGACTGGAGTCGCAGGTCGTGCTGGTCGCTCCAGAAGGTGGGCAGGGGCGCGAACGGCGCCGGGTCGGCTTCGGCTCCGGTGAGGTGGGCGGTGAGCGCGCGGGCGGCGTGCTTGGCGGTGTCGGCGGGGATCGACCAGTGCTCGACGCGGCGGGGCACGGCGTCGTAGCGGGGGTTGGGGAAGCGGGCCACATCGCCGATGGCGACGACCTCGGGGCGTCCACCCACCCGCAGGTGCGCGTCGGTGCGCACACCGTCGCTCAGGTCGAGCCCGTTGCCGGCCAGCCACTCGGTGTTGGGGAGCGAGCCCACCGACTCGACGACGACGTCGGCGGCCAGTTCCCGGCCGTCCGCCAGGCGTACGCCGGCCACGTTCCCTTGGCCCGTGAAGGCGGCCACCGGGCTGCCGAGGGCGAAGCGCACACCGCGTCGTTCGTGGCGGCGGCGCAGGGCGCGGGCGAGCCGTTCGCCCAGGGGCGCGAGCAGGGGCAGCGGGCGCGGGTCGAGCACGGTGACGGTGCTGGCGCCGAGCGCGAGGGCGGTGGCGGCGACCTCGCAGCCGATGAATCCGGCACCCACCACGACCACCCGCGCGCCCGGCCGGGTCAGGGCCGTACGCAGCCGCGCGGCGTCCGCGAGGGTGCGCACGGTGTGTCGGCCGGCCAGCGGGCCGGGGCAGGTCAGACGGCGCGGGCGGGTGCCGGTGGCGGCGACCAGCGCCCGGTAGGGCAGGGTGTGGCCGTCGTCGAGTTCGACGGTGCGGCGCTCCAGGTCGGCCCGTACGACCCGGGTGCCCAGGCGCCAGGTCACGTCGGCGACACTGGCGCGCGGGCGCAGGGTGAGGGAGTCGGCGGACGCCGTGCCGGCCAGGAACTCCTTGGACAGCGGAGGGCGCTGGTAGGGCGGGTGGGGCTCGGCTCCGACGAGGGTGATCGGCCCGTCCCAGCCGGCGGCGCGGAGCTGTTCGGCCGCGCGCAGGCCGGCCAGGGAGGCGCCGGCCACGATGACGGGGGCGCGCACGGCTCAGTCCTCGATGCGGATGGCCTGCAGCGGGCAGACGTCGGCCGCCTCCTCCACCGCCTCGCTCAGGCCGTCGTCGGGGTGGGCGAGGTAGGCCAGGTGCCCGGTGTCGTCGAAGTGGAAGACCTCGGGCGCGGCGAAGACGCACTGGCCGTGGTCCTGGCAGGTGTTCATGTCGACGACGACCTTCATGGCCGGCCTCCTGTACGGGTGCGGTGGGGGCGTCGGAGAGAGCGGGAACGGCGCGGGACGCGGGGAGCGGAAGGGAGAGAGGGGCCCGGCACACAACGGGCCGGGCCCCGGCCAGAGGGACGGCGGGCACCACCGCAACTCGTTTGGCTTCAAACAAGATAGGAAGGGACCACCCCGCGGTCAATACCTATCCAGGTGGATAAATTTCTGCGCCGAACCCCTTGCCGACAGCCCGCGCCGCTCCCTACCGTTTGACCTCACATCACCGCGGCCCCCTGCGCAGCGCAGGGTGAGGCCGCCCCCTTTCCTCCCCCTCGCCCCCGGCGCCCCCGTACCCGGGGAAGCGCCCCCTTTCCCTAGAGGAGCCACCGGTGAGCGCATCCGACACCCCGCCCGTCCGCCGGCGCGTGGAGCAACTGGCCGCCGAAGGCATCGACGTGGTCCGGGTGACCTATCCCGACCTCATCGGCACCGAACGGGCCCGGGACGTCCTTCTGGACCACCTGCCCTCGGCCTGTGACCACGGCCTGGCCTTCTGCCGCGCCGTCTACCACACCAGCCCGCAGGGCGACACGGTCAACGTGGCCGGCGGCCTGGACGCCGGGTTGCCCGACATCTGTGTCACCCCCGACCTGGACACCCTGACCACCCTGCCGTGGGAGCCGGGAGTCGCCACCTGTCTGGGTTACGTCACCGACCCGGCCACCGGTCTGCCCGCCCCCGAGTCCCCCCGTGACCTGCTGCGCGGCGTCCTGGAGCGGTGCGCCGAGCACGGGCTGCGCCCGGTGGTGGGGCCGGAGCTGGAGTACTTCCTGTGCGAGGCCGCCCCGGAACACCCCCAGGGCTGGGAGCGCTACAGCGACGCCGACGGCGTCGTCTACACAGCGGGTCTGCGCGCGGACCCGGACAACCACCTGCTGCGCACCCTGCGCCTGCTGCGCGACCTGAACATCGGTGTCAGCGGCGGCAACCACGAGTACGACGGCTCGCAGTTCGAGATCAACCTGACCCACGGCGACGCCGCCGAGGCGGCCGACCGGGCCTTCCGCTTCAAGTCCGCGGTCAAGGAACTGGCCCGCAGGGAGGGGCGCCTGGCCACCTTCATGGCCAAGCCCTTCAACGACGCGGGTGGCTCCGGCTTCCACCTGCACCTCTCGTGCGTCGACCAGGAGGGTGGGAACGTCTTCGCGGACCCCTCGGCGCCCTACGGCCTCTCGGACACCGCGCGACACGCCCTGGCCGGCATCCTGACCCACGCCCCGGCGCTGACCGCGCTGGCCAACCCGACGGTCAACTCCTACAAGCGCTTCGGCCCCCACACCCTGGCCCCCTGGCTCATCGACTGGGGCCTGGACAACCGCAGCGCCATGGTGCGCGTCCCACCCGAGCGCGGCGCCGGCTCCCGACTGGAACTGCGGCTGGGTGACGCGAGCGCCAACCCGTACCTGATCGTGGCCGGGACCCTCGCCGCCGCCCTGCTCGGCATCCTGGCCCGCGAGGAGCCGCCGGCGCCGCTGGAGGGTTACGGCTACGACGCCGTGCGGGCCGAGGTGCTGCCGATGACCCTGCCGGCCGCGCTCGACGCGCTGGAGGCCGACACCGCCCTGACCGAGCTGCTCGGCAAGGACTTCAGCGCGTCCTACCTGGCCTACAAGCGCGACGAGGTCGCCCGCTTCCACCGGCACGTCACCGACTGGGAGTTCACCGAGTACGCCTACCACCTGTGACGCGAAGGAGGCGCCCCGCCATGACCCGCGTACCGAACCAGCACCCCACGGCCGACGCCGCGCGCGAACCCCTGCCCCTGGAGGAGGTGAACCTCACCGACCTGGACCACTTCACCGACGGCGTCACACCCTGGCGGATGTTCCACACCCTGCGCCACCAGGACCCCGTCCACTGGCAGCCTGAGGACGCGCCGAACTCCGGCTTCTGGGCGGTGACCCGGCACGCCGACATCGCCCGCGTGGACCGTGACCCCGAGACGTTCACCTCCACCCGGTTCGTCAACCTGGAGGAGGTCGACGACGACCAGATCGCACGGCGCGCCTCCCTCCTGGAGCTGGACGGCGTACGTCACCGGGCCCTGCGCACCCTGCTCCAGCGCCAGTTCGGCGCGCGCGTGATCAACGGCTACGCCGACTTCCTGCGCGGCCTGACGGCCACCACCGTGGAGGCGGCCCTGGCCCGGGGCACCTTCGACTTCGTCAAGGAGGTCTCCGCCGACTTCCCCATCAACGTGCTGGCCCGCCTGCTGGACGTGCCGCCCGAGGACAACCAGCGGCTCATCGACTGGGGCAACCGCATCATCGGCCACACCGACCCCGACTACGCCGACGTCCTGCTGCACAGCCAGGAGAGCGAGCGCTACCGGGACCTGCCGTTCCGCTCCCCCGCCTCGTTGGAGGTCTTCGCCTACGGGCGCGAGCTGGCCCGCCAGCGGCGCGGCGGGCAGGGCACCGACCTCGTCTCGCGACTGGTCAACGAGACGCCACGGGACGGGGTGCCGCTGTCCGAGCGGGACTTCGACAACTACTTCCTGCTGCTGGTCGTCGCGGGCAACGAGACCACCCGACACACCATCAGCCACGCGATGCTGGCCCTGCTCCAGCACCCCGAGCAGCTCGCCCGGCTCCGCGAGGACCCCTCGCTCATCCCCGGCGCGGTCGAGGAGTTCCTCCGCTGGGCCTCGCCCGTCTACCACTTCCGCCGCACCGCCACCCGCGACACCGAGCTGGGCGGCAAGCGGATCAGGGCGGGCGAGAAGGTCGTCATGTGGTTCGCCTCGGGCAACCGCGACGAGGAGGTCTTCCCCGACCCGTACGCCTTCGACGTCGCCCGCCGGGACAACGACCACCTCACCTTCGGCAAGGGCGGCCCGCACCTGTGTCTGGGCAACCTGTTGGCGCGTACCGAGATCCGCATCCTGTTCGAGGAGCTGGTTCCGCGCCTCGCGGACATCCGCCTGGTGGGTGACGTGCCCCGGGTGCGGTCCAACTTCGTCAACGGCGTCAAGCGCCTGCCCGTCCAGGTCACGCGCGCCTGAGCGGGAGCCTCACACCGAGCTGTGGCCCCCGTGGACCGATCCGGTCCACGGGGGCCACAGGCGTACGCGTCGGGGGTGGGTCGGTCCTGGGCCCGGGCCCCGCCGCCGGGTGCGGCGGGGCCCGGCGCGCGGGCCGCCGCCGGTTAGTCCCCGTCCCGGCGGAAGAACGTCTTGCTGGCGATCGACCACGCGCCGTCCCGGCGCACCAGCGAGAAGTGGTTGGTGAAGTCGTGGCCCTGGTAGCCGTACTCGTCGAGCACCGCGACCGCCACGTCGCCGCTGACCTCCACCGCGCGGATGGCGTAGCTGTAGTCGCGGCTCCAGGTGTGGGCGTCCGTGTCGGCCGCCACGACCTCGCAGAACGCCTCGATGGGCGCGGAGACGAACTCTGGGCCCAGGTAGCCCCACATGTGCGCGTCCGGGCCGAACGCCGCCCGCACGGCCTTGGGGTCAGCGGCGCTGACCGCCGTCACATAGGCTTCCACGGCCGCGCGGACGGCGTCGTGGGTGGCCTTGCGCTCACTCATCTGGCTTTCTCCTCTTTCGGTCGGCGGACGGATCACCCGTGGTGCATCCACACGCCCTTGGTCTCGGTGAACACGTCCAGCGCCTGGGCGCCCATCTCGCGGCCCCAGCCGCTGGCCCCGAACCCGCCCCAGGGCGCGGCGGGATCGGGTATCGGCGGCATGTTGACGAACACCGCGCCCGCGCGGACGTCCGCCGCCATCCGGTGGGCGGTGGACAGGTCCCGGGTCCAGATCGCGGCGGCCAGGCCGTAGCGGGTGTCGTTGGCCCGCGCGGCCAGCTCGTCCTCGTCGTCGTAGGTCAGGACGGGCAGGACGGGACCGAAGACCTCCTGGCGGGCGATGGTCATCTCGTCGCGTACGCCGGCGAGGACGGTGGGCTGGTAGAAGTTGCCCGCCACCAGGGGCCCGTCGGCGCGCGCGCCGCCGGTGACCAGTTCGGCGCCCTCGGACAGGCCCTCCTTGACCATCGCCTCCACCCGTCCCACGTGCTCCTGGCTGACCAGCGGACCGAGTTGGGTCTCGGGGGCCAGGCCGGGGCCCAGGCGTAGCGCGGCGACCGCCGCCGCGAGCTTCTCGGTGAACTCCTCGGCCCGGCGGCGGTCCACGTAGAAGCGCGCGTAGGCCGCGCAGACCTGTCCGCTGTTGAGCAGCGCCCCCTGGGCGTTGCCCCGCACGGCGGCGTCGATGTCGGCGTCCCTGGCGATGATGCTGGGGGCCTTGCCGCCCAGTTCCAGGGTGACCCGCTTCAGGTCGTCGGCGGAGGCCCGGACGATGCTCTGGCCCACCTCGGTGGAGCCGGTGAAGGAGACCTTGTCCACTCCGGCGTGCTCCACCAGGGCCCGGCCGGTCTCGGGCCCGCCGGTGAGGACGTTGACCACCCCCGGCGGGAAGCCGGCCTCCGCGCAGAGCCGCGCCAGGTGCAGGGTGGTCAGCGGGGTCTGCTCGGCCGGCTTGACGATGATGGTGTTCCCGCAGGCCAGCGCGGGCGCCATCTTCCAGGACGCGATCATCAGCGGGAAGTTCCAGGGCGTGATGAGCGCGCACACCCCCACCGGCTCGCGGCGGGTGAAGTGCAGGGTGTCGGGGAAGGAGACCGGGCTGACCGTGCCCTCGATCTTGGTGACCCAGCCGGCGTAGTAGCGGAAGTGCTCGGCGGCCCCCGCGACACTGACGGTACGGGCCACCTCCAGGGGTTGTCCCTGGTCACGGGTCTCCAGCTCGGCGAGTTCCGTGGCGTCGCGCTCGATCAGGTCGGCCAGGCGCCACAGCAGCCTGGCCCGCTCGGCCGCCGCGATCCCGGCCCACGCGGGCTCGGTCAGGGCCGCGCGGGCGGCCTCCACGGCGGCGTCCACGTCGGCCTGCCCGGCCGAGGCGCAGGTGCCCAGGGCTTGCCCGGAGGCGGGGTCGAAGGTGGTGAACTCGGCGCCACTGGCGGCGGGCGTCCAGTGGCCCGCGATCAGAAGCCGGCCTCGCACGTCCATACAGGGTCCCTTTCTTGGCCTTCGTCCCGTCTCGCAGACGTGCCCGCGGGACGGGTTCAGTCGGTGATGTTGCGCATCAGCCGGTCGACATGGGCGCGGTGCTCGGGGATCAGCGCGCCGCTGGGGAACATCAGGGAGGTGACGTTGGCCCCGATCGACATGCTGATGACCTCCCCCGCGAGCTCCACCACGGCCGGCGCGTCGGCGGGCTCGCCCCGGCCGCGCGCGGCGGCGATCCGCGCGGCGAGCCGGCGGCGCCACTCCTGGAGGTGCTCGCGGTAGAGCGTGGCGAGCTCCTCGTTGGCCACCGAGTGCTCCCACAGGGAGAGCAGTACGCGGGCGGAGTCGATGCGGTACTTGTCCAGCGGCAGCGTCACCTCGATGTCGTGCCGCAGCGCCTCCCGGGGGTCGAGCGCGGGGTCGCCCTCGTCGATCCGCTCGTTCATCTCCGCGAGTACGCTCTGGAAGGTGGCGGCCACGATGCTGTCCTTGCTGGGGAAGTACCGCTTCAGCGCGCCGTTGGCGAAGCCCGCTTCGGCGACGATGCTCCTCATGGTCGCGGCTTCGAAGCCGCCCTGGATGATGAGCTTCTTCGCGACGGCGACGATCTCTCGCCGTCGCTGATCGTGGTCGATAATCTTCGGCATAGTTGTCCCTACGGTACTGGCGATCTGGTCGGCGTACGTAGCCCGAGCCAGCTCCGCCGGCGCTCGGCCTGTCGGGCCGGGTCGGCGACCGGGGAGGCCAGCAGCAGGCGCTGGGTGTAGGGGTGTCCGGGGTTGCGGGTGATCGTCTCGTTCGGCCCGGTCTCGACGCACTCTCCCTGGTACATCACCGAGACGCGGTGGCAGATGCGACGCACCACGCCCAGGTCGTGCGAGACGAACAGGTAGGAGACGCCGGTCTCGCGCTGGATGTCGATGAACAGGTCGATGACCGCCGCCTGGGTGGTCAGGTCGAGCGCGCTGACCGGTTCGTCGCAGACGATCAGGCGTGGGCGGCGTACCAACGCTCTCGCGATGGCGATGCGTTGACGCTGGCCGCCGGAGAACTCGCTGGGGTAGCGGGTCACCGTGTCGGCGGGCAGCCGTACGTGGTCGAGCATGTCGGCCACCGCCGACCGTGCCTCGGTCCGGCTGGCGCCGGCGGCCGTGAGGGGTTCGGCCAGGATCTGACCGACCGTCAGGGTGGGGTCGAGCGAGCCGTAGGGGTCCTGGAAGACGACCTGGAGGTCGGCGGCCAGGCCGCGGCGGGCGGCCCCCTTGGCGTGAGTGATGTCACTGCCGTCGAAGGTGATGCGGCCCGAGGTGACGTCGGTGAGGCCGAGGATGGCCTTGCCGAGGGTGGACTTGCCCGATCCGCTCTCGCCGACCAGCCCCACGCACTCGCCGGGCGCGATGGTCATCGAGACGCCCTTGAGCGCGCGGAAGGTGTCGCGCCCCCGCCGGTAGTCCACGACCAGGTCCGCCACGTCCAGCAGGGGGGTGGCTTCGCGGGTGTCCGTGTTCATGAGTGCACCGTCCGTCCGGCCGTGCTCCAGGCCGCGTCGAGCTCGGCGCGGCTTTCGGTGTCGTCCTGCGAGGCGCGGATGAGTTCCGCGGTGTACGGGTCGGTGGGGTGGGCGAAGATCTGGTCGACCGAGCCGGTCTCGATGACCCGGCCGTCCTTCATGACCGCGACCCGGTCACAGATGTCCGCGACCACGCCGAAGTTGTGGGTGACGATGACCAGGGCCATCCGGAACTCCCGCTGGAGTTCGCGCAGCAGCTCCAGCACCTCGGCCTGCACGGTGACGTCCAGGGCCGTGGTGGGTTCGTCGGCGACCAGCAGGCTGGGGTTGCCCGCGACGGCGCCGGCGATCAGGACGCGCTGGGCCATGCCGCCGGAGATCTGGTGCGGATGGGAGGCCATGACGCGGTCGGGGTCGGTGATGCCCACCCGCAGCAGCATCGCGCGGGCCTTCTCGCGCGCCGCGACCTTGGACAGCTTGTGCACCGCGCGCAGCGGCTCGACGAGCTGGTGACCGACGGTGTAGCAGGGGTCCAGGTTGCTCATGGGCTCCTGGGGGACGTAACCGATCTGGGTGCCGAGCAGCGCGTGGCGCGCGGCGCGGGACAGGTCGCCGACCGGTTGGCCGCCGAGCCAGATGCCGTCCGCGTGTGCCTGGCCGTCCGGCGGGAGCAGGTCCAGGGCGGAGAAGACGGTCTGCGACTTGCCCGAGCCGGACTCGCCGACGATGCCGAGCACCTCGCCGGGGGCCACGTCCAGGCAGACCCCGCGCACGACCTGCTTGTCGCCGTGCGCGGTGCGGTAGCTGACGCGCAGGTTGTCCACGCGCAGCGCGCTGGCCTGCACGGGGTGGACCAGCTCGCCGGTCTTGGCGATGGCCCCCTGGGGCGTGGGCTCGGTGCCGCGCCGACGTCGGGGCGCGGGCTCAGCCCGGACGCTGACCAGGTCGGCGAGGGTGGAGCCCATGAAGGCGAGGGCGGCGATGGTGATGCCCAGGGCCGCCGAGGGCCACAGCAGGATGAGCGGGTGGGTCAGCATCGTGCGGAAGCCGTCGTTCATCATCTGGCCCCAGTTGGCCTCCGACGCGGTGCCGATGCCGAGGAACTGGAGGCCGGTCTGCATGCCCATCGCGACGCCGGCGGTCAGCGCGGACTGGATGATCACCGGCGCGTGGACGGCCCGCAGCACGTGGGCGTGCAGGATCTTGACGTGGGTCAGGCCCGCGACCCGCGCGGCGTCGATGTAGGGCTCCTTGCGGACGGCCTGGGCCTTGGAGCGGGAGATGCGGTAGTAGCCGGGGGCCATGAAGGCACCCACGGTGATCATCAGGACCGTGAAGTTGGCGCCGGTGCCGGCGGCGACGATGAGCAGGACGATCATGCCGGGTACGGACTGCACGCCGTCGCTGATCCAGGAGAAGACCCGGTCGGTCAGGCCGCCGAAGTAGCCGGCCGCCACGCCGGCGGGGACGCCGAGCACGATGCCCGTCAGGCAGGCCACGGCCGCGCCGTACAGCGTGGTGCGCGCGCCGAACAGCAGGCGGCTGAGGATGTCCCGGCCGGCCGAGTCACCGCCCATCCAGTGTCCGGAGTCGGGTGTGGTCTGGGTGAGGGCGAAGTCGACGAAGTTGGGGTCGTGCGGGGCGAGCAGCGGGGCGAACAGCCCCGCGAGGACCACCAGGAGGAAGACCGCCAGTGCGGTGACGCCCACCGGGCGGCGCAGGTAGCGGGCCCAGAGCGGCTGCTTGGCCTGGGCGGGGGTGGGCTCGACGGCGGATGCGGCATCGCTCATTTCTCGCGCACCTTCGGGTTGACCCACCCGAGCACGAGGTCGAGCAGGAAGTTGACGACGACGACGAAGACGACGGTCACGACGGTCAGTCCGAGCAGGACCGGGATGTCGCCGATCTGGGAGGCCGACTGGGTGAGGCTGCCGATGCCCGGCAGGTTGAAGATGATCTCGACGACGATGGCGCCGCCGAGCAACCCCACGAACATCACCGCGAGCACGGTGAGCGCGGCGGGCGAGGCGTTGCGCAGCACGTGCACGGTCACGCGCCGGGCGGAGAGACCACGGGCCCGCAGGGTGCGGACGAAGTCCTGGTTGCCCACTTCCAGGAAGCCGTTGCGCAGCTGTTCGGCGATCATGACGATCGCGCCCAGTGCCAGGGCGATGGCCGGCAGGGTGATGGAGCGCAGCCACTCGGTGCCGGAGTGCGAGAAGGGGACGTAACCGACGGCGGGGAACCACTGGAGCTTGATGGCGAAGGCCATGACGAGCATGAGGCTGACCCAGAAGCCGGGCAGGGCGAACAGGATCACCGAGGCGACCTTGAGGACGCGGGCCAGGACGCCGCCGGGCCGCAGTCCGGTGGCCACCCCCACCACGAGCCCGACGACGGCGGCCAGCACGGTGGCGGCCACCACGATCGAGAGGGTGACCGGGACGCGCAGGCTGATCTGGTCGGAGACGGGTTGGAAGTTGCGCCAGGAGGTCCCGAAGTCACCGCGTACCGCGTGCGAGAGCCAGTCCCAGAACTGTGTCATCAGTGGCCGGTCCAGGCCGAGCTGCTCGCGCAGGGCCGCCCGCTGGGCGGGGGTGGCGCTGTCGCCGAGCAGGCCGGCGGTGGGATCGCCGATGGCCAGGTGTGCCAGGAAGAACGAGGCGGACGTGACGACCACCAGGAGTACGGCTCCTGACAACAGGCGCCGAAGCGTGAATCTGATCATGTGAAGACCCCTCTGGGGGCGGTGGTCACCCGTACCGCGGGCCACCACCGCCGAAACGGGAACTAGCCGCGCTGAAGGAACCGCAGGGTCGGGAACATCATCCCGGTGATCGGGGTGACCGTGATGCCCTTCTTGCTGAAGTAGGTGTTGTCCGCCTGGTACCAGACGTCCTGCCAGGCCTGTTGGGTGACGGCCGCGTTGAGCTTGCGGATCTGGGCGAGTTGCTTGTCGCCGGTGGTGGTGCCGATCTCGCCGAGCAGCTTGTGGAGCTCGGGGAACGCCTCCGTCGAGGGGTTGGGGTTGAACCACTGACGGGAGGCGATCCGGCCGTCGACCGAGGCCGCGGAGTTGGAGTCCAGGGCCACGACGGCGATGAACATCGGGTAGGTCGCGGCGTTCTTCTGGTAGTCGGCTGGCGAGAGGTTCTTCCAGGACACCTTGATCCCGAGCTGGCCGAGAATCTGCTGGACGGCCGGTTGCCAGGCCTGGAAGATCGACGACATCGGCAGGGTCACCCGGAAGCCGTCGGCGTAGCCGGCGTCGGCCATGAGCTGCTTGGCCTTGTCCATGTCGAAGGCGTAGGTGTCGTTGAGCGAGGCGTCGTACGCGGGGTCACCGGCGGGGAAGACCTGGTTGGTCGCCACTCCGGCACCCTGTCCCACCGACTTCAGGATGGCCGCGCCGTCGAAGGCGTGGTTGATGGCCTGCCGCACGCGCACGTCACCCAGTGGCTTGAGCTGCTTGCCCGTACGGTCGGTGTACTGGATACCCACCCAGGTGGCGACCTTGGACGCGATGTTCCAGCCGTTGCGCTTGGCGTGCGGCTTGTCGGCCGCGTTGGCGTACGCGACGTCGAGCTGGCCCGAGAGCATGGCGTTGAAGCTGGCGGTCGGATCGGCGATCGGGTAGACGCTCACGCCGCTGAACGGATAGGTCGTGCGGTCCCAGTGCGCGTTCTTCCTGCTGAAGACGTACTGTGACCCGGGGGTTGACTTGCCCGGCTCGTAGGCGTAGGGGCCGGAGCCGGTGGGTTGGAGGCTGAGCGACTTGGCCTTGATCGCTGCGGGTGAGGCCATCCAACTACGCCCCAGGCCCATGGAGTAGAGGAGTGCGTCGTCTTTTTTCCGCAGGTGGATGGCGATGGTGGTCGGGTCCACCTCGCGGAAGCCGGTGACGTTCGCGTAGGTCTGGCCGGAGCGGACGCCGGCCTTGAGGTGTTGGAGGTTGCGCACCGCCGCGGCGGCGTCGAAGGTCTGTCCGTCGGTGAACTTGACTCCGGAGCGCAGTCGCATGGTGAGCGTGCGGCGATCCGGGGAGTACGTCCAGGACGTGGCGAGCGCGGGGATGGGGCGCGAGTTCTTGTCCAGGGCGACCAGGGGGTCGTAGACGGCTGAGAGGTAGGGGCCGTCGAAGCCGATGTCGGCCTGTGCCGGGTCCCAGGACGTGACGTCGAGGAGGGTCCCGATCTTGATCTTGTCCACGGAGCCGCTGCCGGAGTTGGCACCGGCGTTGGTACAGGCGGCCAGCGCGAGGGCGATGACCGCGACAAGTGTGGCTCTCCAGATCCTCTGCATGGAATCTTCTCTCGAGTAAGAGGGGCGCTGATGCCAGCTCGAGCCGGGAGAGGAATTCGCTGGTCCTCTTCGCCATCGCATTGCTCGGCCCAAAGACGGGGGGCGGGTGCGTGGAAGAGTTCCCTTGCCCGCCATCTCACGTGTCGTGGCCGTTAGTCTACGGACGTCGGCAAAAAAGGCAATGGCCCCGCCACAGCCAAATCGGCGGGGGCGGGGCCACTGTTCGGCCAGGGCCCGAGGGGCCCGAAAACGGGGTTCTCAGACGGCCTCGGCGACGATGACGCGCGGGCTTCCGGGCAGCGCCAGCACCTCGGTCCGACGCCAGCCGGCCGCCGCCAGCCAGGCCACGACCTCGGACTCCGGGTAGACGACCGTACCGTCGATGACCAGGTACTCCCCCGCGTGCAGGGCGTCGATCGGGCGCTGGCGGTCGTCGTCGTCCAGCAGGAAGTCCAGCAGCAACAGCGTCGCCCCGGTCCGCGCGGCGGCTCGTGCGTTGGCCAGGATGGCGCGGTTCTGCTCGGCCGTGAAGCGGTGGATGACGTGGTTGACCATGACCAGATCGTGGTCGCCGCCCGGGTTGGCCTCGTCCGTGGGTGCCGCGTCGATACGGGCCCGCTCGCTCAGGCCCGCGGCGGCCAGCGCCTCGGCGATCGACTCCGAGGAGGCCGGGTCGAAGACGAAGCGCGCCGACAGTTCGGGGTTGGCCTGGAGGGCGCCGATGGCGAAGGCCGGGGACAGCCCGCCGAGGTCGAGCAGGTCGCGGTAGGGACCGAAGTCGAAGGAGCGGGCCAGCATGGCGGCGTGCAGCGCGTTGTAGCGCATGACGCCGGCCATGAACGCCTTCCACCGCTCCTCGTCCATACCCAGGTCGCCGGGCTTGGTGGTGTCGACGGTGGTGTCGAACTGGAGCCAGTGGCCGTAGCTGATCTCGTTCAGGAAGGCCAGGAACGGGTGCAGGTCGAGGTCGCCCTCGCCGGTCAGGTGGGCGGCGGCGTCCGGCGCCAGCCGGTAGCGGCCCTCGGCGCGCTCCAGCAGCCCCAGCCCGTTCATGGCGTCGGCCAGTATGCGCGCCATGCGCTCGCTGACCCCGGTCGCCTCGGCCAGGGCGGCCACGTCCCGCTCCCCCTCGGCCAGGGCGCGGAAGAGGCCGACGCGCGCGGCGGCGAAGAGCTGCTTGGCGCCCATGTAACCGATCGCGATGTCCACGATGCGCTCGGGCGTGGCGGGCGTGGCGGGCGTGCTGGGTGCGGTCATGGTGTCCTCCTGAAGTGTGGTCCTACGACGGTTGTGCGCGTACGCGCGGGCCCGGGGGCGGCCCGCTTCACCAGGTGCCGTCGGCGGCGACGTCCCGATCGAGCCAGAGCTCGGCCACCGCCTCGCGCAGCGCCTCGGGCCCCACCCGGTCGAGCAGGGCCAGGGCGCCGACGTTGTCCTCGAGCTGGGCCTGTCGCGAGACGCCGACCAGGACGTTCGCGACGGCGGGGTTGGCCAGGCAGAAGGCGATACCGAGCTGGGCCGGCGAGGCGTCGAACCCCTCGGCCACCTTCCGCACCTGGTCGTAGGAGGCGGCGATACGCTCCCGGATGCCGCCGACGTCCGCGCCGATCTTGCGTTCGGGGCGGAGGTTGCCGACCAGGATGCCGCCCTCGAAGACGTCGGACGCCTGGAGGACGAGCTCCCCGGAGGCGAACAGGGGCGCGTAGTAGCGGCCCTCGGCCATCGACCTGCGCACCAGTCCGTACTTGAGCTGGGCGAAGGTAGGCGGCGTCAGTCCGCGCTCGCGGGCGATGTCCAGGGCCGCCCGCAGGTCCGCGTACCGCCAGTTGTTCACCCCCCAGGTGGCGAACCGGCCGGCCGCGATCTGCTCGGCGACGTCGGTGACCACGCGCTCGACGTCGAGGTCGCCCAGGTAGTCGCCGAGCACCACCGTCTCGGCCCGCTCGACCCCGACGCGCTCCAGCGAGGTCTCCATCTGCTGGGTGAACCCGGTGGCCGGGTAGTCCCAGAGCCAGAGCTTGCCGCAGAACTGCCAGTCGGAGCGGGCGAGTCCGGCCTCCCGTACGGCGCGGCCGAAGATCAGGTCGGTGCGGGCGTTCTCCGCGTGCGGGCCCATGTTGTAGTGCGCGACGTCGAAGAAGGCGCAGTCGAGCTCGGCGGCTCGGGCGATCAACGCGACCGCGTCATCGAATTCCATCCGGTCCCAGGTGTTCCAGGACCCCAGTGACAGCACCGGTACGTCGGGACCACCGGGCCCCAACCGACGGCGGGGCACGGACTGTGTAGTGCTCAAAGCTCCTCCCGGAAGCCTCGGCTTTTTCGTCTACACTTGTATACTATACCGCCGACGCCGCGACAGGGGTCGTGGCGCGAGGGGAGTCACAATGCAGCGCACACGCACCGTCCTGGTCACCGGCGGAGCCGGCGGGATCGGCCGCGCCGTGGCCACGGCGTTCGCCGCCGAGGGCGACACCGTGGTGATCGCCGACCGGGACGCCCAGCGCGTCCAGGACACGGCCCGGGCCCTCGGTGTCCACGGCCGGACCCTGGACATCACCGACGAGAGCGCGATAGCCGCCGAACTCGACGCGATCCAGGGCGAGTTCGGGCCCGTCGAGGTCCTGGTGAACAACGCCGGCCTGCTCACCGTGCACGGCGCACTGCTGGAGTTGCCCGGCGGCGATCTGGACACCATCCTGCGTACCAACGTGGTGGGCACGTTCCTGGTGACCCAGCACGTGGCGCGCCGCATGGTGGACGCCAAGCTGGCCGGCACGATCGTCAACATCTCCTCGATCGGCGGCCGGCAGCCCACGCCGGGCATGGGCGGCTACGAGAGCAGCAAGGCGGCCGTGGACGCGCTCACCCGCTGGGCCGCCATCGAACTGGCCGCGCACGGCATCCGCGTCAACGCGGTGGCGCCGGGCCCGGTCCTCACCGAGATGCTCGCCGCGGGCATGCCGGAGGGCTCGCCCCAGCGGCTGGCCTGGGAGGACCGCATCCCGCTGCGCAAGTTCGCCTCGGTGGAGGAGGTCGCCGCGACGGCCGTCTTCCTGGCCGGCCCCGCCGCCACCCACATCACCGGCACCAGCCTTCCGGTGGACGGCGGCCAGCTCCTCACCTAGACCCGGGGCGCGAGCGGGGGCTCTGGCCTCGACCGTCGGTCCAGGCCAGAGCCCCCGCTCGCGCGTCCGCACGACACCGCCCGCCGGGTCAGACCGTCTCCGGGACCGCGACGCGCGCGTCGCGCTCGTAGACGATCTCCCCGTCCACCACGGTGAGTTCGACGGCCACCTCCGGCAGTTCGGCGGGGGTCACCGTCAGCGGGTCGGCCTCCAGTACACACAGGTCGGCGACCATGCCCGGGGCCAGCGTCCCCTTCCACGCGGTGGCGTGGTCCTGGTGGGCGGGCTCGACCGTGTAGCAGCGCAGCAGGCGCCCCATCCGCCGGCGCGGGTCGGCCGTGGGGCCCATCCACGCGTCGGCCGCCGCGATCTGTCGGCGCCAGTCCGGCGAGAGCACGGGCGCGTCCGAGGTCAGGCACAGCGGGACGGTCTCGTCCAGGGCCGCCTGCAACGGCCAGGCGGCCTCCGCCGAACCCGGGCCCAGGGCGTCGTCCACCAGCGGGCGGGTGCGCACCGCGATCTCCGGCTGGGTGTCCAGCCCCACCCCGAGCGCGGCCATGCGGTGCAGCTGCGGCCGGGTCACCAGGTCGCCGTGGATGACGTAGTGCCGCAGGTCCACGTCGTTCTCGGCCCGGGCGCGTTCGATCGCGTCCAGTGTGACGTCGATGGAGCGGTCACCGGTGGCGTGCACCCCCACCTGGTGGCCCGCGCGGTGCGCGGCGATGATCATGCGGGCCAGGTTGGCCTCGCGCTCGGCGTCGTCCGCGCCCGCGACCAGCAGGGACGCGCTGGCGCCGTCGGCGTAGCAGTGGTGGGTGTAGGCCGAGCGCATCGGCGGGATGCCGTCGGCGAATATCTTCACCCCGGCGAAGCGGAGCCAGCGCGGGTCGCTGGTCGCGCTGTTGGTGGCGGCCAGGCCGGTCAGGAAGCTGTCCAGGTCGCTCGGCCCGTCCAGCTCGCCGAAGAGCCACAGCACCGTGACCCGGGCCCGCAGCAGCTTCTCGGCGGCCAGTGCGCGGTACTGCTCGGCGACCGAGGTGCCGAAGGCGCCGGTCGCGCCGTGGTCCTCACCGGGACCCAGGCCCGGCTCGGTGTAGCTGGTGATGCCCAGTGACGCGGCCAGCTCTCCGGCGCGCAGGATCGCGCGGCGACGCTGCGCGGCATCCAGCAGCGGGCGCTCCGGCGCGGGCCCGGGGGCGACCTGGTCGCCGAAGAGCGTGTGGGGCCACATCGCGCCGAGCCAGGTGGCGTGCAGATGGGCGTCGTTGATGCCCGGCAGGACGGCCCGTCCGGCGAGGTCGACGACCTTGGTCGAGGCGCCGGCCAGCGCCGTGACCTCGCGGTCGTCACCGATGCGGGCGACGGTACCGCCGCGCAGCGCGATCGCGGTCGCCCCCTGGCAGCCCGGGGACAGGGAGTGGATCACACCGCCTCGCAGGATCAGGTCGGCCGATGCATTGCGGGCGTCGCCGTCGGCTGTGCGCACGGGTGCTCCTCGTTGCTCTCAGGGTCTCGACATTTGAGTCAACGTCCGTAGACTAACGCATCGTCGAGCCCCGTTACCGCTCGATCCGAAGGAGCTTCGATGGACCTCCCCTCCTCGACCCGCGCCGCCGTCCTGAGCGCACACGGCGCCGCGCTAGACCTCACCGACCTGCCGCTGCCGGCGACGATCGAGCCCGGCGCCGCCCTGGTCCGCATCACCCGCACCACGCTGTGTGGCACCGACATCGAGATCTGGTCGGGCAAGATGACCTTTCCCGGCATGCTGCCGATGGTGCTCGGCCACGAGATGGTCGGCGAGATCGTCGCCGTCGGCGAGGGCACCCGGGACGCGCTGGGCCGCGAGCTGTCCGCCGGTGATCGCATCGGCTGGTCCGAGTCGACGTGCGGCGCCTGCCACGGCTGCGCGGTACTGCGCGAACCGGTCGCCTGCTCCGACCGTGGCTACGGTTTCCGGCAGCGCGCGGACGTGCACCCGTACGCCACGGCGGGCCTGAGCGAGTACGCGTACGTCGTCCCGAACGCCGCCAAGCTCCTGCTGCCCGACGAGATCCCCGACACCTGGGCCGCGATGGCCGGCTGCGCGGCCAAGACCGTGCTGCGGGCCTTCGACCGGGTCGGCGGCGTACGCCCCAACTCCCGTGTGGTCGTGCAGGGTTCGGGAGCGCTCGGCCTCTTCGCCACCGCGGTCGCCCACCTGGCCGGCGCGGGCACGGTGATCACCGTGGGCGCGCCCCGGGTCCGGCTGGACCTGGCCCAGGCGTTCGGCGCGCACGCCACGGTGGACATCGCCGAGGGCTCGCAGGCCACCGTCGCCCGGGTGTTGGAGCTCACCGGCGGCCACGGCGCCGACCTGGTACTCGACTTCGCCGGCGCGCCCTCCGTGGGACGCGAGGCCGTCGAGATGGCCGCCCAGCGCGGCCGTATCGCCGTCGTGGGCAGCACCGGGCCGGTCTCCGAACCGCTGGCGCTGGGCGCCCTGATGGGCAAGGAGCTGACCGTCGTCGGCTCCCTGAACGGCGACATCGCCGACTACCACGAGGCGATCAGGTTCTTCACCTCCTTCCCGGACCGCATGCCCTGGGACCGGCTGTTCGGCACGCCCGTCGGGCTCTCGGAAGCCTCCGCGCGCATCGCCGCGATGAGCCGACACGAGGAGATCAAGGCCGTCATCGACCCCCGCATCGCCTGAGCCGCCCGTATCGCCCGAGCCGCCCGCCCCGCCCCGCCCCGGCCGCGTCCGGGGCCCGGGGCCGTGCGCGGACCAGGGTCTCCCACAGACAAGGAACGACACGTGACTTCCACCCCGCTCCCCCGGCGCCGCGTCGGCACCAGCGAACTCCAGACCTCGGTGCTCTCCCTCGGCTCGTGGCACACCTTCGACCGGATGGACTTCGCCGACGCCGTGGCCATGGTCCGCTACGCGCTCGACCGGGGCATCAATCTCTTCGACGTGGGCGTCTACGGCCTGCCCGGCAAGCCGCCCGTCTTCACCGACGTGCTGTGGGGCGCGATCATGCGCGCGACGGGCGTGGCCCGGGAGAGCTATCTGGCCTCGGTGAAGCTGTGGATCGAGGGCTTCGACGCGCGGGGCTTCCGCCCGCAACTGGACAACGCGTTCCTGCGCACCGGGCTCGACCACGCGGACCTGGTCATCCTCGGCGACCTGCGGCGCGACGACGTACGCCTGGAAGACCTGGTCGGCGACCTGGCCGCCCTCACCGAGGCCGGGCTGATCCGGGCCTGGGGCGTCAACAACTGGTCGGCCGCCAACATCCACGCCCTGCGCCGCATCGCCGCCGAGCGGGGGGTGCCCGGCCCGCAGATCGCGCAGCTCAAGTACAGCCTGGCGCGGCGCTCGATCCCCGACGGGGAGCCGTTCGCCGAGCTGTTCGCCAGCGGGCTGAGCATGCAGTCCTCCGACGTGCTGGAAGGCGGCATCCTGGCCGGCCGGATCGCGCCCACCCGGGAGATCGGCCGCGACCCGGGGTCGGTACGGGAGGCCATCGTGGCCACCGTGCCCGGGATCACCGAACTCGCCGAGAAGCTGGCCACCACGCCCGCCCAGCTCGCGATCGCCTTCACACTCAGTCACCCGGCCAACGTCACGACGCTGGTCGGCGCCAGCCGGCTGGCACAGGTCCAGCAGAACATCGAGGCCCTGGACCTGCTGGAGCGAGTGGGCGCCGCCGAACTGCGCTCCCTGGTCGAGCCGTTCTGGGTGGACCGGGGCATCGTCGACCCGGAGGGCCCGTGACCGTGACGACCACACCCCACGCCCCGGGCCGGCCGACACCCGCCGGGCCGGGCCCAGGCGCCACGCCCGCCCGAACCCGCCCGCACGGCGCGGCGCGCACCGCGTGCCCGCGCCCGGCCGGCCGGTGGTGAGCGCCGTGCCGCGCCCCGTGCCCTACGACCCGCGACTCGAACCCGAACTCGCCGCCTGCCGCGAGCTCATCGAGGGCATCCCGCTGCGGGCCGAGACGATCCTGGCCAACCGCGCCCACTTCGCCACCATCGTGCCGCCCCTCGAAGAGGCGATCGGCGACCATCCGGTGGACTTCGAACACGTCAGCGTCCCCGGCCTGGCCGGCGCGCCGCCAGTGGAGCTGACCGTGCTGCGGCCTCGCGACGCCCCGCCCGGCGGCGCGTCCGGGCGGCGCGGCCGGCCCGGGATCTACGCCATCCACGGCGGCGGCATGATCCTGGGCAACCGGTTCTTCGGCATCGCCGGCCTGGCCGAGGAGGTGGCGCGGTTCGGCGTCGTCGCCGCCAGCGTCGAGTACCGGTTGGCGCCCGAACACCCGGCGCCGGCCGGCGTCGAGGACTGCTACGCGGGGCTGGTCTGGTTCGCCGAGAACGCCGCCCGGCTGGGCGTCGACCCGGACCGCGTCGTGGTCAGCGGCGCGAGCGCGGGCGGCGGTCTCAGCGCCGCCGTCGCCTTGCTGGCCCGCGACCGGGGCGGGCCCGCGCTGGCCGGGCAGATCCTGGACTGCCCGATGCTGGACGACCGCAACGAGTCGGTCTCCAGTCACCAGTACGACGGCATCGGCCTGTGGGACCGCAACAACAACGACACCGCCTGGAACGCGGTGCTCGGTGCCGCGCGCGGCACCGACGCCGTCTCGCCCTACGTGGCGCCCGCCCGCGCCACCGACCTGTCCGGGCTGCCGCCCGCGTGCGTCACGGTCGGCGCGGCCGAGGTCTTCCGGGACGAGGCCATCGCGTACGCCAGTGGCATCTGGGCCAGCGGCGGCCAGGCCGAACTGCACGTGTGGTCCGGCGCCTACCACGGCTTCACGGGCTTCTCGCCCCAGGCCGAGGTCTCCCGGGCCGCCGTGGCCGCCCGGGAGTCGTGGCTGCGGCGGGTGCTCGACATCGACGGCCAGGGCCCGTGACGACGGTGGCGGCGGGCGGCGCGCGCGTGATGAGCGCGCGCCGCGCCGCGTTCGTACTGGGCTCCCTGGAGGTGTTCGGGCCGCTGTCCATGGACCTGTCCATGCCGCTCTTGCCCCACCTGGCCAGGGACCTGCACACCAGCGACAGCCTGGCCCAGGCGTCCATGTCGGTGTGCATGCTGGGGCTGGCGCTCGGCCAGTTGGTGGCGGGCCCGCTCAGCGACCGGCTGGGGCGGCGGCGGCCGTTGCTGTGGGGCGTGGCGCTGTTCACGGTCCTCTCGCTGCTGTGCGCGTTCGCGCCCACCATCGAGACGCTGCTCGTGCTGCGCTTCCTCCAGGGTGTCGCCGGGTCGGCGGGCATCGTCATCGCGCTCGCCGCCGCCCGGGACATCGCCACCGGCGCCGAACTGGCCCGGCTGCTCAGCCTGCTGGGCCTGGTCGGGGCGCTCGCCCCCATCCTGGCGCCGGTCATCGGCGGACAGCTGGCCGCCGTCCTCGACTGGCGGGGGCTGTTCGTCGTCCTCGCCGGCATCGGCGCCGCCCTGTTGGTCGTCTGTGCCACGCTGCTGCCCGAGACGCTGCCCGCCGGCCTACGGCACGCGGGCGGGTTCGCCGAGACGGGGCGACGGTTCCACGTGGTGCTGCGCGACCGCCTGTTCGTCTGCTACCTGCTGGTGGGCGCGTGCACCGGCACGGCGTTCTTCACCTATCTGGCGTCCATCAGCTTCGTCCTCCAGGACGGCTTCCACCTCAGCCCGCAGGCGTTCGGCGCCGTCTTCGCGATGAACGCGATCGTCGCGGTGTTCGGGTCGCTGTCCAACCGGGCCGTGGTGCGCGGGGCCGGCCCGGCGCGGATGTACGTCGTGGGGACGACGGCCACCGCGATCGCCGCGCTGGGTCTGCTCGCGGCGGCCGTCGCCGGCCTCGGCCTGACACCGCTGCTGATCGCCCTGGCGCTGGTGCTGTTCTGCTACGGCGTGATCAGCCCGAACAGCTCGACGCTGGCCCTCTCCGGCCACGGCGAGCGCGCCGGGACGGCGGCGGCCCTGCTCGGCATGTCGAGCTTCGCCGTCGGCCCCGTCATCGCACCGCTGGTCGCGCTCGGTGGCACGGGCCAGGTGACCATGGCGCTGACCATGGCGGTGGCGCTCGTGGTCGCCTGCGTACTGGTGTGGACCACCGTACGCCCCCGGCTGCGCGCGGCACCGGGTGCCGCACCCGTCGGGCGGCCCCACGTCGACGGGGCCGGGGCGCCCCACGACACCCTGCGCTGAACGACTCCGCCACGGGCCTGTACCGGCCGCTCCCCCACCCGGGGGCCTCGGTACGGGCCCGTGGCCGTGCCGTGGGCCGGGACGGCCACGGGGGCGCCGGCGGGTCGCCGGACGGAGGGGGCGCCGGACGGAGAGCGCCGGGGGCGGGGCCGCCACGAGCCCAGGAGCCGGGGCCGGGCGCCGCGGGCGCGGGGGCGCCCGGGGGTGGGCGTTCCGCACGCGAGCGGGAGCCCCGTCAGCCCTCGTGAGGTGGCTTCCGCCTGGCGCGGCCGCCCGCGGCGGGCTCGCGTGGAGCGGCCTCGCGCGATGCGATCTCCTACGACGGGCGCGCCGCGTGCGGCGGCCTTACGCGACGGGCTCGCCTCGTGGGCCGGTCGGGGGCGGACGCGGCGAGCCGCCGCCGGCAGGGGTGCCGGCGGCGGCTCGTGGGTGCGCTGGGGGACAGCTCGGGGCGGCCCGGGTGCGGGTGCGCCCGGGTGGCGGTCGGAGCCGTCACCCGGGGTGGGTCACCCGTCGCGCTGGCCCGGTTCGACGATGCCCAGGCCGTCGGCGCCGACCTGGACCGCGGACTCGTCCAAGGCGGCCTCGGTGACGGGCAGCGGGCGGCCGTCGAGGTCGAGCACCGGGGACGCCTCCTTGTACCAGGACTCGATCACCGCGTTGCCCCAGAAGTCCCGGCGGCGGTCGTCGCGGACGTTCCACCGGTAGGTCTCGTGGTCCGGGTCGCCGGTGTAGTAGTCGGAGGTGTAGATCTCCACCCGGTGGCCGTCGGGGTCGCGCAGGTAGAGGTAGAAGGCGTTGGAGACGCCGTGCCGGCCCGGGCCCCGCTCGATGTGGTGCTCCTTGCGCAGCGAGCCGAAGAGGTCGGCGGTGCGCAGCACCTGGTGCGACTCGTGCGTGGCCACGCCCACGTGGTGCAGGCGCGGACCCGCGCCGCCGGTGAAGGCGACGTCGTGGACGGTCTGCTTGCGGTACATCCACGCCGCGTACAGCTCGTGCTCGTCCCCCTCGATGGTCTCCGAGCAGCCGAAGCCGAGCGCCTGGTAGTGGGCGTAGGCGGCGGGGATGTCGGGGGTGCAGATGTTGAAGTGGTCCAGGCGGGCTATCTCGGCGCCCCGGCGCAGGTCGTAGCGCTGGATGTGGCGCTCGGCGCGCTCGATGTCGTGGAAGAACTCCACGGGGAAGCCGAGCGGGTCGATGACGCGGACGGCCTCGCCGACCCCGGGGGTGCCGGCGCCCTTGGGCACGCGGCGTACGGGCCGGCCCAGCGCCCGGAAGTACTCCTCGGCACGGTCGACGTCCTCGCTGGTACGCACCCGGTAGGCGAGGTGGTCCAGGGCCGGGGTCTCGCCCGCGCGCAGCACCAGGGAGTGGTGGGTGAGCTCGTCGGTGCCGCGCAGGCACAGCAGCGTGTCGTCCTCGTACTGGATGTGGAAGCCCAGCATGTCGGCCCAGAACCAGCGCGCCTTGGCCAGGTCGGTGACCACGAGCTGGGCGTAGGCGGAGCGGACGACGTCAGGAGGTGTGGTCATGGGATGCGACTCCTTGCCGGTCACGCGCCGAAGCGGGGGGTGTGGGGCTGACCGAGCATGACATGGACAATCTTCGACTCGGTGTAGAAATCGATACTATGCGCACCGCCCTCGCGGCCCAGGCCCGAGGACTTGACCCCGCCGAAGGGAGTCCGCAGGTCACGGACGTTGTGGGAGTTGATCCAGACCATGCCGGACTCGACGGCGTGCGCGATGCGGTGGCCGCGCTTGAGGTCGGAGGTCCACACGTAGGCGGCGAGCCCGTACTCGGTGGCGTTCGCCAGCTCGATGGCCTCGGCCTCGTCGTCGAAGGGCGCCACGGCCACCACGGGCCCGAAGATCTCCTCCTGGAAGATGCGGGCGTCGCGGGGGACGTCGGCGAAGACGGTGGGCTGGAGGTAGTTGCCCTCCGCCAGGTGCGCGGGGCGGGCGCCGCCGGCCACCAGCTTGGCCTCCCGTTGGCCGATCTCGACGTAGTCCAGGACGCGCGCGTAGTGCTCCGCGTGGACCAGGGCGCCGACCTCGGTGGTCGGATCGGCGGGCAGCCCGACGCGCACGCGCTCGGCGCGCTCGGCCAGGCGGCGGGTGAACTCCTCGTAGACCGGGCGCTCCACCAGGACGCGGGAGCCGGCGGTGCAGCGCTCCCCGTTCAGCGAGAAGACGCCGAAGACGACCGAGTCCAGCGCGGCTTCCAGGTCGGCGTCGGCGAAGAGCACGACCGGGGACTTGCCGCCCAGCTCCATGGAGGTCGTCTTGAGGTGGGTGGCCGAGCTGCGGACGATGTGCCGGCCGGTGTCGGTGGAGCCGGTGAAGGAGATCAGCGGCACCCGAGGGTGGTCCACCAGGGCCTGGCCGGCCTCCTCCCCGATGCCGTGCACGATGTTGACCACGCCGCTGGGCACGCCGGCCTCGTCCAGGATCTCCGGCCACAGGCTGGCGGAGAGCGGGGTCCACTCGGCGGGCTTGAGGATCAGGGTGCAGCCGGAGGCCAGCGCCGGGGCCAGCTTCCAGCTCTCCAGCATGAACGGCGTGTTCCAGGGGGTGATCAGGCCCGCGACGCCGATGGGGCTGCGCACGACGTAGTTGATCTGCTCGTCGCCGACCCGGAACGCCTCCTCGCCCAGGGAGACGATGACATCGGCGAAGTAGCGGAAGTTCTCGGCCGCCCGCCGGGCCTGGCCCCGGGCCTGGGTGATCGGCAGGCCCGAGTCGAAGGTCTCGAAGGTGGCCAGCCGCTCCTCGCGGGCCTCGATCGCGTCGGCGATGCCGTTCAGGATGCGGGCCCGGGCCCGGTTGGCCAGCTTGGACCAGGCGGGGAAGGCGTGCGCGGCGGCGTCGACGGCGCGCTCCACGTCGGCGGTGTCGCCGGCCGCCGCGGTGGCGTAGGGGGCGTTGGAGACGGGGTCGCTGACGGGGAAGGTGCGGCCGTCGGCGCTGTCGAGGAGCTCGCCGCCGATCCAGTGGCGGATCGTGGCGGGCAGGTCGGCCGGGCGGCCCGCGGTCAGGTTCGTGGACATGGTGTCTCTTCCCGTTGTGCCGGTGTGGGGGTCAGATCTGCTGGGTGAGGTCGCCGCCCTCGGCGAGCAGGGCGCGGATACGGGCCAGGCCGTCCTCGGTGGGCCCGGTGAGCGGCGGGCGCACGTGACCGGAGGCGATCCGGCCCTGCTGCTCCAGGACCCACTTGGCCGGCGCCGGGTTGGTCTCGACGAACAGCAGGTCCACCAGCGGGTGCAGCCGGTAGTGCAGCTCGCGCGCGGCGTCGAAGTCACCGGCCTCCCACAGCTCGTACATGCGGGCCACGGCGGTCGGCGCCAGGTTGGAGACCGCCGAGACGAAGCCGGCCCCGCCCAGGGCCAGCAGCGGCAGGCACAGCAGCTCGATGCCCGACCACACCAGCAGCTCGCGGCCGCAGGCGTGCAGGACACGCGAGAAGTGCTCGAAGTCCTTGGTGGTCTCCTTGACGCCGACGAAGTTGTCGAAGTCGGTGAACAGCCGGCGCACCGTCTCCGGCGCGATGTCCACGGCGGTGCGCGAGGGCACGTTGTAGGCGACCAGCGGCAGGTCGGGGAACTCGCGGGCCACCGTGGCGTACCACTGGTACAGCGCCTCCTGGGTGGGGCGCGCGTAGTACGGGGTGATGACCAGGGCGGCGTCGGCGCCCAGCTCGCGGGCCGCGGCGGTGATCTCCAGCGTCTCGTCCAGCTTGTGCGAGCCGGTGCCGGGCAGGAAGGGCACCCGGTCCTCGATGGCGTCCGCCGCGGTGCGCATGGCCGCCACGCGCTCGCTGACGGACTGCGCGGAGGGCTCGCCGGTCGAGCCGCCCAGCGAGATGCCGTGCGAGCCGGACTCCAGCTGCCAGTTGATCAGGCCGCGCAGGCTGTCGTGGTCGACCGCGCCGTCGGCGGTGAAGGGGGTGACGACGGGGGCGATGGACCCGCGGATGGTGGCGGGGTCGGTGCGGAACTTCATGGGTGGCTCCGTGGGTGGGTGGGGACGGGCTGCGTCATGCCTGGGTGGCGAGCCACCGCTGGTAGGTGTCCCGCCAGGCGGGGCCCAGCGGGTAGAGGCCCTCGATCGCCTCGCCGGCGGCGACCCGCTCGGCGATGAAGCGCTCCTGCGCCTCCTGCTCGGTGCTGTCGACGATGAGCGAGGCGGCCAGGTCGGGCGGGACGACGACGACCCCGTCGGCGTCGCCGACCAGGATGTCGCCGGGTTGCACGAGCGCCCCGCCGCAGGCGACGGGCACGCCGGTGTCCCAGGGGACGTGGCGGCGGCCCAGGACGGCGGGGTGTTCGGCGGCGTAGTACGTCGGAAGGTCCAGGTCGGCCACCGCGGCGCTGTCCCGCAGGCCGCCGTCGGTGACGATGCCGGCCGCGCCGCGCATCTGGGCCCGCAGCGCCAGGATGTCGCCGATGGTGCCGGAGGTGGGGTCGCGGCGGGCGTCCATGACCAGCACCTGGCCGGGGCGCAGTTCCTCGACGGCCCGCTTCTGGGCGTTCATGCCGTTGCCGTACCGCTGGAACAGGTCCTCGCGCAACGGCAGGTAACGCAGGGTGTGCGCGACACCGACGAGCTTGTCGCCCGGGCGGGTGGGGCGTACGCCGTCGATGGTCATGTGCTGGAGGCCGCGCTTGCGCAGCTGGGAGCTGAGGGTGGCGGTGGCCAGGCCGCGCAGCGCCCGGGCGGTGGCCTCGTCCAGGGCGGGCTCCGGCGCGTGGGCCGGGCCCCAGGCGTCGGCCCGCAGCGCGGCGCTCACGCGCGGCATGGCGCCCCAGTCGGCCAGGGTGTGCTCGGCCTCGGTGACCGTGTTGCGCAGCCGGCCGGTGGACATCAGCTGGTCCGGCGCGCTGACCTCCACCTCGACGGTGTCGCCGGGTGAGACGACCGAGGCGCCGGCCGGGGTGCCGGTCAGGATCACGTCGCCGGGCTCCAGGGTGACCAGCCGCGAGAGGTCGGCGATCAGGGTGCCGAAGGGGAAGAGCAGGGTGGCGGTGTCGGCGTCCTGGACGAGTTCGCCACCCACCCAGGTGCGCAGCCGCAGCGCGGCGGGGTCGAGCCCGGTGGCATCCAGCAGCCGGGGGCCGATCGGGGTGAAGCCGTCGGCGCCCTTGGAGCGCAGGTTGGAGCCCCGGTCGGCGTAGCGCAGGTCGTAGGCACCGGCGTCGTTGGCCGCCGTCACCCAGGCGACGTGGCTCCACCCCTGTTCGGGGGTGACGCGGTGCGCGCGGCGGCCGATGACCAGGGCGATCTCACCCTCGAAGGACATCAGCTCGCAGCCGCTGGGGCGGACCAGGGCGTCGTCGGTGCCGGCCAGCGACGAGGGGGGCTTGAGGAAGTACGACGGCTGGTCGGGGACGCGTCCGCGCTCCCTGGCCCGGCAGGGGTAGTTGAGGTGGACGGCGATGATCTTCGACGGCTGGGTTCCCAGCGGGTGCGGCATGGGAGTTCTCCTGTGCGTGAGCGGCGTCAGGCGCTGTGGTGAGGAGGTGCGGCGCCTGTCCCGCGCAGGCGTGGCGGGGTGGGGCGCGAGCGGCGGCGTCCGTCCCGGGTACGGGTCGGCCAGCGTCGCGACGCAGTAATCGTATACGATATCATGCATGGCATGGTGGGGAAGGCGCTCCTTTCCCACCGGCCGGGCCGGCCGGGGTGAGCGGATCGCCACGCGCCGATGACACTCGATGTGAGGATGTGCGACCGATGCAGAGTCGAACTGGTCTGACTGTCCGTACGTTCGCCCCCGCCCAAGCCGCCGGCGGGCCCCCCGTCCTGCTCGTGCACGGCTTCGGCTCCGACGGCCAGCGGGACTGGGTGGACACGGGCATCGCCCCGGCCCTGACGGCCGCCGGCCGGCTGGTGATCGTCCCCGACCTGCGCGGACACGGGCAGAGCCCGACACCGCTGACGGCCGACCAGGTCACCGCGCCGGCACTGGTCGCCGACCTGGTCACCGTGGTGGACGAGGCGGGCGCGCGGAACTTTGACGTCGTCGGCTACTCGCTGGGCGCCCGACTCGCCTGGGAGCTGCCCGCGGCGGCGCCCGGCCGGCTGCGGCGGGCCGTCCTGGGCGGGCTCAGCCCCGCCGAGCCCTTCGAGGCGGTGGACGTGGCGGCGCTGCACCGCGCGGTCGCCGACGGCACCGAGCCCGCCGACCCCTTCACCGCGGTGATCGCCGGCATGGTGCGCGCCCACGGGGACCGGGCGCCGGGCCTGGCCCGGTGCGTCGAGGGGCTGCGGAGCACTCCCTTCGTGCCGCACGCCTGGCCGGCGAGCACCCCGCCCCTGTTCGTCGTGGGCAAGGACGACTTCATGACGCGCGGCATCGAGCGACTCGTCGACCTGGTCGCCGGGTCGGCGCTGACCCAGGTCCCCGGCGAGCACCACGAGGTTCTCGCGGAGGGCGCGTTCCGCCGTACAGTCCTGGAAACACTCGCAGGGTGAGCGCACGAGGAGACAGCCGGGGTCGCGACGCGGCCGGCCTGGGGTAGGGGAAGACCGATGAGTACCACGGACAAGCAGACCCGCGCCAAGGGGTCCAAGGCCGAGCTCAGCTACGACCTGCTGCGCTCGCGCATCCTGGACGGGACCTACGGCCCCGGCTACCGGCTGGTGCTGAGCCAGCTCGCCCGGGAGACCGGGGTCAGCACGATCCCGTTGCGCGAGGCCCTGCGCAGGTTGCAGTCGGACGGGCTGGTCGAGGTCGTCCGCAACATCGGCGCGCGGGTGGCGGTCTTCGACGCCACGCAGGTGGAGCACTCGCTCCAGGTGCTGGCCCGGCTGGAGGGGTACGCGAGCGCGATCTGCGCGCCCCACATGACGGCACGGCACGTCGCACGCTCGCGCCAGGTCAACGCCCGGATGACGCGGGCCCTGGAGGACTTCGACCCGACGTCCTTCACCGCCCTCAACCGGGAGTTCCACTTCTCCCTCTACGAACACTGCCCGGACACGCACCTGGTCGCGCTCCTGGAGGCGGAGTGGGCGCGCCTCGACCACATGCGCCGCTCGACGTTCAGCTACGTCCCCGGGCGGGCCCGCCGCTCGGTCGCCGAGCACGAGCGGCTGCTGGAGCTGATCGAGACGGGCGCGCCGGCCCACGAGATCGAGCAGGTCGCCTGCGCCCACAAGATCGCCACGGCGGACGCGCTACGGCAGGCCAAGCCCGCCCCCTGACCCGCCCCGCCCGTGTCGGTCACCGCGCCCCACGGTGACCGACACGGGCGGTGACGTACGGGCGGGCCCCGGTCGGGGGCGGCCGGAGCGGGCGGCTCGCGCTCCCGACGGGCGGGGCGTGGGCGGCGGTGGGGGCTCGATACGGCGGGACGGGGCGGCGGCGGGGTGCTCGACGCGGCAGGGGGCGGCGGGGTCGGGCGGTGAGACACGGGGCGGCCGGCGGGGTCGGGGCCGCGACGTCGTCGGGCGGGCGGCGGTATCGGGCGCGAACTCGCGGATTTCGGGGGCGCGTAATCGTATACGATGCGGTATCTCGCCTGTTAGATTGAGCCGCATGTCCACCACCGACCCGACCGCGGGCGCGGTCAGCGCGGCGCGCTCAGCGCAGCCCGCCGGGGGGACCGTCGTCACCGTCACCGGCGAGATCGCGCCGGACGCGCTCGGCGTGGTCCTCCCCCACGAACACCTGCTGAGCGACTTCGCCCCGCCGAGCGACACGGCGGCCTCCTGGGCGGCGACGGGGCGCGAGCTGCCCGCCACCGCCGACGCGCTCCGGTTCTACCGCGCGCCCCTGACCATGGACCTCCTCGGCGAGATCGGCACCGGCGCCCCCAACCGGGACAACTGGCTGCTCGGGGACGAGGAGTTGGCCATCGCCGAGGCCACGGCCCTGCGCCGCGCCGGGGGCGCCACCCTGGTGGACGCCACGCCGGTCGGCCCCGGTCGCCGCCCGGCCGCGCTGCGCCGGATCGCCGAGGCCAGCGGCCTGCACATCGTCATGGGCGCGGGCCGCCACCACCCCGCCTGGCCCACCGAGTGGGCCGACCCCACCGCCGAGGAGCTGACCGAGGAGATCGTCCGCGACCTCACCGAGGGCGTGGACGGCGTACGGGCGGGCCTGATCGGACATCTCGCCGCGCTCGACCCGGATCAGCCCGCCGAGCGCGCCCTGCTGGTCGCCGCGGGCCGCGCGGCGGCGGCCACCGGCGCCGCCATCTCGCTCAGCCGCTCCCCCGAGGACGCCACCCAGCAGCGCGTACTCGATCTGCTCGGCGAACAGGGCGCGGACCTGACCCGGGTCGCCGTCGGGCACTGCGACGCGCTCGCGCCCCGCCCCGACGAGCTCGAACCTCTCCTGGAACGCGGGGTGTTCGTCCTGTTCGACCAGCTCGGCCGGCTGCCGTCGGCGCACGGCGTCAGCGACGACCAGGACGTGGCCACGGCCGTGGTCGAACTCGCCCGCCGTGGCCACGCCGGGCGCCTGCTGCTCTCCCAGGACGTCAGCACCCGGGCGCAGTTGCTCGCCTACGGCGGGGGCGGCTACGGCTTCGTGCTCCAGCAGTTCGTCCCCTACCTGCGGATGATCGGCGCCGACGACTCCCTCGTCGCCTCGCTGACCCTCCACAACCCCGGCCGTCTGCTCACCCTCGCGAACCGGAGGACGACGCCGTGAGCCGCTACCCCTTCGAGATCCCCGACCTCACCGGTCAGGCCCTGACCGTGGCCGGGCCGGTGGACCCGGCCACGCTCGGCCAGACCCTCATGCACGAGCACCTCTTCGTCGACCTGCGCCGACCGGCCGGCTTCCGGCGCCCCGGCGAGGACGCCCCCGAGGCGGCCGAGCCGCTGACGCTGGCCACGTTGGCCCGCACCCGGCACGGCGCCCCGAACGCCGACAACGACGTACTGGACGACTTCGACGAGATGCTCACCGAGGTGCTGGCCTTCGCCCGCCACGGGGGACGCACCATGGTCGAGGTCTCCCCCGAGGGCCTGGGCCGGGCGCCCGAGTCGCTGCTGCGGCTCTCGCGGGCCAGCGGGCTGAACATCGTCATGGGCGGCGGCTGGTACACCCCCACCTTCCACCCGGCGGACATGGCCGAGCGCGACGTCGACGCGCTGGCCGACGTCATCGTGCGCGACGTCGCCGTGGGCGTGGGCGACACCGGCATCCGCTCGGGCGTCATCGGCGAGGTCGGCGCGGAGACCGTGCCGTTGACCGACAACGAACTCAAGAGCGTCCGCGCCAGCGGGCGGGCGAGCCGGGTGACGGGCGCCCCGGTCACCTTCCACGTCGGCGGGGTCGGCCAGGACAAGTTCCGGGTGCTCGACATCCTGGAGGAGGAGGGCGTCCCCGCGCACAACGTCGTCCTGGGGCACGCCATGGAGGTGCTCGCCGACCCGGACTTCGCCCACCGGCTGCTGGCGCGCGGCGTCTTCGTCGAGTTCGACTTCCTCGCCTCGCCCGGCAGCCCCTGGGGCCACCTCGTCCTCACCAGCGACCACAAGATCGCCCGAGGCGTGGCGGAGCTGATCGAGCGAGGCTACGCCCACCAGATCCTGCTCGGCCACGACGTGTGCCAGAAGATCCAGCTCAAGCGGTACGGCGGCCAGGGGTACGACTACATCCCCCGGCACTTCCTGCCCGCCCTGCGCCGCCTCGGCGTAAGCCCGGAGGCGGTGCGCACGATCATGGTGGACAACCCCGCGCGCGCCCTCGCCTTCGCCGCGCCCGGCTGAGCCTCCCCGCACCCCCGACCAGCCCCGAACCCGCCCCGAGGGAGCACCATGCGCGTCGTCCCCGTCCCCTTCGACCCCACCCTGAGCGCGGTGCTCGACGCCATGCCCGAGGACGCGGGCCCCGACCCCGCGTCGGCCGGCGTCCCGGCGGTGCGCGAGGCCGCCTCGGCCATCCCCGCGCCGCCGGTCGCCGACGTCGTGGCCGGTCGGGAGATCGACGCCGAGGAGCGCACGGTTCCCGGCCCCGCCGGCGGGCCGGACCTGCGGGTGACCGTGTTGCGCCCGCGCGGCGTGCCGGGGCCGGTGCCGGGCCTGTACAACATGCACGGCGGCGGCATGATCAGCGGCCACCGCCACCACGACGTCCCCCGCCTGGCCGACCTGGTCGAGGAGCTCGGGGTGCTCGCCGTCAGCGTCGAGTACCGGCTGGCCCCCGAACACCCCGACCCGGCGCCGGTGGAGGACTGCTACGCGGGCCTGACGTGGCTGGTGGACCACGCCACGGAGCTGGGCGTGGACCCCGACCGCGTCGTCGTCATGGGCGGCAGCGCCGGGGGCGGCCTGGCGGCCGGCGTCGCGCTGCTGGCCCGCGACCGCCGGGGGCCGGCGCTGGCCGGCCAACTGCTGCTGTGCCCGATGCTCGACGACACCAACACCACGCTCTCCAGCCACCAGTACGAGCACAGCGGCACCTGGCGGCGCCCGATGAACCTCCTCGCCTGGCGGGCCCTGCTCGGCGACCGGGCGGGCGACCCCACGGCGGACCTGTCGCCCTACGCCGCCCCGACCCGGGCGGGCGACCTGTCGGGCCTGCCCCCCGCGTTCGTCGAGGCCGGCAGCGCCGAACTCTTCCGCGACGAGGACGTGGCGTACGCCTCCCGTATCTGGGCGGCCGGCGGACAGGCGGAGCTGCACATCTGGCAGGGCGCCTTCCACGGCTTCGACGTCTTCGCCCCCGGGCACGAGGTGACGCGGGCGGCGCTGGCCGCGCGCCGTTCCTGGCTGCGTCGCGTGCTCGCCCTCTGAACGCCCGCGCCGGGCCCCGCCCGCCGCCCCGCTCCCTCCCCCTCACCAGCCAGAAAGGTCGTCCATGTCGCAGACAGCGGACCTCATCCTGACCGGCGGCGACGTGTTGACCGTCGACGCCGCGTTCACCGTCGCCGAGGCGGTCGCCGTCCGGGCCGGCCGCGTCCTGGCCGTGGGCGGCGCGACGGAGGTCGCGGCGCTGGCCGGGCCCGACACCCAGGTGATCGACCTGGCCGGTCGCACCGTCCTGCCCGGGATCAACGACTCCCATCTGCACGGCGCCGCCTGGGCGTTGACCCGGCCGCCGTTCGCGCTGGACATCGGCCACCCGGCCGTGGAGTCGATCGCCGACATCGCCGACGCCGTGCGCGCGGCGGCGGCCGACACCCCGCGCGGGGAGTGGATCACCGGGCTCGGCTGGGACCTCGGCTACCTGGCGGAGTGCCTGGCCGACACCGCCCGCCGCCCGACACGCGCCGACCTGGACGCCGCCGCGCCGCACCACCCGGTCTGCCTGACCGACTTCTCCGGCCACATGGTCTGGGTCAACTCCACGGCGCTCGAACGCGCCGGCATCACCCGGGGCACCGAGTCCCCCTCGGGCGGGGTGATCGAGACCGACGCCACGGGAGAGCCCACCGGCATCCTCAAGGAGACGGCCCAGGCCCTCGTGCAGGCGCTGGTGCCACCCGCGACCGTGGCCCAGCGCAAGGAGGCGATCCGCCGGGCCGTCACGGCGCTGCACGCCCAGGGCATCACCAGCTACACGGAGCCGGGGCTCGGTCCGGGGGGCGCCGAGATCCTGGGCGGCGGCCTGGACGTGGGCACGCTGCACGCCTACGTCGAACTGGCCCGCGCCGGCCAACTGGACTCCCGGGTACGCGTCCTGCTGCTGCCCGCGCCCATGGGTGGTTCGGCGGCCGACGTGCGCGCCGGGCTGCGCGGGCTGGAGGTGCCGAAGGACGTGGACGAGCGCCGGCTCGCCGTCATCGGCGTCAAGGTCTTCGCCGACGGGGTGCCGCCGAACGAGACCGCGTGGATGCACGACCCGTACCCCGCCGGCGGTCACGGAGCGCTGTGCGTGCACGGCGCCGACGCGGGTCTCCAACAGGCCGAACTGGCCGAGATGATCCGGGTGGCGCACACGGCCGGACACCAACTGGGCGTGCACGTCACCGGCGACCGGGCCATCGACGCCGTGGTCGACGCGTTCGCCGACGCCCAGCGGGCCCACCCCCGCCCCGACGCCCGGCACTACATCATCCACGGCGACTTCGCCTCGCCGCGCAGCCTGGCGAAGCTGGCCGAGCACGGCTACGGCGTGAACATGAACCCCGCCATCAAGTGGACCATCGCGGACCTGATGGACGACGTCGTCGGCCGACAGCGGTCGGACTACCAGTGGCCGGTACGCTCCGCCGCCGAGGCGGGCATCGCCGTGTGCGTCGGCTCCGACGCCCCGATCACCCAACCCAACTGGCGACAGGGCGTGGCCGCCATGCTGCTGCGCGAGTCCAAGGCCACCGGCCGGGTCAGCGGCCCCGACCAGCGCGTCTCGTTGGAGACCGCGCTGCGCGCGTACACCGTCAACCCCGCCCGACAGGACTTCGCCGAGGGGTGGAAGGGCGCCATCGAGCCGGGCAAGGTCGCCGACCTGTGCGTCCTGGGCGGCGATCTGCGCGCCACCGACCCGCACGACATCCCCGACCTGCCCATCGACCTCACCGTCTTCGACGGCCGCGTCGTCTTCGACCGCGCGCGCGAGGGGCGCGACGAGCGCGAGGTCACGGCCGGGCAGGGCGGCCGGTAGCGGCGCGTACCCGGCCGCGCCCCCGGCGCGGCTCGTCCACGGGCGGGCCGCGCCGGGAGCACGGCGGGCGCACGGCGGGCGGCGCGAGCCCTCCACTCCACCGGCAGTAGTTGCGAATCTTTGCAATTCGACAAGTGACATACACTTCCGCCGTGACGGAAAACCTGCTCCCGTGCCCCACCTGCTCCAGCCCCCACACCTACGCGATGGGCGCACTGCTGGTCTGCCCCGAATGCGGGCACGAGTGGTCACCCGCGACCGAGGCGAGTGCCGACGGCGACAGCGGTGACGGCGACGGCGGTGACGGCGTGGTCCGGGACGCGGTCGGCAACGTGCTCGCCGACGGCGACACCGTGACCGTGGTCAGGAGCCTGAAGGTCAAGGGCAGCCCGGCCGGCATCAAGGCCGGCACCAAGGTGCGCGGCATCCGCCTCGTGGACGCCGTCGACGGCCACGACATCGACTGCCGCATCGACGGCTTCGGCGCCATGAAGCTCAGGTCCAGCGTGGTCAAGAAGGTCTGATCGCCGGCGGCGCGCCCCACGCCCCGCCCGCATCCGTCCACATCCCGACCACCACCCGGCCCTTCGTTGTTCATGATCGCCGGCACAACTCGACCCCGGGACCCCTGGTCTAACCGGAAGACCACGAGCACCACGGCGCACCGACGTCCCGAAGGGCCACTTCCGTATGCGCACCTACCGCACCATCGCCGCCACCGCCTCCCTCGCCCTCACCCTGGGCACGGCCGTCCTCGCGGCGCCGACCGCCCAGGCGGCCTCGAACGCCACGGCCACCGTCGTCCACCAGGACGGCGAGCTCTGGTACAAGGCCGCCCCCGGCCAGCGGAACAAGCTGACGGTCGGTGAGAAGATCGAGGAGCGCGACGAGTTCGCGTCGTACTACGTCCTCACCTTCCACGACCAGTACGACATCACCATCGACGCCAGCGCGGCGGAGTGGGACGAGTGCGCGTACCCCACGCCGGGCGATCGCACCACGGTGCGCTGCGCGGTGGAGATCCCGCTGAACTCGGATGACTCGGACAGCTACGACATCGATCTCGGCGACCAGGACGACACCGCCACCCTCGCGGCCGACAGCCACGCCTGGGCCGGGGTCCACGGCGGTGCGGGCAACGACGTGATCAAGGCGTCGGCGTCGGCGATGCTGCACGGCGAGGAGGGGAACGACCGACTGGAGGGGGGCGGCGGCCCGTTCGGCTTCGGCTCCTACGGCGGGCCGGGCAACGACACCCTCACCCGCTGCGGGCAGGACTGCTTCGGCGGTCCCGGGAACGACACCCTGGTCGGCACCGCCGAGGACAACACCCTGCACGGTGACGACGGCGACGACGTCCTGCGCGGCGGGGGCGGCGACGACGTCCTGTTCGGCGGCCGGGACGACGACACGCTGTACGGCGAGGCGGGCGACGACACGCTGTGGGGCAACAGCGGCGACGACGTGCTGTGGGGCGGCCCCGGCACGGACAAGCTCTCCGGCGGCGCCGGCCGCAACCAACTCCACCAGGACTGACCTCCACTCCGGTCGCCCCCGCGCGCCGACCGTCCGGCGGGGGTGGCCCGGCGGCCGGCGGGTGTGAGAGGCCCGGTGGGTCCGCGCCGGCACTCACGCGTCGACGGGCCGCCAGGTGGGACCGTCGACACCGGAGTGGACGCGCCCGAAGGGCACGTCGGCGAAGTGCACGCCGAAGCCGATCGTGTCGGGCTCCTGGAGTTCGGCGACCAGTCGGCGGCGGAAGTCGACCGCCCGCTCCGCGTCATGGTCGGACCACGCGGCCCACTCCGGGTGGCTGACCTGGATCGGCGAGTGCATCGCGTCGCCGAAGGCGATCAGCCGCCGCCCGCCGCCGGTGATGACGTAGGCGGTGTGGCCGGGCGTGTGCCCCAGCAGATAGCGGACCCGGACGCCGGGGAAGATCTCCTGCCCGTCGGCCACCGTCACCACCTGCGGCTCCAGCGCGGCCAGCGTCTCGGCGGGGGTGCCGTGGGCCGCCAGCAGGTGACGCTGGGACCACTCGGGCTCGGCCACCAGGTAGTCGGCGCCGGTGAAGGCGGGGCGCTCGCCCTCCGACGCGCGGTGCGCGGCCCAGCCGAGGTGGTCGATGTGCAGATGGGTGAAGGCCACCGCCTCGATGTCGGCGGGGCGATGGCCGAGACCGGCCAGGTTCTCCAGCAGGGCACCGCCGTGGGTGCGGCCGAGCGGGGCGTCCTCGCGGGCGGGCAGGGAGTACGGGCCGAACCCGGAGTCGATCAGCAGCGCGCGGTCGCCGTGCTCCACCAGCAGGGCGCCGATGCCGGCCACCAGGTAGCCGGCGTCGTCCAGGTATCCCGGATGCGCGGCCCACACCTCCTCGGTGGTCTCCGGGAGCCAGCCGCGCGGGGCGAGTTGCACCGCCCCGTCCGGGACGTGGGTCACCTTGGTCTCGCCGAGCCCGAGCGAGCGCAGCCGCGCGGGTCGGCGCAGCCGCTCGGGTTGGTGCGATGCGGTGGTGCTCATGGGTACTCGTTCCTCTCCGCGCACGACAGGGTCCGTCACCACGGGTTCCCGACCGGCGGCGACTCAGGCAACCGTATGCATCAAGCTTGAACCATGCAAGCTTGCAATATTCAATCTGGTCGCTCTTGCTAGGCTGGGGCGCATGACGAACCCGGACGCGCAGGCCGTCGCCGAGCGGGAGCTGTGCGGACTGATCAACGGCATGGCCCAGCAGATCGCGGAGCACGTCCGACAGCGGGCCGCCACCCTGGGTCTGACCGCGCCCCAGGCCACGGCGCTGCGCGAGCTGACCGGACCGATGACCATGCGGGAGCTCGCCGAGCGGATGAGCTGCGAGCCCTCCAACGCCACCTTCGTCGTGGACAAGCTGGAGAAGCGGTCGCTGATCGAGCGCCATCCCCACCCGACCGACCGCCGGGCCAAGCGGTTGGTCCTCACCGCACAGGGCGCCACGCTGCGCCAGCGGCTCCTCGGGCTGCTGGGCGAGGGCTCCCCGCTCGCCGGTCTGACCCAGGAAGAGCAGGGCACCCTGCACCACCTCCTGGCGCGAGCCACCCTCCACTCCTGAGCCGACCACCACCCGCCGCTGGCGTGGGGGCGCCGCCGGCCCCGCCCGGTCGGCGGCCCCCCGGTCCCGGCCTCGGCGGGCGGAACCCGTGGCTCAGGTGGCGTGGGGGGACAGCGGGGTCTGGGGGTGACGCAGGGTGTCCAGTACGACGCGGACGGCCGCACGCGGCGGCGAGCCACGGCGGATGGCCGCCGTGATGGTGCGCGTGACGGGGGTGGTGAGCTGCCGGCTGGCCACGCGATAGCGACTGTGCTCGACGGCCAGGCCGGGCAGCAGCGCGATCGACAGCCCGGCCTCGACGTGCTGGAGGGTCATCATGTAGTTGCCGAACCGGCACCTCACCCGTGGCTCGAAGCGAGCCTGACGGCACAGTCGCAGCGCGAGGTTGGCCATGTAGGACTGCGGCATGTCGAACGCCCACGACTCGTCCGCGTAGGCCGCCAGGTCCGCCGTGGCCCGCGCGGTGGCGGGATGGCCGGGCGGCACCACCAACAGGATCGGGTCCGCGCCCAGCGGGACCAGGTCCAGGTCGGGGCCGAGCGGGAGTTCGTCGAAGTCCGTGGTGGTGATAATGAGGTCCGCGTCGCCACCACGCAGCGCGGGCATGCTCTCGTGCGGCTCCAGTTGCAGCAGCTCCACGTCCAGATGCGGGTACGCCCGCGCCAGCCTGGTCACCGCCGGCACGGCCATGGTGTGGATCGCGCTCTGGAACGCCCCTAGGCGCACCAGCCCGGCCGGCTCGTCACCGAAGCCGCGCAGCTCCGCCTCGACGGTGCCCATGTGGTCGATGATCGCCCGCGCCCGCCGCGCGAGGATCTGCCCGGCCGGCGTCAGCCGCACGCGCCGGCCGGTGCGCTCCAGGAGGCGCGTGCGCGTCTCCGCCTCCAACACGGCCAGTTGCTGGGACACGCTCGACGGGCTCAGGTTGGCGGCCTGGGCGACCGCTCTGACGGTGCCCAGCGCGTCCAACTGGCTCAGCAGCCGCAGCCGCCAGGGGTTCAGCACGCCCCCATTGTTGTGCGGTTTCGCCGAACAGGACAGACGGAAGGGTGAGATGGACGCCCCACCGGGCGCGAACCTACCGTCGAACGCATGACTGCCTCGATCACCGCGCCCTCCTCCACCGAGACCTTCTGGTCCGACGCGCAGCGACACCTCGTGCGCTACGGCGGCGAGTTCACCCGTGAGATCATCGACCGCGCCGCCGGGAGCTTCCTGTGGGCCGCGGACGGGCGGAAGATCCTCGACTTCACCTCGGGCCAGATGAGCGCGATCCTCGGCCACTCGCACCCGGAGATCGTCGCGACCGTCCAGCGCCAGGTCGCCGGCCTGGACCACCTCTACAGCGGCATGCTCAGCCGCCCCGTGGTCGACCTCGCCCGCCGCCTGGCCGACACGCTGCCCGCGCCGCTGGAGAAGGTGCTGTTGCTGACCACCGGCGCGGAGTCGAACGAGGCCGCGGTGCGGATGGCGAAGCTGGTCACCGGCAAGCACGAGATCGTCTCGTTCGCGCGCTCGTGGCACGGCATGACGCAGGCCGCCGCCTCCGCCACCTACAGCGCGGGCCGTCGCGGCTACGGCCCGAGCGCGCCCGGCAACTTCGCCATCCCCGCGCCGAACGCCTACCGGCCCGACATCACCGCGCCCGACGGCTCGCTGGACTGGCGGCGCCAACTGGACCTGGCCTTCGACCTGATCGACGCCCAGTCGACGGGCAGCCTGGCCGCGTGCCTGGTCGAGCCGATCCTCAGCTCGGGCGGCATCATCGAGCCGCCCGTCGGCTACTTCGCGGCCCTGCGCGAGAAGTGCCGGGAGCGCGGCATGCTCCTGATCCTCGACGAGGCCCAGACCGGCCTGTGCCGCACCGGGACCTGGTACGCCTTCGAGCGCGACGGCATCGTTCCCGACATCCTCACCCTGTCCAAGACGCTCGGCGCCGGGCTCCCGCTCGCCGCGGTGGTCACCAGTGCGGAGATCGAGCAGGAGGCGTACGAGCGCGGGTTCCTGTTCTTCACCACCCACGTCTCCGACCCGCTGGTGGCCGCCGTCGGCAACACCGTGCTCGACGTCCTGCTCCGCGACGGGCTCGACGAGCGCGCGCGACGGCTGGGCGCGCTGCTGCGCCGGGGCCTGGAGGAGATCGCCGAGCGGCATCCGGTGGTGGGGGACGTCCGCGGCCGGGGTCTGCTGGCCGGCGTCGAACTCGTCGCGGACCGGGCGACCAAGGAGAGTTCGAGCGAGCTGGGCGCCCGGGTCACCCGGCGCTGTCTCGCACTCGGTCTGCACACCAACATCGTCCAGCTCCCGGGCATGGGCGGCGTGCTGCGCATCGCCCCGCCGCTGACCGTGACCGAGGACGAACTCGCGCTCGGCCTGTCGATCCTGGACGAGTCGATCAGCGCCGCCGGCGCCACACTCTGAACCCGCCGCGCCACCCGACGCCACCTCACCGGCCCCGCCGGGGCCGGTGAGGCCCCCTCACGCGCCTGTGTCGCGATCCCCCGCGCGCCCCCCGGCGGGCTACCCCTCTTGATCGCGGGGGCGGTAGCTTCTTCGAGGTCGAAGCCCCGCGCGAGCGTCGCGACGGCTTCGCACCGGA
The DNA here is from genome assembly GCF_042799315.1 of Streptomyces sp. NPDC057702. Classification (NCBI taxonomy): domain Bacteria; kingdom Bacillati; phylum Actinomycetota; class Actinomycetes; order Kitasatosporales; family Streptomycetaceae; genus Streptomyces; species Streptomyces sp. NPDC057702. The sequence continues at coordinate 55,147 of NZ_JBHVJC010000010.1, read as the reverse complement.
ACGTGAGCTGGTGGCACGGCAGGACCGGGAGGGCGGCAGGACATGGCGAAGACCCACGCGACGACGACCCCGCGCGAACGCTACCGCGCCCAGGTGCGCACGGAGATCAAGGAGCGCGCATGGGAGCAGATCGCCACGACCGGAGCCTCCGCGCTCTCCCTCAACGCGATCGCCAAGCACATGGGCATGAGCGGCCCCGCGCTCTACCGGTACTTCGCCAGCCGTGACGACCTGATCACCGCCCTGATCCGGGACGCGTACCGCGACCTGGCCGACGCCATCCGCGCGGCCTCGGCGGCCGGCCCCGACCTCGCCGCGCTGGCGCACGCCCTGCGCAGGTGGGCGCTGGCCGACCCGCAGCGGTACTTCCTGGTGTACGGCACGCCCGTGCCCGGCTACCAGGCGCCCGCCGACACCACCGCGATCACCGTCGAGATGATGACGCTCATGCTCGACGCCTGCGCCGCCCTCCCCACCGGCGGGCCGACGACGCCGTTCGAGGAACACCTCGCGGATCACCGCCGATGGGCCGGCGACCACCCCGCCCCGACCGAGGCGCTACGCCGTGCCCTGTTCTTCTGGACCCGGCTGCACGGCATCGTCTCGCTGGAACTCGCGGGCCACTTCGCCGGCATGGACTTCGACCCGGCCCAGCTCTTCGCGGCCGAACTGGACCACCTGCTGGCGAGCTGACCACCCGCCCCGGCCGAGCGGGCGAGCGGGCCCGCCCGGACCGGAACACGACGGCGACACCGCGGCGACACGACTGGCGGACGGACGGCGCGCGCGAAGGCGGGGCCGTCAGCGCGGCGGTGTGCCGGCGCGTTCGCCGCCCGGCGCCGGGGCGCTGGGGGCGCGCTCGCCCGCCGGGACGGGCTCCTCAGCCTCCTCCCGCGCGCCGCCGATGGTGCCGACGTGCCGCAGCACGACGGCGGACAGGAGTGCGAGGACCAGCGTGCTCGCCGAGGCGACCAGCATCGCGACGTTCAACCCGGCGGTGGCCGCCTCCTTGGCCTGGTCGAGCCAGCCGGCGGGCAACCGGTCCGCCGACGAGGTCGCGCCGGCCAGGCTGTCGCCCGCCGCTCGGGCCGCCTCGGCCGGCGCGGTGGCCGGGATCGTGTCGGCGACGCGGTCGCGGTAGACGGCGGTGGCCAGGCTGCCCAGGGTGGCCACACCGAGCGCCAGGCCCAGTTCCTGCACGGTCTCCGAGAGCGCCGAGGCCGAGCCCGCCTTCTCCGGCGGCGCGGCGCCCACCACCAGGTCCGTCCCCAACGAGGCGATCGCCCCGAGCCCGAGGTAGACCAGCCCGAAGCCGATCACGATCGGGGTGGTGCCGCCCGTGGCGTCCACCCGGGCCAGCAGCAGATAGCCCACGGTGGACAGGGCCAGCGTGCCGGCCACCACCATGCCCGGCGGCACCCGGCGGGCGAGCAGCGGCGCCCCGATCGCGGCCAGGAACATCATCAGCGCGGGCGGCCCCATCCACAGGCCCGCCTCGACGGGCGGCAGGTCCGCCACGAACTGGAGCTGCTGGGTGATCAGCAGCATCGCGCCACCGACGCCGACCAGCCCGAGCAACAGGACGCTCAGCGCGGCGCTGAACGTACGGTCGGTGAACAGCCGCACGTCCAACAGCGGACTGGCCAGGGTGCCCTGGCGGCGGACGAAGAGCGTCGCGAAGACCAGGCCGACCACCGCCGCCAGGACCGTGGGAGCCCGCAGACCGTCGTCGGCGACCCGCTTGACCGCGTAGACCAACGGCAGGATCGCGACCAGCGACAACCCGACACTGAGCAGGTCGAACCGGCCAGCCCGGGGCGCCCGGTACTCGGGGATCAGCAGGGGCGCGGCCACCAGCAGCACGAGGGCGACCGGAACGGCGAGCAGGAAGGCCGAACCCCACCAGAACCGGGCCAGCAGCGCCCCGCCGACCACCGGCCCCAGAGCCATGCCCAGCGCGAAGCTGGTGGCCCAGATCCCGATCGCCAGCGAGCGCTGGCGCTGGTCGGCGAACATGTTGCTGATCAGGGCCAGGGTGGACGGCATCAGCGTGGCGCCGGCGATGCCCAGCGCGGCGCGGGCGGCGATGAGCGTGCCCGCGCTGTCGGAGTAGGCGGCCAGTACCGAGACCGCGCCGAAGGCGGCGGCCCCGATCATCAGCAGCCGACGCCGGCCGATCCGGTCGCCCAGCGTGCCCATGGTGATGAGGAAGCCGGCGATCAGAAAACCGTACGCGTCCATGATCCACAGTTCCTGGGTGCCGCTGGGGCGCAGATCCTCGGCCAGGGAGGGCAGGGCCAGGTAGAGCACGGTCACGTCCAGGCCGAGCAACACGGTGGGCAGGGCGAGAACAGCCAACCCACCCCACTCCCGGGGGCCGGCGCTGCGTACGGTCGGTGTGCTCATGGCGATTCCCCGCGGGTCGGGTGTGGGTGGGCGCGGCCACTGTGCGGGGCGGCACGCACGGTTTCCTGACGGTGGTCCGGAGCTAGACTGCGGAACCATGCGCTACGGGGTGCTCGGGCCGCTGACCGTCTGGGACGCCGAGGGGCGGCCGGTCAGGGTGCCCGAGGTGAAGGTGCGCGCGCTGCTGGCGAACCTGCTGGTCCACGGGGGCGGCCCGGTCCCGGCGGACCGGCTCATCGAGGACCTGTGGCCGGACAGCCCGCCGGGCGGGTCGGCCAACACGTTGCAGACCAAGGTCTCCCAGCTGCGGCGCGTGCTGGGCCGGGAACGGGTGGTCCGCGAGCCCGCCGGCTACCGGCTGCTGCTGGAGGACGACGCCCTGGACGCGCTGCGCTTCCAGGAGTTGGCCGACCGCGCGCGGGCCCGCCGGGAGCCGGCGGTGCGCGGCGGGCTGTTCGCCGACGCGCTGGCCCTGTGGCGGGGCCCGGCCTACGCCGACGTCGCCGGGTCGCTGTTCGCGCGGGGGGAGATCGACCGGCTGGAGGAGCTGCGGCTGACGGTCGTCGAGGACCAGGCCGAGGTGCGGCTGACGCTGGGCGAGCACGCGGCGCTCGCCGGCGAGCTGGGTGACCTGGTGGCCCGGCATCCGCTGCGCGAGCGGCTGCGCATGGCCCACATGCGCGCGCTGTACCGCGCCGGGCGACAGGGCGACGCGCTGCGCGGCTTCGAGGAGCTGCGGCGTCACCTGGCCGAGGAGCTGGGGGTCTCGCCCGGGCCCGAGGCCCGCGCGCTGCACGAGGCGATCCTGCGCCAGGAGGCGCACCTGGCGCCGCCGACCGTCACCTCCCCGTCCTGCCGCACCAACCTGCCCGCGCCGCTGACCGCGCTGATCGGCCGGCGGGAGGCGGTGGAGCGGGTACGCGCCCGGTGGAGCGAGGGGGCCGGCGCCCGGCTGGTCACGCTGGTCGGGCTGGGCGGCGTGGGCAAGACACGGCTGGCGATCGCGGCGGCGCGCGACACGGCGGAACGGTTCACCGCCGGCGTGTGGCTGGTCGAACTGGCGGGCCTGAGCACCACCGCCACCCCGGACGACATCGCCGAACGGGTCATCACCACGCTGGGCCTGTGCGACACCGCCGCCAGCGAGCCCGACCTGGACGACCTGGTGGGGTGGCTGTGCCGGGCGGTGGCCGGCAAGCGGCTGCTGATCGTGCTGGACAACTGCGAGCACCTGGTCGAACCGGTCGCCACGCTGGCGGGAGCCGTGCTCGCCACCGTGCCCGGCGGGCATCTGCTGGTCACCAGCCAGGAGGCGCTGGGCATTCCCGGCGAGGTGGTGCACCCGGTGCCGCCGCTGGCGCTGCCGGAGGACGCCGACCCGGCGGCCGTCGCCCGCTCCAGCGCGGTCCAGCTGTTCGTCGAGCGGGCCTCGGCGGCGGCGCCGGGCTTCGCCCTGGACGCGGACAACGCCCAGGCCGTCGCCCTCATCTGCCGCCGCCTGGACGGCATTCCGCTCGCGCTGGAACTCGTGGCCTCCCGGCTGCGGACGCTGAGCCCCCACGAGCTCGCCGCCTGCCTGCACCACCGGTTCCCCCCGCCCGAGGTGCGGGCGCGCGGGCTGCCCGCCCGGCAGCGAACGTTGCGGAGCATGCTCGACTGGAGCTGGCAGTTGCTCTCCGCCGACGAGCGGGCCGTGTTGCGGCGGCTGGCCGTGCACGCCGACGGCTGCACGCTGCCCACCGCCGAGGCCGTCTGCGCGGACACGGAGCTCAGCGCCGACCGGGTACCCGACCTGCTGGCCCGGCTGGTGGACCGCTCGCTGGTGGCCCGGGAGGCCGACCGGTTCCGGCTGCTCGAATCGGTGGCCGCCTACGGCGCGCAGCGGCTCGCCGAAGCGGGCGAGACGGCCGCCGTCCAGGCGCGCTTCGTCCGCTGTCACGTCGAGCTGGCCGAGCGCGAGGACACCCGGCTCCGCGGCCCCGACCAGCGGCGTTGCCTGGAGCGACTGGACGCGCAGACGGTCAACCTGCGCCGCGCCCTGGACCTGGCCGTCGCCGGGGACGACGCCGGGCACGCACTGCGGCTGGTCAACGCGATGGCGTGGTTCTGGTACCTGCGCGGGCGGCTGACGGAGGCCCGCAGATCGCTCCAGGCGGCGCTGGCCACCTCCGGTGACGGGGGCCGGGCCGCCCGCGCGACGGCACGGGCCTGGCTGGCCGGGATCGAGCTGCGGACGGCGTCGGCCGGCGCGGCACCCGAGTGGGCGGACGCGGGCCCGGACCCGGCCGGCGATGTCGCCGATCCGGTGCTGCGCGCCCGGTTGCGGTGGTTCGTCGGCACGGGACTGGCCACGCACGGCCAGCCCCGCGCGGGGCGCCGCCTGGTGGAGGCGAGCCTGGCCGGCGCGCGGGCCGCCCGGGACCGGTGGGGCGAGGCGGCGGCACTGGTCGAACTCGCCGGCCTCGCCCCGGCCCAGGGCGCGCCCGCCGCCGAGCTGGGGGCCGCGCTGTTCCACGAGGCCGGGGACCGTTGGGGGCAGCTTCGGGCCACGCGCGCGCTGGCGCGGGTGGCCGCGCGCGAGGGCGATCACGCGCGCGCGGAGCGGCTGCACCGGGAGGGGCTGCTGGTGGCCGAGGAGCTCGGGCTGTGGACCGAGGTGGTCGAGGCGCTGACCCGGCTCGGCCGGGCGGCGCTGTCCGGCGGCCACGCCCGACGGGCGGGCGAGCTGTACGAGCGCGCGCGGGCCGTCTCGGCCGAACGGGCCTACCCGCGCGGCGAGATCCGGGCCGAGATCGGCCTGGGGCGCGTGGCGCGGGCGCGGGGCGACGCGGAGGCCGCCCGCCGCCATCTGCACCGGGCGCTGGCCAAGGCCCGTTCGCGCGAGCACCTCAGCGACGCGGTCACCGCGCGAGCGGAACTGGACCTCCTCCCCCGCCCCTGACCCGCCCGGGCCGGGTAGCGCCGGGTCGGGGTGGGGGCTGGGGCCGGGCCTGGCTCAGGCCAGGCCGCCGTTGCTGTGCAGGAGTTGTCCGTTGACCCACTGGCCCTGGGGTGAGCACAGGAACTCCACCAGGTGGGCGGTGTCCTGCGGGGTGCCGAGCCGGCCCAGCGGCGTCTCGCTCAGGCAGGCGTCCCGCACCGTGGCGGGCATCCACCCCGTGTCGATCGGCCCGGGGTTGATCGCGTTGGCGGTGACACCGAGGTGGGCCAGCTCCCGGGCGGCGGCCAGGGTGACGCGGTCCAGCGCGCCCTTGCTCGCGCCGTAGGGAAGGTTGCCGACGGTGTGGTCGCTGGTGAGGCTGATGACGCGACCGGTCCCGTGCGCGCCGGCGAAGCGCAGGCCGTACTCGCGGATCAGCAGCCAGGTGGCGCGCGTGTTGACGGCGAAGTGGCGGTCGAAGCTCTCGACGGTGGTGTCGAGCAGGCCGGAGTCGACGGACTCGCAGTGGCACATCACCAGGGCCGTGACCCCGTCTCCCAGCCGGTCCTCCACCGCCTGGAAGATGCGCGCGGGGGTCTCCGGGTCGGCCAGGTCGGCCTCGATCGCCACGGTACGCGCGCCGCTCGCGGCCAGTTCCCCTTCGATCGCCTCACGCGCCCCGGGTTCGACGCCCCAGCTCATGCGCTGGTCGTAGGGGCTCCAGTAGGTGAAGGCCACGTCCCAGCCCGCGCGGGCCAGTTGGCGCGCGACCCCCGCCCCGATGCCGACGGTCCGGCCCACGCCGGTGACCAGCGCGAGCGGGCGGGGGCCGGCGGTGGCGGATTCTTGGTTCTCCTCGGTGGGATGCACGAAAGGAGATGCTGCCTCCGGACCCCCGGCGTCGGCAACCCGGTTCCCGCGAGCATCCGCCCGGTGGGCGCACACCGGGCGGAGTACACCGGGCGAAGCGCGTCGGACGGCGAGCGGGTCGGCCGCGTACGACCCGTGGCGTACGCCTGACGCGTACGCCACGGGCGAGATCCCGCCAACGCTCGGGCGGGGAAGCGGGGTTGTGGCCGGCGAGGCCCGTGGGGAGGGCCTCGCCGGCGGGGCGGGCCCGCTCGCGAGGCGCGCCACGGGACGACGCGGCGCGGGCGGGCCGTGGTCAGGAGGTGCGGCGGCCGGCGGCCGGGGTGCGGTAGACATAGGGCAGGGGCGTCCCGGGGGCGGCGGCCGGCGGCGCGCCGAGCGTGAGCGCGACCGGCTGGGAGGTGCGGGCGCCGGGCGCGTCGGCCGCCGCGCGGACCAGCGCGTGGTCCGGCGAGAGCGCGCACGCGGGGTCGGTCCGCGCCGCGTCACCCGTCAGCGCGAACGCCTGGCAGCGGCACCCGCCGAAGTCGATCTCCCGGCTCGGGCAGGTCCGGCACGGCTCGGACATCCAGGCCGTACCCCGGTACCGGGTGAACGCCGGGGACGACTCCCAGATCCATTCCAGCGGCCGATCCCGCACGTTGGGCGGGTCCAGGTCAGGCAGCACCGACGCGGCCGGGCAGGGCAGCACCGTCCCGTCCGGGGCCACCGTCAGCGAGACCGCGCCCCACCCACCCATGCACGGCTTGGCCACGCCGTCGAAGTAGTCCGGCATCACCCACACCAGCTCCATGCGGCCCGCCAGCTCCGCCCTGCGCCGCTCGATCGCCTCGCCGGCCCGCGCGAGCTGTTCCCGGCTCGGCAGCAGCGCCTCCCGGTTGCGCAGCGCCCAGCCGTAGAACTGCGTGTTGGCCAGTTCGATCCGTTCGGCGTCCCAGGCCACCGCGAGGTCCACGATCGCGTCCACCGCGTCCAGGTTGTCGCGGTGCAGCACCACGTTGACGCCCAGCGGCAGTCCGGCCGCGCGGATCATCGCCGCCGCCCGCTCCTTGGCGGCGAAGGCCCGGTGGCCGGCGATCCGGTCGGAGCTGGCCGGGTCGGCGTGCTGGACCGAGAGCTGTACGCTGCGCAGCCCGGCGTCCACCAGGGAGCTCAGCCGCTCCTCGGTCAGACCCACGCCGCTGGTGACGAGCTGGGTGTAGATGCCGGCGCCGTCGGCGGCGGCGACGATGTCCTCCAGGTCCATGCGCAGCAGCGGTTCGCCGCCCGACAGATGGGTGTGCACCACCCCGAACTCGCCGGCCTGCCGCATCAGGTCACACCAGTCCTGGGTAGTCAACTCGGCTGACCGGCGAACGAGTTCGAGCGGGTTGGAGCAGTACGGGCAGTGCAGTGGGCAGCCGTGGCTCAGCTCCGCGAGCAGGGCCCAGGGCCGTGCGGGAACCTCGCTGGTCGTCGCATCACTCATCGCAGCCATCCCTGTTCACGCAGCCGCGCCAGGAACGCGGGCACCTCGTCCGCCACCGGTGCGCCCGGAAAGCGGTCCGCCAACTCTTCGACAAGCTGGGCGACATCACGCCGCCCGTCACACAGTCGTACGACATCGGCCGCCCGGCCGCCAAGGACCACCACCCGCTCGGGCAGCACCAGCAGGTCCGCCTGCCGCACCCGGTCCCGGCGCAGCATGATCGAGGGCGCGAGCGTGGGCCGCCACGTCGTGTCGAGGTCGCTTCGGTCCGTGCCAGCGGGCACGTCCCCACCGGCCGGCGTGCCCGGGTCTGCGGTGACACCCGGGCCGGCCGCGGCGCCTGGTGGGGTGGTAGGGGGGCGCCCGGTGGGCGGGCCCGGGTCGGCGGCCCGGGGTGGTGGGCTCCCGCGCGCCGGGGTGCTCGTGTGCGGGGTCGCGCTCACGGCCGCCACCTCACCCGGTCGGTGTTGGCGACGGGGTCGGCCGAGTCGGCGTGCGCCACCGCGTCCAGGAGCGACCAGAGCACGTCGCACTTGAAGTTGAGCGCGGTCGCCGCCCGGTCCTGGTCGACGGCGCTGGTGCCCCAGGACAGCACGAGGTCCAGGGCCTCCCGGCCGTCCTGGCGCCCCTCGCGCTCGCGGTTGCGGAAGTAGGTGAGGCCGGCCGGGTCGATCCACCGGTAGTGGCGCTCGAAGGCGTCGATGCGGGTGATCATGATGCCGGGCGCGGAGAGTTCGGTCAGCGAGGCGGCCACCGCCTCCAACGGCGAGCCCAGCCGGCAGTAGTTGACGTAGCCCTCCACCGCCAGGCGTACGCCGGGCAGCACGCCCTCGCCCGAGAGCAGCAGTTCGCGGTCGAGCCCCACGGCCTCGCCCAGCCGCAGCCAGTTCTCGATGCCGCCCTCGCCCTCGGCCCGGCCGTCGTGGTCCTGGATACGGCGCAGCCAGGTCCGGCGCTGCTCGCGGGTCTCCAGCTTCGCCAGCACCAGGGCGTCCTTGACGGGGATGTGGCGCTGGTAGTGGAAGCGGTTCAGGACCCAGCGGCGCAGTTCGTCGGGGGTCAGTTCGCCCTGGTGCATGCGCGTGTTGAAGGGGTGCCGGTCGTGGTAGCGCCCCTGGGCCACGGCCCGTAGCCGGGCCTCGAAGGCCGCCGCGTCCAGCGCCCCGGCCGCCGCGTGCCCGGCCGGGGCGGTGGCCGCTGGCGCGTGCTCGCCGGTGCCCGGGGTGGCGTGCGCCGCCCGGTCGTCGGCTCCGGGCCCGGTGTGTGCTCGCGGTTCCTGGGCGGCGTGGGACCCGCCCCCGGTGCGCAGCGCGGTATCGCTCACAGCTCGATCACCATCCCGTCGGCGGCTACCTCGATGCCCCACTCGGCCAGTTGGCGGTGCTCCGGCGCGGCCGGGTCCACGAGGGGGTTGGTGTTGTTGAGGTGGGTGTACAGACAGCGGGCGCGCGCCTCGGCCAGCCGCTCGGCCGTGCCACCGGGCCCGGCGATCGGCAGGTGTCCCATGCCGGTGGCCGTCTTGGGTCCGATGCCGGTACGCAGCGGCTCGTCGTCGTCCCAGAACGTCCCGTCCACGATCGCGCAGTCCGCCTCGGCCACCGCGCCGGCCAGCTCCGCCGACCAGGTGGCGATCGCCGGGGCGTAGACGAGGGTGCCGCCGCTCACGCGGTCGGTGATCCGCAGCGCGCTGGACCACCCCGCCTGGTCGGGCTCGCCGCTCCCGCCGCCCGGGCTCCCGGCCTCGTCGACGGGGCTCGGCGCGCTGTCGGACGCCGCGTAGCGCGGGCGTTTGCCGGATACGGGGAGGGCGCTGATCTCCACCAGGGGTTGGTCACCGGACTCCGTCCCGGCCGGTGGCTCGTCCCGGGTGGCCGGGCTGAGGGTGAGCGTGCCCTGGTGCGGGAGGGCGCGCCAGCGCACGTCGGCGTACGGGGCGAGGATGGCGCCGAGGTGGAGCCGGGTGAGCAGGGCCTCGCGTACGGCGTCGGTGGCCAGCACCTCGAATCCGTCGGCCTCGCGCAGTCGGGCGATGCCCAGGGTGTGGTCGAGTTCGGCGTCGGTCAGCACGATTCCGGCCACCGGCGTGCGCCGGGTGCCGGGTCTGGGCAGCAGCGGTGGGCAGTCCTCGATCTGGTCTCCGATGTCGGGTGTCGCGTTCACCAGGTACCAGCGGTCCGGTGCGACCTGGAGGGCCAGCGAGGCGTGACGGCGGCGCCGCGTGGGGTGGGCGCGTGCCCCGGTGCAGCTGGGGCACGCGCAGTTCCACTGCGGTATGCCGCCGCCCGCCGCGGTACCAAGTACCCGCAGCAGCACGGCGCGGGCTAGCGCTTGCTCAGCGCGTACGCGGTGACCTCGAGCGCGGTCTCGACGACCGTGAAGTCAGGCGTCTGCCAGCCGGCGGAGCCCTCGGCCGGGCTCGCCGCGAGCGCGGGGTCCACCGGTCGCGTCTGCCGCTCGACCGCCTGCTGAATGGATTCGGTCATGATCCTGACCTGCCTTTCGTCGCTGTCGCCTGCGTGTGCCGTGCGTGTCGCGCCCGCTCCGTGCTCGCTCGTCTCGCCGTCCGCGCCGTGGCGCGGGTCAGCCGTGGGCCCCGGGGCCCCTCGGGCCACGACCCCTCGGTCGGGGCCCACTTCAGCCACGGTCGGCCGTGGGTCGCGGCGCGTTCCGCCCGCTCGCCACGGCGGTGCGCGGCGCTCGGGCGGTCGGCCCGTTCCGGGGCCGGGGCGCGCGGGTGGAGCCTGTCGCGCGCCCTCACGTGTGGAGCGGGTGTGGGTGGTGCGTGCCCAGACCGGGCCCGTCGCACGTCTTCGTGTGGGCCAACTCACGTACCCGGTGCGCGCGTGCGTGCCTGCTGGACGATCCCCGTTGGCGGTGCGTGAAGACGGTTCGGCCGGTGCCGTTCGCGTGGTGTCACCGGCTCGCGCGGCATGCGAACGGTCCGGTCACCGTGGTGCTGGTCGGGTTCAACTCTGCCCAGGGAGCCCGGATCTCACGCCGGATGCCCACCGTGACTCCCGTTGCAGAATCGCGATCCGTGTGACGCCAGTCAAGTGCTGTTGACGAGTAGGGAAGGCTTCCTTACATTTCCCACAACCGCTCTCTCGCACCCCCGGCACCGTCACGGCGAGCGCCGACCGGCCCCCGGTGACGGCGCCCCAACGGCTCCACAGCGCCACCGCACGACGCGCCGCCACACCACGTCGAGGCAGGTCACACGCCTCGCCCTGGACGGCGCCGCACGCAGGAGCAGCATCGCAGCGCACCGCCCCCGCCACCGCGCACGCACTCCCCACCTCTAGGAGGAACGTTCCATGGCCAGGGCCCCCCGTTCATCCCGGCTCACCCGCCGACGCACGCTGCTCGCGCTGTCCGCCACGACGGCGCTGACCGCAGGGCTGCTCACCGCCACCGCCGCGGCCGATTCCGGCCACTCGCCGCTTCCGGGCGACGCGTCCCCGACGACGCGGGCCGCCGGCGACTCCCGCGCCGAGGCGCTGCCCGGCGGCCACCACGGCCGCTCCGTTCCGTCCGCCATCCGCACCGTCTCCGACGGCTGGTCGATCCCGTGGGGGCTCAGCTGGCTGCCGGACGGGTCCGCGCTGCTCACCGAGCGGGAGACGTTCAAGGTCTTCCAACTGACCCGGGCGGGCCAGCGCGTGGAGGTCGGCACGGTGCCCAACGTGGTGACCACCAAGGGCGAGGGCGGGCTGCTCGGCATCGCCGTCTCCCCGAACTGGAAGAAGGACCACCACATCTTCCTGATGCACTCGGCCGAGGGCGACAACCGGATCGTGCGGATGACGTACGACGGTTCCACGCTGAGCGACTACACCCCGCTGGTGACCGGCATCAGGAAGTTCAACTACCACAACGGTGGCCGCATCCAGTTCGGCCCCGACGGGTTCCTGTACGCGACGACCGGCGACGCCTTCCAGTCCCAACTGGCCCAGGACAAGACGTCCCTGAACGGCAAGATCCTGCGGATGACGCCGGAGGGCAAGCCCGCGCCGGGCAACCCGTACGAGTCCCTCGTCTACTCCATCGGCCACCGCAACCCGCAGGGCCTGACGTGGGACGCGCAGGGGCGGCTGTGGGAGGCGGAGTTCGGCAACAACGCCTTCGACGAGCTCAACCTGATCAAGCCGGGCAAGAACTACGGCTGGCCGACCTGCGAGGGCCAGTGCACGACGCCGGGCATGACCAACCCCGAGCGGCAGTGGAAGGTCAGCGAGGCGTCGCCGAGCGGCATCGCCTACGCCGACGGCGCGCTCTACCTCGCGGCCCAGCGCGGCCAGCGGCTGTGGCGCGTTCCGGTCACCCGGACCGGAACCGGCACCCCCCAGGCGTACTACACGACCAACTACGGGCGGCTGCGCACGGTCGAGAAGGTGCCCGGCGCGAACGCGCTGTGGCTGACCACGACCAACGTGGACCTCGGCGGCGGTCAGCCCGCGGGCTCCGACAAGGTCTTCCAGGTGGACCTGCGCTAGCGGCCGGCGCGTCGGCTACCGGAGCCCGGTGACCCGCCACGGTCGCCGGGCTCCCCGCGCGTGCGCGCCCGGCCGGCTCGCCGGTGGCGGGCCGGCCGGGTGCCGGGCGGGTCAGTCGGTGGCGGGGGCGTAGCGGCCGGGGGCGATGACGCCGTCCGGGTCGAGCGCGTCCTTGAGCTGGCCGATGACGCCCCAGGGCGCGGTGTCCTGTCCGGTGACGAACTCCATGGCGTCGATGCCCACCCGGTAGAAGCGGAAGCCCCGCGCGTACAGCCCCCGGTAGAGCTCGTCGTTGCACGCGTGCGCGTCCCGGGTCCGCCGCTCGTCGGTACGGTCGAAGTAGAGGTTGATGACCACCTCGGCGTAGTCGGCGTTCATCGGGTTGATCGCCAGGGCGGGCACGATGGCGTACCGGGCGCAGATCTCCTCCACGAGGGTGACCAGTTCCCGGGCGCTGGCGCCGTCGACGGGGATGACCGGCATGCAGGCCAGGTAGCCGATCGCGGAGTCGTCGAGGGCGTCGAGCGTCGCGGGGTCGGGCACGGTGGTGGCACCCGCCGCCTGGTGCAGGCCCGCCAGGAACGCGGTGGTCGGGCGCCCGCTGTGCACCGCGAACATCGCGGACAGCAGCGGGTCCGCGCCCTCCTCGGCCGCCGTCTGGGCGCTGACCTCCCGGGGGGCCGTGCCGGCCGCGGTCAGCGCGGCGCGGGCCTCCTGGCTGGCCAGGTCCACCTGGGCGCGGGAGCCGTCCAGGGCCACCACCCCGGTCCAGGTGGGCACCTGGGTGCTGTCGGACATGGACAGGATGCGCTTGTCGTTGAAGACGTGCGTGATGGAACGGAGCACGTCGCCGGTGAACAGGTCACGGACGGCCTCGAACACCTCCGGGAGCAGTTCCTCGGAGAAGGAGAACATCAACAGGCGCAACTCCGCGCGCCGTGGCACCAGGTCGACCACGGCGGCCGTCACGATGCCGAGACCGGACTGGACGAACAGCCCGTCCAGCTGCGGGCCGAGGCCGTGCCGGTAGTGGTGCGGGTGGCGGGCCCCCACCCCGGACCACAGGCCGGTACGGATCAACTCGGCCCGCCCCGTGACCACTTCGAGCCCGCGCACCTCGTCGGCCCGGTGCCGGCGAAAGCCGGTGCCGCGCTCCAGCAGGTTGCCGACCACCGACGAGTTGGGCGAGGAGCCGGTCACGTTGACGGCCAGTTCGGGGTGGTGCTCGGCCAGGTAGTCGGCCAGCTGGAGCTGGGTGACGCCGGGCTCCACCACCGCGTACCGGCCACGGGTGTCGACGGAGCGGATGCGATGGGCACCGGAGAGGTCCAGCAGGGCGGTACCGGGCCGGAGTGGCAGCCGGGAGCCCAGCCCCCAGTTGAGCCCCGTGCTGACGGGGTGCAGCGGGACGTGGTGCTCGCGCGCCACGCGGACGACGTCGACCACCTGGTCCGCCTGGGTGGGACGCAGGATGGCGGCGAGGTCACGGGACGGGAAGGCCGAGGTGTTGCGCTCCGCCGCGGCCAGCTGTGCCGGCGCGCTCACCACGGCCTCGGAGCCCAGGATCTCGCGCCACGCGGCGATCGCCTTGTCGTGGTCCGTGCCGTGCGACGACTGGCCATGGGGCTGATTCATCTGCTGCGCTCCTGATCCTTGAGGGGCGAGGCGGGCGGGGCCCGGTGGGGCAGCGCCCGGGTTCGGGGCGCCGGGGCGTTCGCCACGGCGCGTCGCGTACGGGCCGCCGTGGGCCGGCGACCGGCCGTGGCCCCTGGCGGGTGGTCACGGCGGGGCCGGCCCGGGCGTCTGGCACGCCGGGGCCGGCCGGGTGCGGCTGGCTGGTCCCCGGCGCGTCGGTCGCGTGCACACCGGTGACGTCATCGCGGTGCCGCACCGCCCGTTACGCGTGTCCGGCGGGGCGCAGGAGACGGATCAGCCGCAACCCCGGGCCGGTCATGGCGGTGGTGACCAGGGTGACGACGACCAGCGCGACGAACAGCTGGGTGCCGATCACCCCCGCCTCGTGTCCGATGCTGAGGACGACCAGTTCGGTCAGGCCACGGGTGTTCATCAGGACCCCGAGCTCCAGCGCCTGGCCGCGCGGGAGGCCCGCCAGATAGCCGGCCAGGCCGGCGCCGAGGACCTTGGTGAGGGTGGCCAGCACGAGCAGCACGGTCAGCAGAAAGGCGCCGTCCGCGTTGAGGGAGAGATCACCGAGGTCGAGGGAGAGTCCGAATCCGAGGAAGAAGAACGGCAGCAGCAGTCCGGCGATGGTGGCGACGGAGGACAGCGCCGCCTCCCCCACACCGCGCTCGGTGGCGCGCGGCCAGGCCAGGCCGAAGAGGAAGGCGCCGATCAGCTGGTGGATGCCCAGGGCCGCGGTCACCCCCGCCGACGCGGCCACCCCGGCGACGCACAGGGTGCTGATGACGGCCGGCGAGAACGGGACGTCGCCGTCGAGGAGTCGGGCGAGCCAGATCCGTACGGGCCCCAGCAGGATGACGGTCGTGGCCACGAAGAGCAGCAGTTTCCACCACTCGTCGCCGGCGCCCTCGCCCGCCGCGAGCGCGAGGGCCGCGGTGAGGACCACCCAGCACGCCCCGTCGCCCACGGCCGACGCGTACAGGCTGAGGCGGCCGGTACGCGTCTTGATCAGGTCGAGTTCGGTGAGGATGCGGGCCAGGACGGGGAAGGCGGTGACGCTGAGCGAGCAGCCGAGGAACAGGGCGAAGGCGATCGGGCTGGCCGCCTCGCCGCCGTGCTCGTCCCACAGCCACAGTGCGGCCGTCGTCCCCACGGCGAACGGCACCAGGAAGGACGCGAGGGTCACCAGGGTGAACCCGCGCTCGACGCGGGCCTTGCGCACCTGCGCCAGTTCCTGTCCGACGCCGAACATGAACAGCACCAGGCCGAGTTGTGCCAGAGCGTCGAGGCCGGTGACGACCTTGGGCGGGAAGAGCCAGTCGGAGACCTCGGGGCCGAACTCGCCGAGCACGGACGGCCCGAGGGCCAGCCCGGCGCAGATCTCGCCCATGACGCGCGGCTGCCCGATGCGGGCGGCCAGCGCGCCGGCGCCGAGCGCCACCACGAGGACGCCCGAGGCGGCGAGCAGCAGTGTGGCGGTGGAACTCTTCGCGCTGTCTCCCGCCGCCGCGCCCGACCCTCCGGGCGCGGCGACGAGCGCGATGACGCACCCCGCGAGAGGGAGCACGACGAGCAGGGCGTAACCCAGCACGCGCTGGCGCCTGCCCGCTCGTGAGCCCTGCTCGGCCTCGGCGTCAGCGGTCTTGCTGGCCTCAGTGAGGCTCATCCGGCCTCGCCCGCGCCGCCCAGGTCGAGCATGCCGGCGTGCAGCAGGCGGCGCAGGAACCGCTGGCCGCCGCCGTCCAGCGACCGGATCAGGTCCTGCCACCCGATGGGCCCCTGGCCCAGCCGGTCGGCGATCTCGGCCGCGCTGTCCCAGGTGTCCACGCCGCGTACGGGGGCGCGGTCCGCGTCGTCCGGGAAGGAGAAGCGGTGGCAGGGCAGCGTGCGGCCCAGCGAGGAGGGTGTGCTGTCCGCGTACCGCACCGGGTCGGTCCAGTACTGCGCGGCCCCCGCCTGCTCCTCGGCACTCATCAGATCCGGGTCCGGCGGAATGGCCGCCTTGAACCCGGGCACATCCAAGCCCGGCCCGGCCGTGACCGTGACCCCGGCCGCCAGACTCACCTCGGTCTCCGCGCTCAGGTCCAGCGCGTGCGCCTTGGCGTACTCCGTCATGAACGGGCCGTCGACGTCCAGGCCCGCCACCCCTTCCCCGTCGGAGATCACCTGCAGCAGGTCGGGGGTGAAGGCGGTGTTGAGCAGCGCGTGGAAGGTCTGCTCGTGGCTCAGACCGAGCGAGCTGTCCTTGCCGCGGCTGTTCCAGTACACGCTGTCGGGGTTGTCCTGGCCGATGGCGTAGTACCACTGGTCGATGGAGAGCGCGAAGGTGACGGCCATGCCGTGCCACTCGGTGTCGTAGTCGCGCCACATGCCCTGGACGTCCCGCTCGGCCACGCTCGGGTCGGCCGTCTGGCCCAGCAGGGTCGCGGCGGCCACGGCCTGGTTGGCCGCGAAGGCCACGCCCGAGGAGAACAGCGGGTCCACGAAGTACGACGCGTCACCCAGCAGTATCCAGCGCTCGTCGAGACTGGCGAACTGATCGTTGATCATCGAGTAGTTGGTGGCCGTCAACATCCGGTCACCGACCGGCCGCACGTCCTGGATCAGCTCCCGCAGCTTGGGAACGTCCTTGACGGTGCGCAGGAACACCTCGGGGTCGGTGAAGTCGCAGTCGGGGCGCTTGAGGATGGCGGGGTCGGTGACGATGCCGATCGAGTGGGTGACCACGCGCTCGCCGTTGAGGATCTTGGGCACCGGGATGTACCAGCACCAGCCGTCACGGAACGCGAAACACCCGATGGGCGAGATGTCCTTGTCCCGGAAGATGTTCCACTCCCCCTCCAAGGTCTGGGTGCGCTCCCCGCCGAGGTAGTGCTGCCAGATGGCGATGTTGCGGTACCCCGAGAGCCAGTCACGCTTCTTGTTCGTCACGATGCTGTTCCGCCGCCCCGAGGCGTCCACGAACCAGCTCGTACGCGTGGTCCGCCCGTCCTTGAGGACCACCTCGCGACCACTGCCGTCCGGCAGCAACTCACACGTGGAGACCTGCGCGCCCTGGAAGACCTCCGCACCCGTCTCCGCCGCGTGATCGAGCAGAATGGTGTCGAACTCGGACCGGTTGACGTGCATCGCCCAGCGCGGCACCCCGTCCCGCACCGTGTTGGAGTGGTCGAAGTAGGCGACGTGCGGCTGGTCACCACGCCACTGGAAGATGCCACCGTACTTCTGCACCCAGCAGTCGCTGGCCATGACCTTGTCGAGGGCGCCGCTCTCCTCCAGCACCGGTATGAGCGGATGCGCGAACGACTCCCCGATGTGCTCCCGGGGAAAGTGCTCCTTCTCCACCACGGCGACACTCAACCCTCCCTGCTTCATCAGCAGCGCCGCCAGGGTCGAGCCACCAGGCCCGCCACCCATGATGACCACGTCGTAGTAAGGCTTCATTCGGATCTCGCCTCTCTTACGGTTCCAACTGAGTTGTCTCGACCGCTGGGTTGACTCGACCGCGCGCCCGTGGGAGGCACCGCGGGTGTCCGCCGCCGGGGCGGTCGAAGCGTGGGCCGCCCGCACCCCGATGAGGAGGCGGACACCCGCGAGGGTGCGGCCGGGCGGGCCGGAGGCCACACCGCGCGCCACGGGGCCGGGAACGGGAGCGCGCCCAGGAGCACGCGACCGTGGGGCTGACGGACAGGAACAGGGGCATAGTCCGCGAGGCGGCCTCGACAAGGGCCGCCTCGCGGGGTGGTGCGAAGGTCAGGCGTCCGTCACGGCGGGGCGACGCCGGGTCGCCGCGTGCGCGACGAGCACGCGGCGTCGGATACGCGATGTCGGACGGGGTCGCGCGGGGACATCAAGGGACACGCCGTGCCGGCACGCGGCGCTCGCACCTCGGGCGCTCTCGCGCGCGGGCCCGGACGACGTCCACGGGTGCGCCGAACGCCCGTCGCCGGGCGGGCGTCGGCGGCCGGGCGCCGGGACCGCGCCGAGCCGCGCACCAGCGAGGCCGTGACGACACGACGCGCCGGCGTCGGCACCGGGATCGCGCCCAGGGCACGCGTCGAGGGCGGCGCCGAGGGAGGTGGGAGGTCTCTTCCTGAGGGGTTAACAGATGACTTCAAGCTCAACAAATGGGTACCACACTTTTCTGCGCTGCGGGAAGACCATTCGCGAATTCAACGCCCCGCGACGTGGATTCGAGTGAGCTCCGACGAGTTCTGGTGAACGCAATGCTACTGCGCCCGGGACGCGGTGGGAGTTGCAGCTTCTTGCCACTGGCTGAGAGCGGAATTCGTACCCCCATATGCGGCACCTAGGTGACATCAACGGTTCCCGACTCAACCCGTCTGACGAAGCCGGCCAGTTCAGCTCCCCTGTCGAGTCCGACACCACGCCAGGGGACAAGGTCTGGCCCGTTACGCTCGCATGCGACCAGCCATAGTCCGGCCCGACCGTTGACGTGATCCCGCCACGCACAGGCGCCCCACCCGCGGGCGCAATCACACACCGCGCCGGCGGATTGCGCACGGATTGTGGAATTCCCGTTTCCGGACAGAAAAAGGCGCACGGGGATTGCCCCGGCGGGCAGCTCCGACGGGATTCCGCGCGCCGGTCGGCACGGCGCACGGACGGGGTACGCGACCTCGGGGCACGCGGGGGCGGCATGCGAGTCGCGCGACACACGAGGCGGCGTGTCACTGGCGCGACGGGCGGGGCGTGCTGCGGGCGCGACCCGCTGGACCTGCGGCGCAGGCCGCATACCCGTGGTGGAACACCCGCGAGGGCGGCGGGGGCACACGAGGCCGGGGCCGGAGGCATGGCCGCGCTGGGCGACCTCGCGGGGTGGCCCGGCGGGGGGGCGCCGATGGAGCGGTGGCGCGTGCGCGGCGGTGGGGCGACCGGGCGTGGCAGCCCGTGACGGTCCGTCGAATGGTTACGCTCGCGGGCCGGACCCGGCGGCCGATTCCGGGCGCGCGACCGGAGCCGCCGGGGAATTGCCGGCGCACTCCGCCGGGGCGCCTCAGGACAGGCGTACGGCAAGCCGCCCCGCGCGCAATACGACCCACGGCGCACTCATTCGGCGCGTGCGCGAAACGTCTCGACAAGCACGTAGAACCAGACACGGCGTAGGACGTCGAACCCGCGCGTTTTCGCCGCGCCGCGGCACCGCCGCACAAATAGCACCCGGCCACCGCCCTTTCCGGAAGTTCTTCGCCGAACGATGAGGGCAAGCTAGGTATTCGTGCGCCTGATGGTGTCTCTGGGGCGAGACTTCCCGCCCGCCAACACCAGTACCGGGGCCGCCCGCCCCGATGCGCGCGGTTATCTACCACGGCACGACGGAACGCTGGCGACGCGAAGCACGATCCGCGCCGTGAACCGCCTCGCTTCCGTGCGCCGTGTTCGCCCGACGCGTTCACCGGGCGCCCCGCCCGCCTCCCCTCCCCCGTGCCGCGCGCGGGGGCATGGCGACGCGCCACGCCGGGCGCCCGCGTCGCGATCCGGGGCATCCTCCGGTGAGTCCGCCCGGAAGCTGCCACCGTCCACCCGCCGGGCGAGCCCCGCACGCCCCTCCCCGAGCCGACACCTCTGGCTGGCTCCGCGAGCCCGACACGCCTCGACCGACAGCGTCGCCCACCGCAGGGCATGCCGACGCCTTCGGGCACCCCCTGCGCCCCCTGGCCCGACCCGGCGCGAAACGCCCCTCCCAGGGCGCCGGGCGGGCGCCACCCCCTGCCTACCGGGGCACCACGCGCGAGAGCGAGGTCCGCAGGGGCAGCACCCGATGCCCCTCCGGGCAGCGTCGCCCGCGCCGGGCCGGGCCGCTCGCGGCGTCGGACGCGGGACAGCCGGATGCGGGGCGACCGGGGTCACTGCCCGGACGCCCCGCCGACGAGCCACACGCGGACCAAGGCCGAGTTGATGGGCGGCATGGGGAGCCAGGCACACGAGATTCCTGGTGGACACGGGCGGCTCCGGGGTCGGGACATCACCCGCTAGACACCTCGAAGCTCCGCGGTCGGCGCCAACGCCTCCACCAGATGGGTCACGTTGGCTACCGAGCCGCGTAGTCGGCTCGCGGGTCCGGGCTTGGGGCCACGTCAGTCGCGCGCGGGTCTGGCGCCAAGAGGTACAACGGCGGGCCGTTCACACCTACTCCCCACGACCTGAGCCGACTGTGTTCTCGCCGAAGCGAGGAGGCACTCCATCACGTCAAGCACGTGATAGGCGATTTCCCCGTTCGCCCGGTGCGGAACGTTGCCCGTGATGGCGCGGGCCATATCCGCGACGCCGACGCCACGGGCCGCGCCCCGGTATCCACCGGACACGGGAACTACATCCCAACTACCGCTTCCCGCACGTGAGATGGACACATCGCCAGCGAAGGAGTTGGGGTCGGGTACCAGTAGGGACCCGCCCGTTCCGTAGATCTCGATGCGGGGCAGTGTGCTGTGCCAAACATCAAAGCTCATGATGATGGTCGACAGAACGCCGCCCTCGTGTTCCAGCACACCGGTCACATGGGTTGCCACCTCGACACCGAAGACGGTGCCAGCCCGCGGCCCCGCCCCGATCGTCCGCTGGGCTCGCGGCGTCGCGGACATGCCGACCACCCGGACAATCGGGCCGAGCAGCGACACCAGGGCGGTCAGGTAGTAGGGGCCCATATCGAGCAACGGTCCGCCCCCCGACCGATAGTAGAACTCGGGGTCAGGGTGCCAACGCTCGTGTCCGGGCGTGAACATGAAGGCACTCGCCGCCACGGGCACACCGATATCCCCTGCGTCGAGGCACCTGCGGGCGGTCTGAATCCCCGTGCCCAGCACGGTGTCCGGCGCACATCCGACCCTGACCCCCGCCTTCCGGGCAGCGTCCAGAATCAAGCGAGCCTCCTCGGTGGTGACCGCGAGAGGCTTCTCCCCGTAGAGGTGCTTGCCGGCCGCGATCGCCGCCTCGGATACCGAGAAATGCGCCTGGGGGAGCGTCAGATCCAGCACCAGGTCCACCTCGCTCGACTCGTAGAGCTCGCTCAGCGTGGTGGCCCGAAGGCCGGGGAATCGATCGGCCAGCGCTTGGGCTCGCGCCGCGGTTCGGGAAGCCACCTGCACGGGGCGCACGTTCGCCGTACTGTGCAGCGTCCGTACGTATTCCTCGCTGATATTCCCGGCCCCAACCAAGCCAATACCGAGTACGTCTTTCATGCCGTTCCCCTCAATGTGTAACCAGCATCAGGCTCGCCGTCGCGAAACGCCGAGCGGGGCTGATATTCCGCGCGCCCGAAGTGCCGACTCCCGTACCATAGAAGTTGCAGTTATCTCCATGCGGCACCACCCTCTCCATACCGCCCTGCAAGCATAGAAAAAGTGGTAAATCGGTCATCAAGCCATGGTCCGCGCGTGGCTGGGATTACTCTTGCCACAGTCTGCGAAAACATGCTTGACGCTGCAAGTTTCCCGTGTGATGATCAACTAGCCACACGGACGGGCGCTGTCGTACTCCCGTGTGGAGTAGGCGGCACGGGCACAGCGGGAACACGAACTGATGCAACGGGGGCATTGGTGTCACTAGGGGATCTCTTCACCAGGGCGCCCACAGGGCATCCGGTCACGGAACGGACCGTAGTCGAAGAGTTTTGCCGGGAATCTGGACACGCGAAAGCATCTCTGGATGCTGGGCGTCGACTACGCGTCATTGTCGCCGCAGCCGGAAAGGGAACCCGGTATGTGGGCGAGACCCCGAAAGTCGTAGCCGCGGGCGACCTGTCCGTCCCACTCGTCGTGCGCGTCGTTTCCGCGGTTCTCACGCTCGACCCGCGTCCACTGGTCGTCATCAACGAGACAACCGGTCCGTTGGTGGAGCAAGCACTGCACGCGGCCGGCGTGGGCTTCACCGCCGTCCTCCAGCAGGCTGGCATGCCTGGCATGGGTGGGGCCGCGTTGAGTGCTTTGCGGAGTCTGGACGAGAGTCCGGACGATGTACTGATCGTCTGGGCCGACATGGGCATGGTCTGGGCACCGAACCTGTGGCTGTCGGTCGCCCTGCACCAACGTCTGGCCTCGCGCATGTCCTTTCCGACCAAGACCCGGACGGACCCTTATGTATCAACCGTCCGTGACGCGCTGGGTCAACCCTGCGACTTTCTCTTTCGTCGCCAAGGGGACGCTATGCCTCCCATCGGCGAATCCGACTGCGGGGCCTTTGTCTTCGACGTCAGCATGTTGAGAGATCTGCTCGAAAGCCTGGCCAGCTCGCCTCGCACAGACGCAGCCGAGATAGACTTGTTGCCCCTGGTACGTGACATATCCGCCGCCGGGGAGTCGCGCTTCGCTTTTCACCTGGCATCGGATTCCGAAAGTCAGGGCGTCAATACCATCGAAGAGCTCGCGAAAGCGAACCAGCGTTACGCGACGGGACTCGAGCGAACCCGGGACGCCTTCGTCTCTGCGGCGAATCGGACCGAACTTCTTGACATCGTTACCAGACACGGCCTGCAACCGCCGCTGGTCAGAGACTTCCGCAACCAGATGGCCAGAACGGGACTGCTGTCGATGGACCTGCCGCCGGGTCTGCGTCCCCTCTGTCGTTGAGTCGTTCACCGCATTACCCAGTGCATATTCGTAAGGAGATCAGTTGTGTCTGGTTCTGCCGGGCTTTCGGTCATCGTTCCCACCCACGACGGGCGCGAGGCGATGGCCATGCGGCTCATCGACACCTACTCCGAAGCGTCGGCCCATGCCTCTCTGCCGTCGGAGCTGCTGATCGTGGACAGCTCCGGCAAGCCGGAGGCCGCGGATCTGGAGAAGTACTGCGAGGAGCACGGTGTGCGCTACCTGCGCGGGCCCGGCCCCGCCGGCGTCAAGCGGAACCTGGGGGCCGCCGCCGCGACGTACGACGCGTTCCTCTTCGTGGATTCCGACTGCATGCTCACCTCCGCCTCCCTGCGTGAGCACGAGCACATCTTCGACCTTCCCGACACCATCGGCGCCGTCACGGGACAGGTGGACCTGGAGGGGCCGATCACACCGCTGTGGAAGGTCCTCGCCTGGTCCGGCATGTACAGCCAGTGCTTCGACCACCCCCAGCAGTACGAGCAGGTGCTGTGGGGGGTAACCGCGAACATCTGCGTGCGCAGGGCCGCTTTCGACCGCGCCGGCAGGTTCGACGAGGACATCGTCACTCCCGTTGGCGGTGAGGACGTGGACTTCGGTGTGCGCATCACCGAGGCCGGCTTCACCATCCGGACGAACCCTGACGCGTTGGTGCGTCATGCGCGGGAACACGTCACGGTCCCCCACGTGGCCCGAAGCATGCTGACCTACGGGCGCGCGGACACCTACCTGAGCCAGGTGCACCCCAAGCGCGTGGAGACCCACGTGGACCCCGCCTCGGCCGGCCTGCTCGCCTTCGCCGCCGCGCGCATCCTCCACCGCCGTACGGCCCCCGCCCTGGCCTGGGGCGCCGGCGTGTGGGCCGTGGCCGCTCTGAGGCGGCAGACGGAGCAGCCGTACACGCCCGGCCAGAGCGACCTGCCGCGCAGCACCGGTGCCGCCGACGTCCCGCGACGGATCGCGGCCGGCCTCCTGGACTCGTGCTTCGACCTGGGCCGGCTGTCCCAGGCCATCCGGGCCGGACGGGCCGACCTGCTCCTCAAGCGCTTCCAGTACATCGACTCGGAGTCGTTCGTCCCCCGGAGGACCGACTCGACCCGACCAGCGGAGGACAGCAGTGAACGTGCCTGACGGCGGCGGCAACACCATCCGATGCACGGTCGCGATCCTCTGCTACAACCAGGCCGACATCATCGCCGAGACAGTGCGCTCCGCACTCTCCCAGACCCGGTCGGCTGACGAGATCCTCGTCGTGGACGACGGGTCCACCGACGAGAGCGTCGCGGTACTGTCGGCGTTCGAGGGCATCACCGTGATCCGGCACGAGGGCAACCGGGGTCGTACGGCCACCCGAAACACCCTCCTGGAGTCGGCCACCGGCGACGTGGTCGTCTACCTCGACGGGGACACAGTGGCGCGGCCGGACTTCCTGGCTCAACTCCTGCCGGAGTACGCGGATCCGGCGGTCGCCGCGGTGGGCGGGCAGGGCGTGGAGACCCGTTGCGAGTCGGTGTATGACCGGTGGCGGGTCACCTACGCCACCCAGTCGTGGGGGCCCGACCGGCGCGTCGACGTCCCGTGGCTCTACGGACTGGCGTGCAGCTTCCGTAGGGAAGTACTCGAAACGATAGGCGGGTTCTACGGATACGCCGAGGACCTCCAGGTCGGATACGCCATACGTGCGGCCGGATTCCGGCTGACGTACGTGCCTGGCGCGGTGGTCGAGCACCGGCGACAGGACGACCGCGCGTCCTTCGAGCACATGCTGTACCGCTGGTGGCGGGGTAGTTTCCTGGTGGAAAAGCGGTGGGGAAAGCCGGCGCTTCGGCATCTGGGTGGCGAACTCGTCGTCGACCACGCCCGACACGTCGCCCAGCACGCCGTGCGCCGCGACTGGCCCATGGTCTCGACGGACCTCCGGGCGGCGCTCGCCAAAGTCAGGGGAATGCGCAAGGGATATTCCCTGTGGCAGGTCGAGAAGAAGACCAAGGGGCCCCACGGGCAACGGCGGAGAGACATCCAACCGTCCCGGCCCCACTAGCCCTCTGGCATCGGACTTCCACCATGCTCTCGCGCCGATACACGGTACTGATACACCCGTTGGGGGAATTCCTCCGCACCAGCCGTTCGGAATGGCGTGCGGTGCACTCCCGTGATCCGTACGCCACCCCGTTTCACCACCCTGACTGGATCGCGGCCTGGTGGGACGTCTTCGGATCGTCACACCAGGATGGCGTGGCCCTGTGCGCGTACGGCGACGGAGAGCTTGTCGCGGTCCTTCCGCTGACCCTGGACCGAACGAGCGAGGGGACGCTGACCGCGAGGTGCGCCGGCGACGGGCTGACCGACTACTGCGGCTGGGTGGCCGCCCCGACGGCACGCGCCGTGGACCTGCTCCACCTCGTGCTGCGCGCGTTAGCCGGGTTGGGCGTACACGCGCTCAGCCTCGCGGACATCTCCGCGCGCAGTCCGCTAGGGCGGGCGCTGCACGCCGACGGGCTCCCTCGGGGCGGCCCGGTACGCGTGGGCGAGAGCTGTCCACGGCTGACGTTTCCGGCGCGCTGGGAAACCTACTGGGAGGGGCGTGGACGTCATCTGCGGCAACTGGTCGCCCGGTCGAAACGACGCGAGGAGAAAGCCGGTCCGGTACGAACCGTCTTCTCCACGACGCCGCGCGCTGGGGAGATGAGGCTCTTCATCGACATGCACCTGTCCTGGTGGCGGGAACGCGGCCGGGACAGTCTGCTCGAATACCCAACCGCCCAGGAGCTTCTCGTCACGGCCGCCGAACGGTTCGCCCGATCCGGCGGGCTGGTGCTGTCAGCCCAGAAGAGCGGATCGGCGACCACCGCCATGTTCCTCCTGTTCGACGACGGAAAGAGCCGCTACTACTACCAGTCGGCGGTGAACCCGGAATACTCCCACCTTCGACCGGGACTGCTTCACATGCACGACGTCGCGCACCTGACAGCTCGGTCCGGTTACGCGCGCTTTGATCTCCTGCGTGGATCAGAGCGCTACAAGATGCAGTTTGCCAACCAGGTCTCACGCAATGTCGGTGCCACCTTCATGGCTTCTTAGGGATTGGGTGAAAGGTCAGAATGATAATCCTTGGTGTAAACGCCGGATACCATGACGGGTCTGCCGCGCTGGTAGTCAACGGTGAGCTCAGGCGCGTGGTCGAGACAGAGCGCGTGACGCGACGCAAGCGCGCCCATCACGTCTCCCCCGCTCCCGCGATCCACGCCTGTCTCGCGGCCGAGGGCCTGACCCTCTCCTCCGTCGACGCCGTCGCGGTGGGCTGGAGCTTCCCGGCCTTCCCCGAGCACCCGGGCGAGGGGTACACCGACGCGGAGCGTGATGCCTTCTACGAGTGGATGCTGGACCCAGAGGGCGTCGCCGAGCACGTCTACGGCAGCAAGCGCCGCCGGCAACCGACGGCCCCGCTGCCCACGGACCTGCCGCCGCTGTTCTTCATCCCCCACCACGACGCGCACGCGTACTCCGCACTGCTGGTCAGCGGGTTGGACAAGGCGTCCGTCATCGTGGCCGACGGCAGGGGCGAGCTCAACGCCACCTCCATCGGCATCGCGGACCGCTCTCAGGTCGAGTGGCTGAAGACCTGGCCGTTGCACCAGAGCCTCGGTGAGCTCTACGGCATCGCCGCCGAGTGGAGCGGCATGAGCTTCTGGGACGCGGGCAAGCTGATGGGCCTCGCCGCCTACGGCACGCCCACCCAGCAGCTGCCCGTCGCCACCGGAAAGGACGGATACGCCTTCACCCTGGGTGACATGACCAGCGTGGGGCCCAACCAGCAGCACCGCGCCCTGCGGGAGCGGTTGGAGAAGTACTTCGCCGAACAGACCTATCCGTACCAGCGGGGTGACGGCCGCGAGATCATGGCCTACGCCAACTTCGCCGCCTCGGTGCAGGACATGCTGGAGCACAGCATGGACGCCATGTTCCGTGTCCTGGAGCAGGCCGGCGGCAGCGACCGACTGGTGGTCAGCGGCGGCGTCGCCATGAACTGCACGATGATCGGCCAGTTGACCCACACGCCCGGCATCACGGACGTGTACGTGCCCTCGTTCCCCTACGACGCCGGTGTGAGCGTGGGCGCCGCCCTGGCGCTGGCGGACCGTCGCGGGGTGTCCCTGTCGACCGAGCGGCTCCGGTCGGCATACCTGGGGCTGGACTACGGGCCCGAGGCCATCGAGGAGGCCCTGGCCGGCAGCGGACTCGTCTGGGAGCGCCTGGCCGAGAACGATCTCCTGGAGCAGGCCGCCGCGCTGGTGGACGACAACGGATTGCTCGGTTGGTTCCAGGGGCGTGCGGAGGTCGGTCAGCGGGCGCTGGGTAACCGCTCGATCGTCGGCAACCCCCGCGACCGCAGGAACCTGGTGCGTATCAACGAGCTCAAGGGCCGGGAGATGTGGCGACCCCTGGCGCCGAGCGTGCTGGAAGAGCACCTCTCCGACCTGTTCGAGGTGGGCCAGGCACGCAGCCCCTACGACTTCATGCTCGCCGCGACCCGGGTGCGGCCGGAGGCGGCGCCGCGCATCCCGGCGACCGTCCACATCGACGGCACCGCCCGGCCGCAGGCCGTACGGCGTGCGACGAACCCCCGCTTCTGGGGTCTGATCGACCGGTTCCGGGCGCTGACGGGAATCCCCTGTGTGCTCAACACTTCGTTCAACCTGGCCGGCGAACCGATCGTCAACTCGCCCGAGAACGCCGTCGCCACGTTCCAGAAGTCGGACCTCACCGCTTTGGTCATGGGCGACTACCTGGTCAAGAAGGCCGGCTGAGCGAGGTAACGGAGCACGTGGACATGGGAATCGTGGAAATCGGAGCGACGGACGGCGCGTTGAGCGACCCGGTGGACACCGAGACCGATCTGGTGCGTCGTCTCGACGCCGCGGCGGCCACGTTTCCCCTGTACCCCGCCCTGACGCTGGAAAGCGGCGCGCGCCTGACCTACCACGCGTGGCGGGAGCGCGCGCTCCGGGAGGCCGGGGCCACGGGTGCCGGGGAGGCGGCCGACCCGGTCGGGGCGCCCGCCGGCCACCCCGATGCCTTCGGTGGCCTGCCGTCCGCCCTGGTCCGGCTCATGGCCGAGTACCGCACGCGGTCGGCCGCCACGCGGCTGCCCGCTGTGTGGGGCCGGAACGCGGCGTTCACCGGTGGCGACGCCGCCCGTCACCTGACCGCCGCACCGATGGCGGTCCGCTCCGCGCGACGGCTCGCGCGGCACCTCCTGCTACCGGTCGGACCGGTGAGCCTGCACCTGGTGGAGACCTTCCACCCGGAGGACTTTCTCATGGTCGCCGAGCGGGAAGCGTCCACAGCGGTCCACCTCACCTCGCGGATGGTGACGGAGGTGGCTGCCGCGCACTGGGGGGACTACGACCTGACGCGGGTGCGCGAGGTGACCCTGCCCAGCGTCGAAGTCGTCCCCGCGGTGCTGCCGCCCCTCGCCAGGGTCTTCCCGAACGCGCGGGTCCTCCCAGCGGCGCTCGACGGTCCCTTCGCCGCCGCGCGCCCGACGGAGCCGGCGGTGGTCCACCCCGTATGAGCCTGACTTCGCAGTACGACACGACAAGGAGGGCCACCGTGGCCCACGAACCGTCGCACGACACGCCGGTGGGTCTGGTGCTCGTCGGTTGCGGGTACGTCGCGGACTTCTACGCCGCGACGCTCCCCAACCACGCGGGGCTGCGCCTGGTCGGGGTGTGGGACAGGGACGAGGCCCGCAGCTCGGCGTTCGCCCAGGAATGGGACTGCCACGTCTACCCCTCGTGGCAGGAGGTGCTGGCGGACCCCGAGGTCGAGGTGGTGGTCAACCTCACCAACCCGGACAGTCACTACACGATCTCCAGCGCGGCACTCGAAGCCGGGAAACACGTCTACTCGGAGAAGCCGTTCGCCATGGACCTGGCCGAGGCCAGCGCGCTGGTGGAGCTGGCCGAGGAACGCGACCTGCTGCTGGCCTCGGCGCCGTGCACCCTCCTCGGGGAGACCGCGCAGACCCTGTGGGCGGCGTTGCGCAAGGGCGAGATCGGGCGCCCGCTGCTGGTCTACGCGGAGCTCGACGACGGCATGGTGCACCGTATGCCCTACCGGCAGTGGCTCAGCGCCTCCGGCGCTCCCTGGCCGGCCGCCGACGAGTTCGCGGTCGGCTGCACCCTCGAGCACTCCGGATACGTCCTGACCTGGCTCACGGCCTTCTTCGGGCCTGTCAGGAAGGTAGTGACCTACGCCGCCGAGCTGCTGCCCGACAAGGGAGTGCCCACAGGCGCGCACACACCGGACTTCTCCTGCGCTGTGCTGGAGTTCCACTCCGGCGTCGTGGCCCGCCTCACCAACAGCATCGTGGCGCCTCGGGACCACTCGCTGCGCATCATCGGGGACGAGGGTGTACTCAGCGTCGCGGACACCTTCCGGTTCGGCGAGCCGGTGAGCCTGAGCAGGGCGTCCGCCGCCGGACCGGAGCAGGGGCGGATCGGCTATCTCGGCGAGCCTGTGGACTACCCTCTGGTGCGTCCGGCTGACCACCCCTTCCGCTACACAGACACCCACGACATCGAGTTCGCCCGGGGCATCGCCGACATGGCGCTGGCTCTGCGCGGGCATGGGGAGAGCCACCTCAACGCCCGACACGCCCTGCATGTCCTGGAGCTGACACTCAGTCTGTCCCACGGGGGCCAGGCCCCCGGCGTACACGAGATCCAGTCCACGTTCCCCGACATCACCCCCATGGCCTGGAGCCTTCCGCTGCCGATCGAGGAGGGCACGAAGTGAGCGACACCCCCCGCGTCACGGTCGTCATCGCGACCCGCAACAGCGCTTCCACCCTTGCCCAGACCCTGCGGTCCCTGGTGCGGCAGACCATGCCCGACTGGGAGGCGATCGTGGTGGACGGAGAGTCCGAGGACGACACCGTCGCCGTCGCGCGGAGCCTGGGCGACGACCGGATCACGGTCCACCGTGTTCCCCATCGCGGCGTCGGCGCGTCCCGGAACTTCGGCGTCTCCCAGGCCCGGGCGGACATCGTCTCCGTCATCGACTCCGACGACGTGTGGCCGCCCTGGACGCTCGCGCTGCAACTCGGAGCGTTGGCCGAGCGCCCGGACGCCGACGCCGTCTTCGGAGACTGCCGGCTGACCTCGGAGGACGGCACCATCACCTATGAGATGAGCGCGGTGGTCCGCCACCCCGCCGAGGTCACGATGCGCGACATCCTCCTCACCCGCCCGGTGTGCGGCTCCACCCTGGCCTTCCGGGTCGAACCCTTCCAGGCCGTCGGGGGCTACGACCCGGACCTGGGCAGCATCGAGGACTACGACCTGTACTACCGGCTCGTGCTCAACGGCGCGCGACTGGTCCACGTCCCCCGCATCCTTGGCACGATCATCGTCAGCCGAAGCGGGATGTCCAACGACATCTCCCGCTACCAGCACTGGATGGAGACCATCCTGCGCCGGGTCCTGGCCGACGAGCGGCTCGACGCCGAGACCAGGCTCTTGGTGGAGCAGCAGATCGACGGCCTGCGACGCGCCAGCATTCCCGTCCACGAGCGTGCGATGCGCGGTATGAACCGTGCGTGAGCGGCTTCCGCACCGGGGCGGACCACACGCCCGGACGTTGTGAGGGAGGGGATGGCAGTGAGAACAGCGGTGTTCGCGGGTGGCACGGGGACGAAGTCGATCGCGCACCACCTGCTCCACAGCGGTGGGCAGACGACCTTTCTGGTCAATGCCTTCGATGACGGGTACAGCACGGGAGCGATCCGCCGGGCACTGGGCATCCTCGGTCCCTCGGACATGGGGAAGGTGGTCTCCACGCTCGTCGCCGAGTCACTTCCGGCGGTCGCGCGCTGGCTCTCGCTCCGTGTTCCGGCGGGGGTCACACCGCGCTCGCTGGCCGAGTGGACACGTGGCGGCCTCGACCTCGGGAGCGTCCCGAGTCAGGTGAGCAAGCAACTGGACATGTACGTGGAGTCCTTCGCGGCGTTGCCGCCCGTCGCTGACGGAACGCTCCCACTGGCCGACACGGCGGTGCGCAACGCCGTACTGGTCGGGGCTCGTACGTACCACGGAGGCCGGTTCCAGGCGGCGTTGGACGCCTTGCACAGCCTGCTGGACCTGCCGGCCAGGGTGGTGACGGTGACGGAGGAGCCGCTCCACCTCACCAGCGTGCTGACCGACGGCACCGTGCTCTTCCACGAGTGGCAGGTGTGTGAGCGGGGCAGCCGCCAGCCAGTGGCCCAGGTGTGCTTCCTGACGGGCTCCGACCGCGCGGAGCTGGAGCCGCTGTCCGGCGGCGACCCCGAGCTCTCCCGGGAGGTCCTCTCCCGGTCCCAGCGACCGACGACCACCGCGGCGGCCACCCGGGCCATCGCCCAGGCAGAACGGGTGATCTGGGCGCCGGGCACACTCTTCTCCAGCCTCGTGCCCACGGCCGCGATCGTGGGACCCCTGCTGGAGGCGAACGAAAGGGCACGGCGCGTCATCGTCGCCAACCTCCGGCAGGAGCAGGAGGCGACCACCGTGCACGGCAGCGCGCTGGCCCTGGCGCGAGCCCAGCGCCAGTGGGCGGCCGACCCGACGGACGCCCCCGCACCGATCGCCGACACCGTCATCTGCGACGTCCAGCAGCGGCGGTCGGGAGGGTACGCCTGGGGTGACCTGATACCGGCCGACCACGAGCGGCTGGCCTCCCAGTATCGCGTCCGCTACGCCAAGTTGGAGGAACGGCCGGGCGTGCACGACGGCGCCGCCCTCGCGGAGGAGGTGGCCCGTGCTCTGGCAGGCTGACCGAGGGGCGTTGCGCCGCCTACCGGCGGGACGGGTCGATGACGTGGGCGCGCACACCCCCGCCCGTGAACGCCCGGCGGTGCTGCTCGACTTCGACGGGCCTGTCTGCGAGCTGCTGCCGAGCTCCGCCCTTCCGGGTCTGGCGCAGCGCTTCACGGACTTCATGCGCTCGCGCGGCCTGACGGTACCGACCACGCCGCCGTTGCTGGGTGACCCGCTGGAGTCGCTGCGGTTCGCCGCCACGTCGGGAGAGACGGAGGTCACCCGGGCCCTGGAGGAGATGATGTGCGCTGTCGAGGCCGACGCCGCCCGGGTCGCGCGGGCCACGGCGGGCGCGGACAGGGCACTGCGCGACATGCGCGAGGCCGGGGTGCCCGTGGTCGTGGTGAGCAACAACTCGGCGGAGGCGGTCAGGATCTACCTGGAGCGGGCCCGACTGGAGGGCTGCGTCGTCGGCGTCATGGGACGGGTGTTCGCCCAACCGCTGACGATGAAGCCCCACCCCGCACCGGTACTGCGTGGCCTCTCGCTGCTCGGCGCGGAGGCCGACGCCTGCGTTCTGATCGGGGACTCGCTCAACGACGTGCGAGCGGCCACCGCGGCCGGGGTGTGCTGTGTGGGTTACGCGGCCGACGGCGGGCGGAGCTTGCTGGCTGCCGGCGCGCGGGAGGTGATCTCGCACATGGACGACGCCCTGCGTGCGGCGATCGCGCACACACGCGCATGACGACCCCTGTGGAAGGAAAACGGATGAACGCGCGAGGAGAATCGGCAATGCAGACAAGAACCGTAGTCACCGGGGGCGCGGGTTTCCTGGGGTCTCACTTGTGCGATCGGCTCCTGGCCGACGGACACCACGTCGTGGCCGTGGACAACTTCCTCACGGGAGCGCGTGACAACGTCGCGCACCTCGCGGACGCGGACGCCTTCGAACTGGTGACGGCCGACGTCTCGGAGGGCCTCCACGTGGAGGGACCGGTGGACGCCGTCCTCCACTTCGCCTCCCCCGCCTCCCCCGTCGACTACCAGAAGTTCCCGGTGGAAACGCTCAAGGTCGGCTCGTTCGGAACGTTCAACGCACTGGACCTGGCCAAGGCGAAGGGAGCTCGCTTCCTGCTGGCCTCGACGTCGGAGGTCTACGGCACCGCTCTCGTGCATCCGCAACCGGAGAGCTACTGGGGCAACGTCAATCCCGTGGGCCCGCGGTCGTGCTACGACGAGGCCAAGCGGTTCGGCGAAGCGGCGACGACGATGTACCGCGACTACTTCGGCGTGAACACCGCCATCGTCCGCATCTTCAACACCTTCGGGCCACGCATGAGGGTCGACGACGGCCGTGCCATCCCCAACTTCGTCGGCCAGGCGCTGCGCGGAGAGAACCTCACGCTGGCCGGCGACGGCACACAGACCCGTTCCATCTGCTACGTCGACGATCTCGTCGACGGTATCGTCCGACTCCTTCGCAGCGATCTGTCGGGGCCGGTCAACATCGGCAACCCGTACGAGATCTCCATGCTCGACCTGGCGCGCTGGGTTCAGAAGCTCACCGGTTCCGACGCGGAGCTGGTCTCCATACCCCGGCCGCAGGACGATCCCGAGGTCCGCAGGCCCGACATCTCCTACGCCGAGAGCGCCCTGGGCTGGACCCCGCGCACACCCGTCGAGCAGGCGCTGACCGACACCATCGCGTGGTACCGAACGCGGCTTGGCGGGGGCGCGGCCGAGGCCACGTACGTCGGCCACGGCGGGCGGGCATGAGGGAACGGGCAAAGGGCCCGGCGCCGGCGGCGCCGTTGCGCATCGCCCAGGTGTCGACGCCTCACGAGAGCACGCCGCCCGTCGCCTACGGGAGCATCAACCGCATCGTGGCGGACCTGACGGACGAACTGGTGGCCCGGGGGCACGAGGTGCACCTGTACGCCACCGGGGACTCCAGGACCCGCGGAGTGCTGCACGCCGCGTTCGACTTTCCCGATCCCGCGTTCGTCAACGTCGGGCAGGACTGGATGCACGCGCTGTTGAGCATGCGGGACATCACCGGCTTCGACGTGATGCACAACCACAACCTCTTCAGCGGTCAGGCCGCCAGCTTCGCCGCCGACTGTCGTGTCGCGCTGACGACCGCGCACTTCTTCACCTACCGGGACCACGATCTGACCGGGCGCATGGGCGACGCCGGCTACGTCGTCCAGTCACGCTCGCAACTGCGGCGCATGCGACACCTGAAGGTCGTGGGGGTCGCGCAACCGGGCATACGGGTCGAGGAGTACCAGCTCGACCGGGGCCATGACGACTACCTGTTGGCCCTCGGTCAGATCGGGGACCACAAGGGGGTCCGCGAGGCGATCGATGTCGCCCGCCGAGCCGGGGTGCCGCTCGTCATCGCCGGCCCGGTGCCTCCCTGGCACGAGGACTACTTCCAGCGGATGATCAGGCCCTGCCTGGGGCAGGACGTGCAGTTCGTCGGCGAGGTGGGCGGCGAGGTCCGGCTGGAGCTGCTGCGCCGGGCCCGTGGTGTGCTGATGTTGTCCAAGGGACCCGAGACCTTCGGCCTGGTCTGCATCGAGGCGATGGCCTGCGGCACACCGGTGATCGTCACCAGCCGGGGCGCTCTTCCGGAGGTGGTCGTCGACGGAGTCACCGGATTCGTCGCGGACACCGAGGAGGACCAGTGCCGTGCGGTGCACCGGCTCGCGGAGATCTCCCCGGATCGATGCCGGGCGCGCGTGGAGCAAAACTTCACGGTCTCCCATATGACGGACCGGTACGAGGAGATCTACCGGGATCTGCTGGATTCCGCATGAGGCGTCATGCGCTGTGCTGTGATTCTGATTCTTCTGGGCAAGGGGGTTGTCTGTGATGGTGGTTGACGTGCGGAAGCTGACGGAGGAGGGCTTTCTCGTACTGCCGGGATTCCTCGACGAGAGCGCCCTCGCGAGCGTCGGAAGGGCGGTCGAGGGGTTCTACGCCGAGCGATCGGCCGAGTCCGGGGCCGGCGAGAAGGGCGGCGAGGAGAGCCCCTGGCGCACCTTCGTGAGTGGGCCCCTCTACCACGAGGAACTGGACGACCTGGCCTTTCACCCCAGCTACGCGCAGTGGGCCCGCGAGGTCTTGGGAACCGACGACGTGCGGCTCACGAAGTACAACGTGTGGCGCAAGACGGGTGGACGGGCGGACTACGAGCAGGTTCTGCACCGTGACTACCGGGACCAGGACCTACTGACCCCAACCGGTTCGGGAGCTCCGTACCAGATCGCGTTCCTCACCTACCTGGACGACGTGACCCCCGGCAACGGCCCGACTGCGGTCGTGCCCCGTACCGCGGCCCCATACATCGCTCCCGAGATCACCGAACTGGACCGGGCGACGAACGCGCGGGTGTACGCCCAGGAGCGACTCCTGCGGGCCGGGCGTGGGGACACCCTCGTTCTGCCCACCGACACCTGGCACCGCGCGACGGACCTGACCGAGCCCGGTGCCGTCCGGACGATGTTCACCGTCATGTTCCGCCGGGCGGACGCGGAGTGGTGCGGACAGCGGAGCTGGCCCAGCTACGCGCACCTGGAGGGCTTCCAGCGGCTGGTCGGCCGGCTGGACGACGAACAGCGCCGCCTGCTCGGCTTCCCCGCCGCCGACTGGAACGGATGGACCGACGAGCTGCGGTCTGCCCTGGCGCGCCGGTATCCGCACGCCCGAACCTGACCACGACACGGGAGGGAAAGCTGTGGCCATACACGCGGACGGCGCGCCCATCGACGTGACGACCCTGCTCAGGGCAGCGCACACGGACCGGGAGCGCCCCTGGCTCTTCGTGTCTCCGCACCTGGACGACTGTGTGCTGTCGGCCGGGGGGACGCTGGCCGCCGCCCACCGTGCCGGCGTGCGCACGGTGGTGGCCACCGTGTGCGCGGGCGACCCGGCACGGCCCGTCGAGTCACCGTTCGCCCGCCACCTGGTGGGCCTGTGGGGGCTGGGAGCGGACGGTCCTGTCGCGGGCCGTCGCGCCGAGGACGCTTCGGCCCTGCGGGAGGTCGGCGCGCGCCCGGTGCACCTGCCGGTGCCCGACGCGGTCTTCCGCACCACCCCGGGCGGCGAGCCCCTCTACCCGACGGTGGAATCCGTCTTCGCGGGCGCTCCACGGGAAGACGACCCGGCCGTGCGGGACGCGCGGCGCGAGCTGGCGCGGGTCGTCTCGGACCTGGAGCCCTCGCTGATCATCGGCCCTGCCGGTATCGGCCGGCACGTCGATCACGTGCTGGTCAGCACCGCCCTGACCGCGGTGGTCGGCGCAGGCGGGCCTGATCTGGTGTTCTACGAGGACCTGCCCTACGCGGCCACCGGTTCGGCCGAGGTGGCCGGCCGCTTCCCAGTGCCGCTGTCCTTCACGGAGGCGGACTGGGAGGCCAAGTCGGCCGCGGCGGCCCGCTACGCGTCCCAGCTTCCCGCAGTGTGGCCGGACACCGACGCGCTGGCGGAGCTACGGGCTCGCGCGGAGGTGGTCGGCGCGCGCGCTGATCTGCCGGCCGAGCGTCTCTGGTGCCCGGAACGGCTCTGGTGGGCGGTTCAGGGCCACGCGGCGATATGAGATCCTCGATGGGTGCCCAGAATTATCGCAGGTAGCCGCGGGAGTCGCCGCATCACTGTTCCGCGTGGAGCGGAAACGCGCCCCACGGCGGACCGGGTGCGAGAGGCCATCTTCTCCACTTTCTATTCCCTGCTGGAGATGGAGGGCGCGCACGTCATGGATCTGTACGCTGGCTCCGGCGCAGTCGGTTTGGAAGCGCTTTCCCGGGGCGCTGGGCACGCCGTCTTCGTGGAGAAGTCCCGCCATGCGCTCGACGTGCTCCGGGGTAATATCTCGGAACTTGACTTTACTGATTCCTGTCATGTCGTTCCAGGTGACGTGCTGGGTTGGCTTTCCTCGCCGGCGGACCCCAAGGACCTCGTGTTCATGGATCCGCCCTATGCGAAAACGCCTCACGACGAGCTCGTACTGCTTTCCGAGAACGGGTGGCTGACTCCGCACGCGGTCGTCGCCGTCGAGCACTCCCACCGCAGTGACCCGATTCAGTGGCCGAAGGGTCTGGAGTCGCTCAAGGTACGGCGATACGGGAACACAGCCGTTTCCTACGCCCGATTCGGAGGCTAAGTGATGCTCAGGGAAACCGATCTGGACTCCCCGGTGCGGGACCGTATTCACCTCACCAGCCTCCCCGGGGTGGTGGACCGTCTCCTCCAGCACTGCCACGACATCGGCGCGCCGACGCTGACCGGCATTCGGCGTACGGGGGACTCGGTGTTCTGCGACTTCGAGGGGAGGCTGTCCCAGTTGTTGCCGCTGCGTATGTTCTCCACGCTCTCGGTGGTGCTGGACGAGGCGGAGCACGCCCGGATCGGCGGCTTCGCCGACGCGCTGGCCACGCTGGAGCGTTCGGCCGCGGGCGGGGTGATCAGCACGCTGTCGGGCCCGCCGGCCTACCGGGTCGACGACATCGAGGGGCGCGGCACCCTCATCGAGGGCGTCGGCGGCAAGCTGGGCTGGGTGAACGCCCCCAGGGCGTGGGACGTCAACATCACCGAGCACGACCGGTGCGTGCTGGCCGAGGTCGGGGCCATGCACCGCTCGCGCCGCTACCCGAAGCTGCACCGCATTCCCGCCTCGGTCAACCCGGTCGTCGGCAGCCTGCTCGTCCAGCTCGCCAAACCGGGGGCCGAGGACACCGTCTACGACCCGTTCTGCGGCTCCGGGACACTGTTGACCGAGGTCGATGCCGTGGACAGGGGGGCGTGCCTGCTGGGCACCGACATCTCGCTCAAGGCGCTCGAGGTGGCCGGTCGTAATCTTGAGCGGGCGCGGCGCCCCTGCCTGCTGGGTCAGGCCCGGGCGGAGGCCCTGCCGCTGGCGGACCACTCCGTGGACCGGGTCATCTCGAACATGCCGTTCGGCAAGCGAGTCGGCTCGCACGAGGTCAACAGCCGCCTCTACCCCCGCTTCCTCGCGGAACTGGCCCGAGTACTGCACCCCAAGGGCCGCGCGGTCCTGCTGACCGAGGACAAACGGCTGCTCCAGCAGGCGGTCCAGGAGACCCGGCGCATTCACGTGATCAAGGAGGTCCAGGTCACCAGCGGTGGGCTGCACCCCACGGCCTACGTCATCGAGTACACCCAGAAGTCCCGTCGCGTGGACCGCCGCCGCAAGCGCCGCGGCGAGAGCTGACGCGTCTCCCGGAGCGGCCGGCCCCGGGTGCCGCCCCGACGTCAGGGCCCGACGCGCTCCCCCGCCAGGAGGACGACGACCGCGCCGGCCATGTCGCCGGTGTGGCTGATGGATACGTCGATGGTGATGCTCCGCTCCTGGCACCATCGGGCGATCTCACCGTGCAGATGGAGTCGGGGCACGCCGGCGTCGCCGTACACCACCTCGATCTCACGGAAGGAGTGCCCGGGGGCGCCGCCCAGGGAGCCGGCGGCCTTGACGAACGCCTCCTTGGCCGAGAGCACCCCGGTCAGCCAGACGTTGGGGTCGGGGCGGGTGTGGCAGTGGGCGCGCTCGCCGGGGCTGAACAGCGCGCTGCTGTGGCGCAGTCGTGGTCGGTCGCGTAGTTCCGCGACGGACTGGAGGTCGAATCCGGTGGACAGCGTTCGTGCGGGGACGGGTGAGGAAGGCACGCTGGGATCCTCGTACGGTCGGGGCCGGGCGCCGGCCACGCCCCGGGCCGGGAGCGCCCGCGCCGGACGGGGGGTCCACGCGCCGTGATCCGGTGCGCGCGGCTGGCCGGCCGCGCGTCCGGAGGCGCGGGGCCGGGCGGACGGGAGCGGTGGCCGCGCCGGGGCCGGAGGAGCGCCGGGGCCTCAGCGGTTCGCGGGGGCGGACCAGTCCGGGGAGCGGCCGAGCGAGGTCAGGATGAGGTCGAGCGGGGGGCCGTCCGGGCGGGTGGGCAGGGCGGGACGGAAGAGCGCGGTGGGACTGAGGCGACGCTCGTCGTCCGGCACGCGCAGCGCGATGGCGCTCGCGGCGCGCAGCGTCTCCTCGTCCAGTTCCAGTGACACCCCGAGCGTGCGGGCCACGTCCCAGCCGTGGACCACGTAGTCCAGGAAGTGGAATCCGATCGCCAGGGAGGCGGGGAAGCGTCGGGTGGCGCTGATCTCGGGGAGCGCGAACTCCGCGCTCAGCACGTCGGGTCGGGCGAAGGCGTGCAGGGCCACCTCGGCGGCGGCGCAGTACGTGGCGAGCGGATCGTCGCCGAGTGCGCTGGGTCGCCAGTCGGCGAGGTCCGCGCCGCCACCGGTGGCCGAGGCGGCGAATCCGTGGTGCTGGCCGGCCATGTGCGCCACCAGTTCGCGCAGGGTCCAGTCAGCGCAGGGGGTGGGCTGGTCCCAGTCGCGCGAGGACGCCTGGCCGAGGATGCGCACCGTCTCCAGCACAGCCGTCCGGTCGAGCTTGCGGATGTCCACGCGGCCCCCTTTGGTCGAGCGATGACTGTCGAGACAATAGCACGACCGTCCGTTTAGTTATGGGCGCAGACGGGTCCGGCCGTCGATGGCCGGACCCGCGCGCGAGCCCCGCCGTTCGCTACGCGTTCGCCTCCGCCACCTGGGCCTCGATGAAGCGGGCGAGCCGGCGCACGCCCTCGACGATCTGGTCCGGGGCCAGGGAGCTGCACGAGAGTCGGAGTTGGTACTCCCCGCCGCCGTCAAGGAAGAAGTCGGACATCGGGGTCCACAGCACACCGAAGTCCTGCGCCGATCGTTCCAGCGCCTTCACGTCGGCCGGGAAGGGTACGTCCACGACGAGGAAGAAGCCGCCCGTCGGTTCGTTCCAGCCGACCCCCAGTGCCTGCCGCCGCCCGGCGGGGAAGTGCCGCTCCAACTCCTCCAGGACGGTCGACAGGTTGGTGCGGTAGTGCGCGATGGCTCCCGCGTTGGCCTCCCGCAGCCGGCAGCCGGAGGTCACGAGCAACCCGCCGATGACGGCCTGGCTGATGGCCGAGGTGTTGACCGTCGTCATGCTCTTGATCTTGGACAGCTCGTCGGCCAGCAGTGACCGCCGCCCCGTGGCGTCGATGACCTCCTGGTCGGCGACGACGTACCCGACCCGCGCGCCGGGCAGCGCCGTCTTGGCGAAGGAGCCCAGGTGCAGCACCCGTCGCCGCTCGTCCAGCGCCTTGAGCGTGGGCAGCGGCGAGCCCGCGCGGACGAAGAACCCGTACGGGTCGTCCTCCAGGATCAGCAGGTCCTCCCGCTCGGCGAGCTCCAGCAGCTGGTGGCGGGCCGCCAGACTCATGCTCGCCCCCGAGGGGTTGGCGAAGTCCGGCACCACGTACAGGGCCCGTGGGCGCTCGCCGGCCTCCCGGCAGCGACGCACGGCGGCCAGCACCTCGGCGGGGTCGGGCCCGTGCGCGCCCTCGGGGACCGGGCGCACCGCGATGTCGAGCAGCCGGGCGGCTCCGGTGACACCGACGTAGCAGGGCGAGCTGACCAACAGGGTGTCCTCAGGGCGGGCGAACAGCGCCCGCAGCGTGATCAGCATCGCCTCCTGGCAGCCGGTCGTGACGACCACCGCTTCCGGGCTGACGTGGATGCGCTCGTCGTTGGCCAGGGTGCGGGCGATGAGGTCGTGGATGACGCCGTTGGTGCGCCCGTACTGGAAGAGCTGGGTCCGCACCCGCTCGGGCGTCCAGCCTCGTTCGCTCTCCAGGTAGTCGGTGTAGGCGCGCAGGTAGCGCGGCAGGTCCTCGACCTCGAAGGCGCCCTCGGCGGGCCGGCCGGGGGCGAAGGACAGCGCGTCGGGGAAGCGGGCGACGACCTCGTTCAGGAAGTTCATCGCGTCCAGCAGCGGATCGCTCAGCGCCCCGTGCAGGTCGCCCAGGGCCAGCGGGCGCGCCGGGGGCGCGGGGGCGGTGGTCTCGGTCATGGTTCAGCCCTTCGCCTCGGTGCCCGACAGGGCGGTACGCAGATAGGCGGCGACCCGGTCCACGGCGTGACGGCCCGCGGGGACCGCGCCGGCCATGGCGAAGAAGCCGTGGGTCACTCCCGGGTAGCGGACCGCTTCGGCGCGGACCCCGCTCTCCCGCAGGCGCGCGGCGTAGCTCTCGCCCTCGTCGCGTAGGGGGTCGTACTCGGCGGTGATCACCAGCGCCGGGGGCAGCCCGCCGTGGTCGGGGGCGCGCAGCGGCGAGGCCAGCGGGTGCCCTCCGTCGTCGGCGCTGGTCAGATAGTTGTCCCAGTACCAGCGCACCGACTTGTCGTTGAAGAGCAGCGGGTCGGTGATCTCGCGGCGGGAGGGGGTGTCGGCGAGGTAGTCGGTGTTCGGGTAGACGAGCACCTGGGCACGCAGCTCGGGCCCGCCGGCGTCGCGGGCCATCAGCGTCACGGCGGCGGCCAGGTTGCCGCCGGCGCTGTCGCCGGCGACGGCCAGCCGGGCGGGGTCGCCGCCGAAGCGGGCGGCGTGTTCGGCGACCCAGCGCAGGCCGGCGAAGCAGTCCTCGGGCGCCGCGGGGAAGGGGTTCTCGGGGGCGAGGCGGTAGCCGACGCCGACCGTCAGGCAGCCGGTGGCGTTGGCCAGGGCGCGGCAGATGGCGTCGCCGGTCTCCAGCGAGCCCAGCGTCCAGCCGCCGCCGAAGTAGTAGACGAGCACGGGCAGCGGGCCCTGCCCGGCGGGGCGGTAGAGGCGGACGGGCAGCGGGCCGGCCGGACCCGTTATGGACTCGTCCAGGACCTGTTCGACCGGTTCGGGGGTGCCGGCGTCGGCCTGGACGGCGGCCAGGTCGGCGGCCCGCGCCTCGGCGAGCGTCATGGTGTACAGGGGGCGGACGGCCTGGGCCGCGCGCCGGTCGTACAGGGCCTGCGTGTGTGGTTCGAGGGGCATGGTCTCTCCGTGTGGTGGTCGCGAGCCGGGTTCGTCGCTCGCGGGGCACCGCCGGCCGGTGGTGGCGGGCGGCGTCAGGGCGCGTCGGGCAGCAGGGACGGGTCGGTGGCGACGCCGCGCAGGCGCGCGCGGATGCCCTTGGTCGCCTTCTGGTAGCTGGTGTTGTTGTGGTGCAGGACGGACTCGGCGTTGGCGGTCTCCAGGAGGGCGACGAGCTCGAAGGCGAGTTGGGGGATGTCGGTGTCCTCGCGGACCTCCCCCGCCCGCCGGGCCTGGTCGATGGCCGTCTCCAGGAGGGAGAACCAGTTGCCGTGCGCCGTGGTGACCGCGTCGCGCACCTTGCCCTCGCGGGCGTCGTACTCGGCCGAGACCGAGTAGAAGAAGCAGCCTCCCGGAAAGACGCGCTGCTCCGAGTAGGTGAGCCAGTTGCCGCACAGGTGCCATATCCGCCCCAGACCCGCCGGCAGGTCGCGGGCCGGGTGCACCACGTGCTCGACGTAGATCTTGATGGCGGTCCGCACCGTGGCGAGTTGCAACTCCTCCTTCGAGCCGAACAGGGCGAACACGCCGCTCTTGCTGAGGCGGAGTTCGCCGGCGAGGCGGCCGAGCGAGAGCCCCTCCAACCCTTCGACCGATGCGATGTTGACGGCTCTTTGGAGGATCAACCGCCGCGTCTGGTTTCCGCGTTCGATCCGTCCGTCCGTGTGCGTCGTCGCCAAGGGACACCTCCTCGATGCTCCCACCTGGGGTCTGCGTCATGGTCGAACCGACCAGCCGCCCGACTAAGTGGACGACCGTGCGGACATGTGGGAGAGTTCGGTTAGTGTACGCCCGTGCGGTTAGTTGGCGTACAGGGTCGAAGCACGCGACGCGAGTGACGACGGGGGGATGCACCAGTGGAGTTGACGCTCTACGAGTACGAGACCGCGGCCAGGGAACGACTGCCGCGACCCGTGTGGGACTTCCTGGCGGGGGGCAGCGGGACCGAGTCGATGCTGGTCAGCAGCCGGGAGGCACTGGACCGGATCACTCTGCGCCCCAGGTGCCTGGTGGACGTGTCCCACTGTCGCGCGCAGACCGCGCTCCTGGGAGCACCCCTACCGGCCCCCCTGGGTATCGCCCCGATGGCCTATCATCAACTCGCCCACCCCGAAGGAGAGTTGGCGACAGTGCGTGCGGCCGGCGAGAGCGGCACGCTTCTGACGGTCAGCATGTTCGCCAGCCGCACCCTGGAGGAGATCGCCGCGGCGGCCACCGGGCCCCTGTGGCTCCAGCTCTACTGGCTGCGCCGGCGCGAGCCGCTGCTCGACCTGATCCGACGGGCCGAGGAGGCCGGGTACCGCGCCCTGGTCCTCACGGTCGACGCGCCTCGGGTCGCCTACCGCCCCCGCGATGTCCGCAACGGCTTCACCGTGCCGGAGGGCATCCGCGCGGTGAATATCGACCCGGCCGTCATGGCCGCCGCCCATACGGCCAGTGCCGGCGAATCCGCCATCGCGCGACATTCGCGGGAACAGTTCGACTCCTCGATTACCTGGAAGGACCTGGCCTGGCTCAGGGAACGCACCGACCTACCGCTGGTCCTGAAAGGCGTACTCACCGCCGAGGACGCCGAACTTGCCGTGGAATACGGCGTTGACGCACTTGTCATCTCCAATCACGGCGGCCGACAACTCGATTTCGCGACGCCCGCGCCCGACGCGGTCCCGGAGATCGCCGAAGCCGTGGCAGGGCGCTGCCAGCTGATCCTGGACGGCGCCATTCGCCACGGCGCCGACATCGCGAAGGCGCTATGCCTGGGCGCGGACGCGGTGTTCGTCGGACGGCCGGCACTGTGGGGTCTGGCACACTCGGGCAGCGACGGCGTCGCGGCCGTCCTGCGCACGCTCATGCGGGAGTTCGACGAGGTGATGGCCCTGATGGGAACTCCGGACGTCCACGCGTTCCGACCCTCGGGTATTTCACGGAAATGATCTAGAAAGGACAGCGGATCACCCGATCCCATTCCCTTTCACCGCGCTGGATGAAAGGGCGGTTCGACGTGCCCGCTGTCAATTGCGGAACGTGTTGTGCATGTTATAGGGGTTCGCGAAGAACTCCGCTTGATTACTCAATGGTAGTGAGCAACGATGATTCTGCGCCGCCGGGGGGAAAGAAGGCGGCCGGCACATCCGAAACCACCAGTGGACGGC
This sequence comes from Streptomyces sp. NPDC057702, assembly GCF_042799315.1. Taxonomy (NCBI): domain Bacteria; kingdom Bacillati; phylum Actinomycetota; class Actinomycetes; order Kitasatosporales; family Streptomycetaceae; genus Streptomyces; species Streptomyces sp. NPDC057702. Next base: position 11,867 of record NZ_JBHVJC010000010.1, on the reverse strand, counting down.
GTCGTGCCATCGGGGGTTTCGGTAGTTCGACATCTGCTACAGGGGAGAGATTCCGGTGGGGGAAGCTGGTAGAGCGGCACCCGAGCGGCCTGATTGTGGTGGACGGGCCTGGGTCGATGACGTACTGCTCGGAGGAAACGAACAAGAAATCGCTCTCCATCTGGGCGACCCTGTCAGCCGCGCGGAGCTGCGTCAGCTCGTCGCGCACGAACAGGAGCGCCTCCAGGCCGCCGGGCTGACCATGGGAGGCTCGCTGGCCGTACGCGTGCCCCCCTCGCTGAGCTGTGTGGTCACCATGCTGGCGGGCTGGCGCCAGGGCGCCCAAGTCGCGCTCCTGGACTACCGGTTGACCCCGTACGAGGTGGACGAGGCCCTGGCGCGGCTCGCGCCGCAGGTGGTCGCCGAGCCGACGGAGAAGGTCACCGGCACGCTGCGCGGATACGTCGACGTCACCACGCGGGTCACCGCGCTGGACGCCGGCCGCCCCGCCGACACCCCGCACATCCTGCTCCAGTTGAGCTCCGGCTCGACCGGCCCCTCCAAGGTCATCGGCCGCACGGTCGAGAGCCTGCGCACCGAACTCGATCGCTACGCCCGGCTCGACGGCTTCCCCGCCCAGGGCGAGCGCACCGTGGTGCTGGCCTCGATCATCCACGTCCTGGGCCTGGTCGGCGGGCTGCTGCACGGGCTCGCCGCCCGCGCTCAGGTGGTCCTGCCACGGACGCAGACGCTGGAGGGCATCCTGCGCGCCGTCGCCGCCGGCCCGGAGCCGACCACCCTGCTCGGCGTCCCCTCCCAGGCGGCGGTCCTGGCCGCCGCCCAGACCCCGCCCCGGCTCCCGCAGCTGCGCCGCATGATCGTGGGCGGCGAGCTCGTCAAGGCCGGCGTCCGTGAGCGCTTCACCCGTGGGTACGGCGCCGAACTCGGCGTCATGTACGGCATGACCGAGGCGGGCGTCATCGCGACCGACCTGACCGGCGCGAGCAGTCCCGGACTCACCCCCGTGCACGGCCTGCCGGTCCGTGTCGAGGACGGCCAGATCCTGCTCGGCCTGCCGGCCAGCCCGTATGTGGGGCGCACCGACCGGACCCGGTTCGTGGACGGCTGGCTGCGTACCAAGGACGCCGGCGAGCTCGACCCGGACACCGGGTTGCTCACCGTGCACGGCCGGCTGGACTCCCAGGTCTCGGTCGGCGGCCTCAAGGTGGACCTCACCGAGGTCGAGGCGTCCATCTCCGCGCTGCCGGGCGTCACCGACGCCGTGGTCGTGCACGGCACCGGCATCGAGGCCTTCGTGACCGTGCGGGAGCCCGGCGTGTTCGACGCCCTCACCGACTCGCTCGCGGCCCGCCTGGCCCCCTACAAGAGGCCGCGCACCCTGCACGTCCTGCCCGAACTGCCGCGCACCGCCACGGGCAAGCCGGTGCGCAACGCGGAGGTGCTGCGCGCGGCGGTGCGCTCGGCGTCCTCGGTCTGAGCCTCAGATGACCTCGGCCGCCGGGACCCGGCGTACCTGGACCCGCGGGCTCGCGCCCGTACCCCGGTCCACGGCCACGCCAAGGACGTAGCGCCCCCCGCCCACCAGGGCCGCCGACGCGGCCAGTTCCGGCTCCCCGGGCAGTGGGCGCGGCGTCCAGTCACCCTCGGGCGGCCACTGCGGCGCCAGCGGCACCCGGCGGCTCATCCCGCCGCGCCGCAACCCCCGCCCTCGCGCCTTGCCCACCGATTCCTTCTGCGTCCACAACCACAGGAAGGCCGCCGAGCGTGCGTCCTCGGCCAGGCCGGTGACCCACTCCGCCTCGGCGGGGTGCAGCCAGGAGCGGGCCAGTGCCTCGGCCCGCAGCTCACGTACCACCTCCACGTCCACCCCCACCACAGCCCGGTCGGTCACCGCGACGGCCAGCGCTCCCCGCGCATGGGCCAGGCTCACCCGCAGTGCCGCACCGGCCCCGCCGAGGACCGGGCGACCACCGGGTTCGTGGTCCAACCAGAGCTCCGACGAGGGGACGCGCAGCCTTCGCGCTGCGGCCCGCACCACCAGGGTGTGCGCCAACCGGCGCTCGTCCCCGTTCGTCGTGCACCACAGCACCGTCACCGTGTCCGGGGCCGACCCCGGGTGCCCATCCATGAAGAGGGAGTCAATCAAATGTCCGCAGAGGTTGAGAAGTTCGTCATCGAGGCCCTCGACAACATGAACTACGACGTCACCGAGGTCACCGGCGACACCCCGCTCGGCCCCTCGGGGCTGGACCTGGAGTCGCTGTCGGTCGCCGAGATAGCCATCCAGGTGGAGGACACCTACGGCGTGAAGTTCGAGGAGGACGAGATGGAGTCCGTCGCCCTGTTGACCATCGCCGGCCTGGTCAAGGAGATCGTCCAGCGCGCCTCGGCGACCGCGGCCAAGTAGGGCTCCACCGACGTCGATCCGCCCGCGACCACGTGCGCTGCCGCCCGTGGTCCGCGGGCGGGAGCGGCGAGCAGGTCGCATGCGACAGGGACGATCGAGAAAGCGAAGTCACCGGCAATGAATCCGAAGAACGAGCGCGCGCAACTCGCGGCCGACCAGCAGTTGGGCGTCGGCAACGTCTTGACCACCCTTTTGGACAAGGGCACCGGCCTCGCCGACCCGACGCTCACGTTCGACACCGAGGTGGACGGCCACCCGGCCTGGCAGGCCCTGTCGCTGGCCGACCTCGGGCAGCGGGTGGCCGCCCGCGCCGCGGCGCTGCACGCGCTGGGCGTACGCCCCCGGGACCCGGTCGCCGTCTGGTCGACCGCCGCGGCCGACCAGGTGCTCAGCTACCTGGCGCTGGTGCGGCTGGGCGCGATCCCCGCCCTCGTCAACGGCCGGCTGCCCGCCGAGCAGGCCAGCGAGTACATCGCCCGGCTGCGAGCCGTGGGCGTGATCGCCGACGCCGCGCACCGCCAGGCCCTGGCCGGGGTGAGCAGCACCGCGACGCATCTGGCCGACCCGGCCGAGCTGGGCGCCGGCGAGCCCGCCGAGGCGCCCGCGCCCTACCGGCACCACGGCAGCGAGCCCGTCGTCATCACCCACTCCTCGGGGACCACCGGTCTACCCAAGGCCGTCACCCACTCGCACCACAGCCTCTTCGCGGCCATCCGGCACCGCCTCTCGCTGCCCAAGGGGCAGGGACTGGAGCGGATGCTGGGCGTGCTGCCCTCGGCGCACGCGGCGACCGTCATCGCCGTCAACCTCGCGCTGACCAACCGCACCCAGCTCGCCGTGCTCTCCCAGCAGGACGGCGGCCCGGTGCTGGACGCGATCGAGCGCTGGCAGCCGCACAGCGTCCTGGGCTTCGCCACCACCTGGTCGGAGCTGGCGGGCGCGGACCTGAGCACACGCGACCTGTCCTCCATCCGCACCTGGTGGAACACCGGCGACTGCGCGCACGAGGCCCACGTGCGCAAGCTGGTGGCCGCCGGCACCCGCGAGGCCGTCACCTCGCAGGGCCGCGTCCGCCGCCCCGGCTCCTTCTTCGTCGACGGCCTGGGCTCCTCGGAGATGGGCCACTCCCAGTTCTTCATCACCCACACCCCCGACACCAGCCGCTACGGGCGGTGCATCGGCAAGCCGCACGCCTTCTCCGACGTGGCCGTCATGGACGACGCGGGCGAGCGCCTGGGCCCCGGCCGGGTGGGGCAGTTGGCGATCAACGCGCCCACCCTCTCGCTGGGCTACTGGAACGACTCGGTGACCACCTACCGCACCCGCAGGGACGGCTACTTCCTCACCGGTGACCTGGTCTTCCACGACGAGGACGGCTACTACTACCACGTCGACCGGGCGGCGGACGCCGTCGACCTGGGCGACGGCGACAAGCTCTACACGATGCTGTGCGAGGAGCGCGTCCTGGCGGACTGTGCCGACGTGTGGGAGTGCACCGTGGTGGCCGTGCCCAGCCAGGGCCGGGTCATCACCTCGGTCCTGCTGGTCCTGGACCCGGGGGCCGACCAGGACGGCGACCGCACCAGCGAGGTGCTGGCCGCTCTGGAACCGCACGTGGCCGCCACCGTCGAACGCGTCGTGGTCGTGGACCCGGACCGCATCCCGCTCGGGGCGACCGGAAAGGTCCGCAAGTTCCTGCTGCGCCAGCGCTTCCTGGACGGCGAACTGCTGGGCCGCGAGAGCTCCACCGGGGCGGTGGCGGTATGAGCGCCGGCGCCGCGCACCCGCGCCCGGTGGTCACCGGGCTCGGCACCTTCACGCCGCTGGGCCGGGGCGCGGCCGACCTCTTCGACGCGCTCTGCCGGGGCACCTCCGGGCTGCGCCGGCCGCCATCGGGCCACCTGCTGGAGGGGACCGTTGGCTCGGCCGGCATCGCCCCGGACATCGCCGCCCGCGAGGTGCTGCCCCCCAGTGAGGGGCGGCTGGTGGACCGGTACGCCCTGATGGCGCTGGCCGCCGCCGACGACGCGCTGGCCGACGCCGGCCTGGTGGTGGGCCAGGACGTGGACCCGCACCGGGTCGCGGTGGTCGTCTCCAGCGGCGCCGGCGGCCTGACCACCTACGAGGAGCAGACCCGGGCACGGGCCGAGCGCGGGCCCACCGCCGTCAGCCCCTACCTGCTGCCCGGCATGCTGCCCAACATGGCAGCCGCCCGGATCGCCATCAAGACCGGTGCGCGCGGCTGGAGTTCGGCCATCGCCACCGCCTGCTCGGCCGGGGCGCACGCCGTCGCGGAGGCCGCCCGGCTGATCCGCTACGGCGAGGCCGACGTCGTCATCTGCGGCGGCGCCGAGGCCCCCCTGAACCCGACGTCGGCCCTGGCCTTCGCGCACGCCCGCGCGCTGGCCAGCGGCTGGGACGACCCGGAGCAGGCCAGCCGCCCCTTCGACCAGCGTCGCAACGGCTTCGTGCTGGCCGAGGGCGCGGGCGTGCTGGTCGTGGAGCGCGCCGAGCACGCGGACGCCCGGGGCGCCGCCGGCTACGCCGACCTGCTCGGCTGGGGCGCGACCACCGACGCCTACCGCCCGACCGCGCCCCGACCCGACGGCGAGGGCGCCGCGCACAGCATGCGCGGGGCGCTGGCCACCGCCGGCCTCACGCCGCGCGACATCGGCTACGTCAACGCGCACGGCACGGCCACCAAGCTGGGCGACATCGCCGAGACCAAGGCCGTGCGGGCGGTCTTCGGCGACCACGCGCCGGCCGTCAGCAGCACCAAGTCGATGACGGGCCACCTGCTGGGTGGCTCCGGCGCGGTGGAGGCGGCCATCTGCGCGCTGGCCCTGACCCGGGGCGAGCTGCCCCCCACCCACAACCTGGACGAGGTCGACCCGCGCTGCGACCTGGACCACGTACGGGGCGGGGCTCGACAGCAGCCGGTCGAGGCCGTCATCTCCAACTCGTTCGCCTTCGGCGGCCACAACGTCAGCCTGCTCCTCGGCGCGGCGAGCACCCGGAAGAAGCAGCCGGTCACGACCTTAGAGAAGGGCTCATCCGCGTGAACATCGGAGCTGTCGACCACGTCGAGTTCTACGTCGGCGACGCGCAACAGTCGGCGTTCTACCTCTGCACCGCGTTCGGATTCCGGCTGTGCGGCCAGTCCGGCCCCGAGACCGGCCGACCCGACCAACGCTCCCTGCTGCTGCGCCAGGGAGACATCGACGTCGTGCTCACCTCCGCGCTGACCCCCGGGCACCCGGTGGCCGAGTACGTGGCCCGCCACGGCGACGGGGTGGCCAACATCGCCTTCGCGGTGGACGACGCGGAGCACGCGTTCGCGACGGCCACCGAGCGGGGGGCCGTGGCCGTCGAGCGGCCGGCCACCTTCCGGCGGGCGGGCGCCGAGGTGGTCACCGCCTCCGTGCTGGGCTTCGGCGACGTCGCCCACCGCTTCGTGCAGCGCGGCGGGGACCGGAGCGACTTCCTGCCCGGGGCGATGGACATCTTCACCGAGGACCCCGACCCCAGTCAGCAGTCGCTGACCACCGTGGACCACGCCGCGATCTGCCTGCCCGCCGGCCAACTGGGTCCCACCGTCGCCTTCTACGAGCGCGTCTTCGGCTTCCGCCAGATCTTCGAGGAGTTCATCGAGGTCGGCGAGCAGGCCATGGACTCCAAGGTGGTCCAGAGCCCCTCGGGCCAGATCACCTTCACCCTCATCGAGCCGGTGACCGACCGCCGGCCCGGCCAGATCGACACCTTCCTGGCCAGCCACGGCGGCGCCGGCGTGCAGCACCTGGCGCTGCTGACCGACGACATCGTGGCCACCGTGCCCGCCCTCGAAGCCCGCGGCGTGCGGTTCCTGGACACCCCCGACGCGTACTACGACGAGCTCACCAGCCGTCTCGGCAGCCCCGACCTGCGCGTCGAGGACCTGCGTCGCACCAACGTGCTGGTGGACCAGGACCACTGGGGTCAGGTCTTCCAGATCTTCACCCAGTCCCCGCACGTACGGCGGACCTTCTTCTGGGAGGTCATCGACCGGCACGGCGCCCGCACGTTCGGCAGCGGCAACATCAAGGCCCTCTACGAGGCCGTGGCCCGCGAGGAGGTGACGGCCTGAGCCAGGCCGTCACCCCGCCGCCCCGCACCCGCACCCCTGGCACGTAAGGAATCCCGTGACTGTTCAGGACGCAGCCGCCTTCACGCTGACCGACGAGGAGCGCGCGCTCCTGCCCTCCGACGAGGACGTCGCCGCCTACGCCGAGCACGGCTGGTATCTGTCGAAGAAGCTGTTCACCGACGAGGAGACCGAACTCCTGGTCTCGGCCAGCGAGCGCTTCTACGGCGGACACCGCGACCGCACCCTGCCCACGCGCCCGCCCAAGCTCGCCTACTGGGAGCCGGAGCACGGCGCCGTGCAACGGCACAACGACTACATCCACTACGAGGACGAGACGATCGGCCGCGTCCTGCGCAAGCCGCTGCTGGGCGCGGTGGCCGCCCGGCTGGCCCAGGCCGAGGCGATCCGGGTCTTCCAGTCCACGCTGATCTACAAGCCGCCGGTGGCCGGTGAGCCCTCGAACGTCGTGCCCTGGCACTTCGACCGGCACTACTGGGCCAACTCCACCTCGGAGCGGATGCTGACCGCGTTCATCCCCTTCCACGACTGTGACGAGGAGATGGGCACCATCACCATGGTCGACGGCAGCCACCGGTGGCGCGAGACGGCGGCCAACGACGCGACGTCGCTGCACTTCGCCGAGCGCGACCGGAGCGAGCTGGACACCATGTTGGAGGAGAACGCCCGGTACAACGGCGTCGAGGTGCGCAAGATCCCGATGCGCATACCGCGCGGCCACGTCAGCTTCCACCACTGCCGCACCTACCACGGCAGCGGCCCGAACGTGAGCGACCGGCCGCGCCGGGCCATCTCCTTCCACCTCCAGGACGCCGACAACCGCTACCGCGCCTTCACCCGCTCGGACGGCACGCCCGTCTCGTACAACCACGACGTCCTGGTGCGCAGGAACGCCGACGGCACGCCCGACTACGGCGACCCCGAGTTCCTGCCGCTGCTGTGGAGCGGCCGTTGACACACCCGCGCACGCGGAGCCGCACCGCTCCCGGCCGGGTGCCCCGCCCCGTGCCCCCGTGGCGCGGGGCGGGGCACCCGGGGCGCACCGCGCGAGCGCGGGCCCTCCCCCACCCATGCGACCAGAAGCGAGCCCAGCCGATGCGGACCCCGCCCCCCACCACCCCACCGCCCGCCGCCCCGGGGCGCCCGTGAGCCGCGCGGCGCCGCTGGTCGGGGCGGCCCTGAACGCGCTGGCCCGCCCGGCCCCGGGGCTGGCGGGCCGGGCGGCGTTCGCGCTGTTTCGCTATCCGCTTCGGCGCGGCGAGGTGCTGGCGCGCGAGCGCGCCGTCCACGAGCGGGCCAGCGTCGAGGAGTTGACGGTGGCTGGCAAGCGCGTGCGCTGCTACCGGTGGGGTACGGGTCAGCGTCCGGTGCTGCTCGTCCACGGCTGGCAGTCCCGGGCCTCGCGGTATGCCGGGTTCGTGCCGCGCCTGGAGGCGCTGGGCCTGACGGCCGTGTCCTTCGACGCGCCGGGCCACGGCGACTCGGCGGGGCGGACGACGACGGTGCTGGAGTACCGCGAGATCATCGGCGCGCTCCAGGAGCGGCACGGCGACTTCCACGCGATCGTCGCCCACTCGCTGGGCGCCACCAGCGCGTTGCTGGCGCTGCGCGGTGGTGTGCGGGCGCGGCGGCTGGTGACGGTGGCGGCGGTCAAGGACTTCGACCACTTCCCCGACGCCTTCGCCCGCCTGCTGGGCCTCTCGCCCGGTCTGCGGCACGATCTGCGCGAGCGGATCGAGCACCGGCTGTTCGCGCGGGTCGGCGACCCGTGGGCGCTGTTCGACGCGACGCGCGCGAGCGCGGAGATCCAGGTGCCGATGCGGGTCATCCACGACGCGGACGACGCCATGGTGCCCCTGGCGCACGCCCACGCGCTGCGGGCGGCGTACGGCGAGCGGGTGGATCTGGTCATCACGCACGGTCTCGGCCACCGGAAGGTGCTCGGCGAGACGGCGGTCATCGACAGCGCGCTGGAGTTCATCGGCGCGGCCCCGGACCTCCCTTTAAAATAAACGCACGATCGTTTAGTTTTGCCGGGCGTCGGGTGTCGACCGTGCGCCGACGCCCCGCGCGACCACGACCTCTGCGCGTTCGCTGGCGAAGGGACCCTCCCGCATGACCACCGCCTCACCCCACTCCCCCGACGTCGGCCCACCCGCGGGTGACGCGTCGGGGGGCGAGCCGTCGCGGCCGGACTCCCCCCAGGGCGCCGCCACGGCCAAGCTCGCCCTGCTCGTCGCGTCGGGCGCCACCTTCCTCGCGGTTCTCGACACCACGATCGTCAACATCGCCTTCTCCGACCTGCGGGCCGACTTCCCTGACGCCTCGCTGTCCCATCTGACCTGGATCATCACGGCGTACACGGTGGTCTTCGCCGCGTTGCTGGCCGTCGCCGGCCGCACCGCCGACGTGATCGGACGCAAGCGGCTCTTCGTCTGGTCCACCGTGCTCTTCACCCTGGCCTCGGCGCTGAGCGGGCTGGCGGTGGGCGTCCCGATGCTGATCGGGGCCCGCGCGCTGCAGGGCGTGGCGGCGGCGGGCATGATCCCCTCGGCGCTCGGCCTGGTGCTCCAGCACACGCCCGCCGCCCGCCGGCAGGTGGCCCTGAGCGTGTGGGGCGCGGTCGGCAGCATGGCCGCCGCCGTCGGTCCGAGCCTGGGCGGCCTGCTGGTGGACGTCTGGGGGTGGCGCAGCGTCTTCCTGATCAACCTGCCGATCGGGGCGGCCATCGCCGCCGTCGCGGCCCGGCTGGCCGGCGACGCGCCCAGCGGACGCCGGCTGCCCGACCCGGCGGGCACCGTCGCGTTGGCCCTGGGCGTCGGCGGCGTCGTCTTCGGCGTGACGCAGGGCACCGAGTGGGGCTGGGGCAGTGCCCGGGTCCTTGGCCTGCTGCTCAGCGGCGCCGTCCTGCTCGGGGCGGCCCTCCTCACCTCCCGGCGACACCCGGCGCCCGCGATCGAGTGGGACCTGTGGCGCAGCCGCACCTTCGCCGCCACCAACGTGGCCTCGCTGCTGTTCGGCGCGGCCATGTACGCCTACCTCCTGAGCACCCTGCTGTTCCTGAACGCCGTGTGGGGCTACTCGGAGCTGAAGGCGGGCCTGGCGGTCACGCCGGGAGCCTTCGCCGCCGCCGTGGGAGCCACCGTGGTCGGCCGCCGGGTGGGCCCGCAGGCGCAGTGGGCCGCGGTGGCCGTCGGCTCCGCGCTCTTCGGCGCCGCCTGTGCCGCGATGTACTTCCTGCTCGGCACCGAACGCGAGTACCTGGCCCTGTGGCTGCCCATCGGCGTGCTGGCGGGCCTGGGCATCGGGGCGGCCCTGACGGCGATCTCCAACGCGGCCACCGCCTCGCTGGAGCCGCACCGCTTCGCCTCCGGCTCCGGGCTGCTGATGACGACACGTCAGGTCGGCGGCGCGCTGGGCATCGCCGCCCTGGCCGCGATCCTGGAGCGCCACAGTCCCCTGGACGACCAGGGCTATCTCCAGGTGTTCCTCGCCTGCGCGATCGGGTCGCTGGCCGCCGTGGGCGCCGCGCCCGCGATCCGCTCCCGGGTGGCGGGTCGCCCGTAACACCCGTACCGCTAGCGGGAGTTCCCGCTGTGTCCACGACACGAGAAGAGAACGCCATGCCGCCCATCGATCGATCCGACCGCGCCGTCGTCCGCGCCGAGCGCTCGCTGCTGAGCGAACTCCAGCCGGTGGTGGCGGACAACCTCCACCGCCACCTGGACGTCGCCAAGGAGTGGTTCCCGCACGAGTACATCCCCTGGAGCGCGGGGCGGGAGTTCGACGGGCCGCTCGGCGGGCAGGAGTGGACGCCGCAGGAGGCCACTCTGCCCGAGGTGGCCCGCACCTCGCTGGTGGTCAACCTGCTGACCGAGGACAACCTCCCCGGCTACCACTTCGCGGTGGCCGAGTTCGGCAAGGACGGGCCGTGGGGCACCTGGGTGGACCGCTGGACGGCGGAGGAGGCCCGGCACGGCGCGGCCCTGCGGGACTACCTGCTGGTGACCCGCGCCGTGGACCCACGCGCCCTGGAGCGCGCCCGCATGGCCCACATGTCGGCCGGCTACGACCGCCCCGACGGCTACAGCGCCCTGCACGCCATCGCGTACGCCGCCTTCCAGGAGCTGGCCACCCGCATCTCGCACCGCAACACGGGCCGGGCGAGCACCGACGCGGTGTGCGACGCGCTGCTCGGCCGGATCGCGGCGGACGAGAACCTGCACATGGTCTTCTACCGCAACCTGGTCGAGGCCGCCTTCGAGCTGGCGCCCGACACCACCATGGCGGTCGTACGCGACGTCGTCGTCGGCTTCGAGATGCCCGGCTCCACGATCAAGGACTTCGGGCGCAAGTCGGCGGAGATCGCGCTGGCGGGCATCTACGACCTACGGCTGCACCGTGACAACGTGGTCCTGCCGATCCTGCGCAAGCTCCAGGTCTTCGAGCGGTCGGGCTTCGGTCCGGCCGGCGAGGAGGCCCGGGAGGAACTGGCCGTGTTCCTGGAGCGCCTGGACGCCAAGGCGGCCTCCTTCACCACCCGGCGCGAGGGCATCCGCGCGGCGCGCGCCCGCCGCGCGACGGCGGCCGTCTGAGCAACCGCCTTCGGCCCGGCACGACCCGGGGGGCCGGCGTCGTGGGCGCGACCGCCCGCGACGCCGGCTCCCCGTGCGCCGGCTCCCCGTGCGTCGGCTCCCCGTGCGTCGCCTTCACGTCGCCCCGTGGACGCCGGCGCGGGCAGCGGCAGCGGCCTCGCGACGTGCCTGGTCGCCGGGCCGTGGCGGGTCAGTCGAACCAGTCGGGGTCGGCGGCGTCCAGATACGCCGCCAGGACGGCCGGATCGCGGTGGGCCTCACTCAGCAGCGCGCCCAGGCTCCGCAGGGCCTCGGCGTCCGTGCCGTACGCCGCGAACATGCCCGCCTCGCAGTCGTAGGCGACCCGCTCGGCGAGCCGCGGCTCGCGTGCCTGTATCGCCGCACGGGCGACGGCCTCCCAGTCGTACCCACCGCCCTGGTGGCCGCGCGCGTCGAACGCCTCGGCGGTGGCGCCCATGTGGTCGTCGCTCAGAATCAGCCCGTAGCGCCCCGACCCGGGGGCGTACGCCAGGAACACCAGCGGCGCGAAGCTCTCGCGGTCGGTCGGCTCGGTCACGTCGGTCGTCATGCGGCCATCGTAGGCGGGGGGTACGACATCACGGCCGGTCACCGGCCCGGCCGGCGACCGCGAGACGTCCCGTGCCGCGCGGGGCTCCCCCCGGCTCCCCGCGCGGCGCGGGCCCGCCGCCCTCCCCCAGTCTCTTATACACAAAAACGAGCCCAC
>NZ_JBHVJC010000009.1:191604-226293 GCF_042799315.1 Streptomyces sp. NPDC057702 | reverse complement strand
CGCCAACGCGCCCCGCGCGCCGCGGGAAACGCGAGGGTCCGAGGTCGCGGCCGGTGGGCGGCGAACACGCGGACCGCCACCAACCCCCGCCGCCACGCTGGCGGACGGCGAACCCGCCGCCCGAGCGAACGCGCCGCGCACGGGGACCGCCGAAGGCGTGAGGCTCGGCGGCGCGGGCGGCGGCGGGCCCCTCCGGCGTGGCGGCGCGAGCCACGGCCCCGCACCGGTGCCGGGCGCCGCCACGACGTCACCCCGCGGGTGCCCGACGGGGTGCGGGTGTGTCCGAGCGGGCCACGGGAGGCGATACGAACCAGCCACGCCCCAGGCCCATCGAGAGCGGTGACGGCTGTCGCCCGAGTTGATCGCCTGCGACGATGTGTGATGCGTATATCACCATGTGCAACGGGCCTTGGACGCCCGTTTGTGCACTTCCTAGCGTGTGCAGGTTGGCGCCCCGCCGTCCGTCTGGCGGCGGGGCGATGGGAACTCACCCAAGGAGTCTCCTTACGTGCGCGTATTCATCACCGGAGCGACCGGCTTCATCGGGACCGCGGTCGTCCGCGAACTCGTCGCGGTCGGACACGAGGTCGTCGGGCTCGCCCGTTCGGACACGGCCGCGGCGGCGTTGACCGCGGCGGGCGTCGAGGTGCACCGAGGTGCGCTGCACGACCTCGACAGCCTGCGGGCCGGCGCCGCGGCGGCGGACGGCGTCATTCACCTCGCCTTCAGTCGGAACGTCTCCGACTACGTAGACGCCAGAAAGCTGGATCTGGGTGCTGTCGAGGCCCTGGGGACAGCACTCGAAGGCACGGGCAAACCGCTCGTGGTCACCTCGGTCACCCTGCCCCTCGCGATGATCGCGCCGGGTTGCCACGGAACAGAGGAGGTCCCACCCGTCCCGGGGTCGGCGGCGCCGCGCATCGCGGCGGAGAACGCCGCCATGGCGCTGGCCGAGCGCGGCGTGCGTGCCTCGGTGGTGCGGCTCTCGCCGGCCGTGCACGGCGAGGGCGGCACGGGGCTGGTCTCGCGGCTGATCGACATCGCGTGTGAGACAGGCGTGTCGGCCTTCGTCGGCGACGGGACCAACCGTTGGCCGGCCGTGCACCGGCGCGACGCGGCACGGCTGTTCCGACTGGCGGTCGAGAGCGCCCCGGCGCGCTCGATCCTGCACGGTGTCGGCGAGGAGGGGGTGCCGTTACGCGCCATCGCCGAGGTCATCGGCCGTCGGCTGGGGGTGCCGGTCGTCAGCCTCACCCCCGCCGAGGCCGGCCACCACTTCGGCTTCCTCGCCGATCTCGTCCCGCTGGACAACCTGGCATCGAGCGCCCTGACGCGAAGGAGGCTGGGTTGGCACCCGGCGTGGCCCGCACTCATCCCCGACCTCGAAGCCGACGCCTACTTCTGCACCTGCGCGCGCACGGCGGAACTGGCGTCGGCCGCGGGCTGACCCCACCCGCCAGGCCCACCCGCCGCGCGGTCACGCCCTCGCGCGCGAGCGCCGGGACGCGACGTGCGCGAACGTCCGTGGGGCCTGGTGGCGACCGGCCCCCACCGGGCGCCGGGGCCGGTTCCGGTGGGCGTGCTGGACGCCGTGGTCGCGGGTGGCCCGTGGCACGGGCGGTACGCATCGGCCGCCGGCCGGTGTCCCGCCGAGGCGTGCGTGGTCGGCGTCCGCGCGAGCCGGTGCCCTACGCCGCGCGGCCACGCCAACGGGCCGCCCCCCGCCTTTGGCGGGTCGACCCGCCGACCGGTCCCCGGCCGCACGGCGGACCAGCCAACTCCCGTACGAGGGAAGGAGAGCGCAGCGGCCCACACACCCTGGCAACGTTGTCCGCCCGGATGGCGGCACCAGCCGGACAGACCCGGCGGGTCCGTCGCGCGACGCCGGTCGGCTCGGCGGCGCGGACAGCGACGACGCGAGGGCGCGGCCGGGCGGGGCGGACGGGATCGGCGGAGTGGGCGGGGCGCCGCGTGCCCCGCGACCCGGTGATCGCGTAGGCCCCGGTAGCGGCGTCCTCTCGTGCCGGGAACACCCCGGTGCGAGAGGACGCGCGGCCGGGTGTGGCGGCGCCGCGCCACGGGTGCGCGGCGCGGGGCGTAAGGAGCCCGCGCGCCGCCTCGCGAGCGGGACGAGGCCGGGGCGGTGCGCGTGATGGGGGGCGTACGCGACAGGGCGCGTCCCCCATGGGACGTAGGGCCGGACCGTTCGACGTGGGCCCCACCCGTGGACGGAGGGCCAAGGCGGCCCCTGCCGTTCGGGTAGGTGGGGGTGGGGCGCCGGGTGGGCCGTGTGGCGTGGGTGGGGGCCGGGGCGTGCGCGGCGGGTGTCGTGGTGGGTGGCCGTGCGGGTGGGCTGGGGCGTGGCGCGCGGGCGAGGGCGGTGGCGGGCGCCGTGTCGGCGAGCCGGTGGGGGTCAGCCCGTGCTCGGGACGCGGCGGGTGAGCGATCGGCAGGCGCGGAAGAACTCCGCCACCTGGTCGCGGTCGTCGTCGGCGACCAGGGTCAGCCAGCTTCCGTCGGCGAAGGTGAGATGGAAGCGGGGCAGGTCGTGGTCGGCGTCGTGCGGGATCTCGGGCCGGGCCGTGCGGTAGGGAACGCGGTCCACGACGCGCAGTCGCCGTGCCCGCCCGGTGAACCACACCCGTGAGGGAGCCGCCAGCAGGACCAGTTCATCGGCCGTCGGCACGATCAGCCGCTCCCCGTCGGGCGCCGCCGCGTACCACGTCAGCAGCTTGTGGCCGGCCGCTGCCGTCCAGTCACCGTCGAAGGTCTGGTAGAGCCCGCGCTCCCGGGCCCGCGCCCGACGGAGTCGGGCCGCCTCCCGCGCCTCCCGCCGCACGCGCCGCTTCCTCGAACCGAGCGCCGGCCCGTCCCAGCCTTCGAGCGCCGCCACCAACAACAGGGGCGAGGCGAGGGCGAACCCGATGCCGGACATGACGTACGGGAGGAGGCGACGGCGGGGGCGTACGCGGGGCGCGCCGCTGGTGGCGGGTGGTGGGGAGGGGAGGGCGGTCTCCAGCGCGCACCAGGTGGCCGTCTCGGCGAACCGGTCCGACCCGGGACCCGCGGCCGGTCGCGAGCGTGAGCCCGTCGCCCCCGCCCGCCAGCCCGACTCCGGCTCGCTCCCCGCCCCTGGCTCCGCGTTCGACTCCGTCCGCGACGCCACCAGTTCGGCGGCGCGTGCCCGCATGCGCTTGGTTCCCATCCGGCCCACGATAGATCGACGTGCCGGGCCCGCCCCCGAGGTGGTCCGGCGCTGGGTGGGGCCCGGTCCCCGTGGCGTTCTCGCGGGGCGGCGGCGGGCAGGGGTCAGGTCGCCGTGGGCCGGGGGACGCAGGGGGGTTGGTCGTGCGGGTGGGGGCGCGGCAGGTGCCGGCAGGCGTGGCCGTGACGCCGACGCCGAGTGCGCCGGAGGGAGCGGCCCGGGTGTCGGCGGACGGGGCGCCGGGTGCGCTCCCGCGCCCGGCCCCGGTCGTCGAGCCGTTCGGGGATCGTCGCCCACACGCGGCCGGCCGGGCGCACGGTGGAAGGGGGCCGGTGCGCCCGGCCTACGCCGCGAGGTGGCCAGCTCCGCCGCGCGGTGGCGGGCCGGTGCTACTCGCCCCGGCCCAGGACGAGGCAGGTGTTGATGCCGCCGAAGCCGAAGGCGTTGTTCAGCGCGTGGCGCGGCCGGGCCGTGACCGCGTGCGCGGGCGCCAGCCGTAGCGGCGCCGCCGTGGGGATGGGCTCCCGCAGGTTGGCGTTGGGGTGGACGAATCCGAGCCGTAGCTGCTGGACGCAGGCCACCGCCTCGATCGCGGCGGCTGCCCCCAGACAGTGTCCGGTCAGGGACTTGGTGGCGTTGACCCACGGGGCCGCGACGTGCTCGCCGAGGACCTCGCGCAGGGCCGCGGCCTCCGCCTCGTCGCCCTGCGGGGTCGAGGTGGCGTGCGCGTTGACGTAGTCCACCTCGGAGCTGGTCACGCCGGCGTCGGCCAGCGCGCGCCGCATGACGCGCACCTCGTCCGGCAGCGAGGGGCCGGAGAGCCGGCTGCCGTGCAGGACGCTCGCGCCGCCCAGCAGCCGGGCCAGCGGGCGGGCGCCGCGCTCGGCGGCGTGCGCGCGGGACTCCAACACCATGGCGGCGGCGCCCTCGCCGTAGACGAAGCCGTCGTGACCGGTGTCGAAGGGCCGGCTGCGCTCGTGCGCCGGCTCCTGGCGCTCCTTGGCGCCGAGCGCGCCGAGGTTGAAGAACGCCATCTGCTCGACCGGGGAGAGTTCCGTCATCGGCGCGATGACCAGGCACACGTCGGCGTAGCCGTCGCGGATCATGCGTGCCCCGGTGACCAGCCCGACGTTGCCGGCGGCCGAGGCGCCGCCGGTGGTCACCCCCTCGCCGAGCACCCCGAACAGCTCGCTCGCCGTGCCCAGGAGATCGCTGTCCCACAGGTCGATGGCGTAACTCGGCCGGACGAAGGAGGGGGCCTTGCGGAACTTGCCGCCCATCTCCTGGTACAGCTGGTGCGCCTGGTTGCCGCCGGCGACGACCAGGCCCGTTCGGGTGGCGTCGCGGTCGGCCGGCGGACTCGCCGCCGACCAGGCCTCGACCGCCGCGAGCAGTGCGTACTGCTTCGAGCGGGTGGCCCGGCGGAGCAGCGGGCGCAGTCGCTGGACCAGTGCGGGCTCGACCGTGGGCAGGTGATCCGCGAGGACCTCGGCGGGGGAGCGGCGCTGACGGGCCACCACACCCAGCGCGGGTGGCAGATCCGGCCCCGGCGGCTCGAACGTCACCCCCGACACGCCGTCCCGCAGCGACCGCGTGAACTCCTCGACGCCGCTGCCGATGGCGCACTGGACGCCGAGTCCGGTGATGGCGACGCCACCGTCCGCGCTGGTCACAGCAGGTCCGCCCGGAGGGACTCCAGACGCGCCGGCTCGGTGCCGAACGGCGTGATGACCGGGTGGGTACGCAGCTCGGGGTGGCTGGTCTTCATGATGGCGGCCAGCGTGGACGAGGGCGTCAGGTCGACGTACTGGGCCCTCGCCGCGTCCGGCACGGCGGACAGGGCGCGGGTGAAGGCGATCGGTCGCCGCAGGGTGCTCCAGCAGTCCTCGGGGTGCCAACCCTTCACCACGTCCGTGGTGGTGGAGGAGATGAGGAGGGGGCGCGTGACGGCCGGGTCGGCGGTCGTGTCGAACGTCAGGGACGCGGCGAGCTCGGTGATCGGGTCGCGCAACCCGTCCAGCGCGGAGGAGTGGAAGGCGAAGTGCACGGGCAGCGCCACGGTGATCAGCCCACGGTCCCTGAGGGCCTCGGTGGCGATGCGCAGGCCGGTCGCCTCGCCGCTGAGCACGAAGTGGCCGTCGTGGTTGACCGAGGCGACCTCGGTGTGCTGGTGCAGGACGGGCAGTTCCTCGTAGAGCCGGGGGTCGCCCAGCACGGCGATCATGCCGCCCGGTCGCAGTCGGCCCTCCAACAGGTGCGCCATCTCGATGACGAAGCCCAACGCCGCCTCGGCCGGTACGTACCCCGCGATCGCCATGGCGCTGAACTCACCGAGGCTGGAGCCCACGAGGACGTCCGGGCGCAGGCCCTCCGTGCGCAGCAGCTCACTGAGCGCGTACTCGACCATGAAGATCGCCGCGTTGGACAGCGCGAGGTCGTCGCAGGGGTCGGACAGGCCGCGCCCGGAGTCGTACAGGTAGTCGACGACGGACCGCTCGCCCCGGCCGGTGCACACCGCGTCCAGACGGTCCACGGTGCGCCGGAACTCGACGTTGTCCCGGTAGAGGGACGAGGCCATGCCGAAGTACTGGGACCCCTGCCCGCCGAGCAGGTACACGATGTTGCGCACGTATTATCCCCCGGTTACTTCTGCTTTTTCTTTTCATGAAATATCGCATGGCTGGACCGGCGAGTCCACTTCGCCATGTGCATAAACGCGAGCGGACAGTATATGGGGCGCGCATTGCGGGTCAACGCTCCGGACACTTCTCGATTATTCTGGACATTTACGGCGGAAGTCGGGTCATGCGAGGAGTCCAAAGTGAAGCGGAATGTTAAGTTCCTCTTCTTGTGACTGCCTGGTCGGATGTAGGGGCGATATGGTTCACGAGGAACCAGAAACCGTGACGGTTCGATCTCCTCCCGTAACCGCTCGCAGCCGAGTTGCGCCGCGACCATTAATGGGGTGAAATGGCGCGCAGCCGTTCGGGGATGTGTCTGGGTGTCGCCGTCGATGTCTGCTTCTGCGTGCATCGAGCGGTACCTCACCTGTGATGACGCGTGTACCGCGTCGCCCGCGCTCGCGCTGTTCCGGCGCGCCCGCGCAGGTCCGTACGTGCTGATGTGCGTTTTCGGTAAGTCCATCGGGGGAATTGATCATGGGTCTGGTCGGTATGCGCCATGAACGCGGTGTTCCGCAGGTTCTCGTGCGGTCGGCGCGGCTTCCGTGCCTTGGGGATGTTCCCCGCGTTACACCTCCCTGTTTCCCCGGCAATGCTCCGGGTCGAGACCGAGCGGGAGTTTCCCGTCCCGCCAAACAGGCCCTCACGGTCGACAACGGGATGCCTGCCTTCGCATCCTGACGGCCTTACGTCTGGCCGATATCAACCGCCGTCGCGCAGCGCCTGCGGTGAATGGCCGTGGCTTACCAGCGACGTAGTCGGTCTGTAAATGGCAATAAGTTGTGCACCCGCGGACGGGTGGCGTCGAATGCCGCCCGATTGGGGCGGGCTTTCCGGCTTCCTATGGGCGTGTGAAAGGACAGAGAACCCGTCATGGTGGCTTATCTCTTCCCGGGGCAGGGGTCCCAGAAAATCGGCATGGGAGCCGAGCTCTTCGACGACTTCAAAGAGCTGACGGACACCGCCGACGAGATACTGGGCTATTCGGTCCGCGAGCTGTGCCTGGAGGGCCCGGAGGATCGCCTGGGCCGTACGCGGTTCACCCAGCCCGCCCTCTACGTCGTCAACGCGCTGAGCTATCTGCGGCTGCTGGCCGAGGGCAAGGCGCGCCCCGACTACGTCGCCGGACACAGCCTCGGTGAGTACAACGCCCTCCTGGCCGCCGGCGCGTTCGACTTCGCCACCGGCCTGAAGATGGTCAAGAAACGCGGCGAGCTGATGGGCCAGGCCCACGGCGGGGGCATGGCCGCGGTGGGCGGCCTGGAGGAGAAGGAGGTCCGCGACGTCCTGCGCGAGAACGGCTTCGACACCATCGCCGTGGCCAACCTCAACTCGCCCTCGCAGATCGTCGTCTCCGGCCCGCGTGAGGACGTCGAACGCGCCAAGGACGCCTTCCAGGCGGCGAACGTGCGCATGTACACCGTCCTCCAGGTCAGCGGGGCCTTCCACTCGCCGTACATGGAGCCCGCCCAGCACGAGTTCGCCGCGCACGTCGCGGGGTTCGCCCTCCAGGCCCCCACGATCCCCGTCATCGCGAACGTCACCGCCCGCCCCTACCGCGCCGAGCGCGTCGCGGAGACGCTGGTCACCCAGATCTCCTCGACGGTGCGCTGGAGCGAGACCATTCGCTACCTGATGGGCAAGGGCGAGGAGGAGTTCCTCCAGGTCGGCCCGGGGCACGTGCTGACCAGCCTGACCCGCAGCATCCGCCGCAACGCCGAGCCGCTGATCGTCACCCCCGAGCAGGAGGAGCGGGAGGCCCGCCTCCTGGCCGCCCCGGCTCCCGCCGCCACCCCGGCCGCGGCCACCCCGGCCGTCACGCCAGCCCCGGCTCCCACCGCGCCCCAGGCTCCGGCCACCGCGCGCATACCCGCGCCCGAGCGGCGTAGCGCACGTATACCGGAGCCCGCCTCCGAAGCGGCGTCCCGGCCCGCCGCCCGTGGCGCCATCCTCGCCACCGACCTCGGCAGCGCCAGCTTCAAGCGGGACTACGGTCTGCGCTACGCGTGCCTGACCGGCGGCATGTACCGCGGCATCGCCTCCGCCGAACTGGTCGTCGCCGTCGGCAAGGCCGGCATGCTCGGCTTCCTCGGCACCGCGGGCCAGCGGCCCGAGCGGGTCGAGGACGACATCCGTCTTCTCAAGCGCCGGCTCACCGACGGCGAGGCGTACGGCCTCAACCTCGTCCACGACCCGGGCCACCCCGAGCGCGAGGACGCCCTGGTCGACCTGTACCTGCGGCACGAGATCCGCACGGTCGAGGCGTCCGCCTTCATCGCCATGACCCCGGCCCTGATCCGCTACCGGCTCACCGGCCTGCGCCGGGACGCGGCCGGCCACGTCGTGCCCCGGGGCCGCGTCATCGCGAAGGTCTCCCGCCCCGAGGTCGCCCGAGCCTTCCTCAGCCCCGCCCCCACCCGCATCGTCGAGCAACTCCTGGCCCAGGGGCGTATCACCGAGACCGAGGCCGAGCTGGCGCGGGAGCTGCCCGTCGCCGACGACCTGTGCCTGGAGGCCGACTCCGGGGGCCACACCGACCAGGGCGTGGCCCTGGCGCTGATGCCCGCCATGCGTCGGCTGCGTGACGACATCACGGCCCAGCGCGGCTACCCGCGCCGGGTGCGCCTGGGCGCCGCCGGCGGCATCGGCACCCCCGACGCCGCCGCGGCCTGCTTCCTGATGGGCGCCGACTTCGTCACCACCGGCTCCATCAACCAGTGCACCGTCGAGGCCGGAACCAGCGAGCAGGTCAAGGACCTGCTCCAGGACATCAACATCCAGGACACCGGCTACGCCCCCGCCGGCGACATGTTCGAGTACGGCGCCCGCGTGCAGGTACTCAAGCGCGGTGTGCTCTTCCCGGCCCGGGCCAACAAGCTCTACGAGCTCTACCGGCGCCACGACGCGCTGGAGCAGATCGACGCCACCACGGCCGAACAGCTCCAGAGCCGGTACTTCAGGAAGACCTTCGCCGAGGTCTACGCCGAGGTCCAGGCCCACCACCCACGGCGGGAGATCGAGCGGGCCGAGTCGGACCCCAAGCACAAGATGGCCCTGGTCTTCAAGTGGTACTTCGCCCACGCCACACGTCAGGCCCTCAGCGGCTCCGACGAGGGGCGGGTGGACTTCCAGGTGCAGTGCGGCCCCGCGCTCGGCGCGTTCAACCAGTGGGTCAGGGGCACCGAGCTGGAGGACTGGCGCCGCCGACACGTCGCGGACATCAACCACCGCGTCCTGGACGAGGCAGCCGCCCTCATGGGACGAAGACTGGCCGCGGTGGGAACTGAGTAAATGGGCTACGAGACTCTGCGCGTCGTACTCCAGGGCCAGGTCTGCCGCGTGCGGTTCGACCGACCCGAGCGCGACAACGCCATCAACGACGCGATGATCCGCGAGTGTCACCAGGTGCTGGACACCTGCGAGCGGGACGGCCGCGGCCTCGTCGTTTTCGAGGGGTCGGACCAGGCGTTCTGTGTCGGCGCCGACTTCGGCGACTTCGCCCCCCAGCACGGGCCGAGCGAACCGGCCGAGTACGACCCGGCGCCGCTGTACGACCTGTGGTTGCGGATGGCGAGCGGCCCCTACATCACCCTCGCCCACGTCCGGGGCAAGACCAACGCGGGCGGCGTGGGCTTCGTCGCGGCCAGCGACATCGTCATCGCCGACACCACCGCCACCTTCAGCCTCTCGGAGCTGCTGTTCGGGCTGTACCCGGCGATGGTCATGCCCTTCCTCACCCGGCGCGTCGGCTTCCAACGAGCCAACTACCTGACGCTGACCACCCGCGCCGTCGACGCCCAGCAGGCCACCGAATGGGGCCTGGTCGACCGCAGCGCCGAGCGCAGCGGACCGCTCCTCGCCCAGCACCTGGGCCGGATGAGCAAGCTCTCCGTGGACGGCATCGCCCGCTACAAGCGCTTCATGAGCACCGAGATCGCGCCGCTGCGCCAGCACCGCGAGGGCGCGATCGCCGCCAACCTGGAGATCTTCTCCGACCCCCGCAACCTCCAGCGCATCACGCGCTTCGTCGAAGACGGCATCTATCCCTGGGAACAGCGCGGCCCGCACGACCCCCCGCGCGCGGATGAGGGAGCAGCATGAGGATCACCTCCGAGGCGGCGGCGCGACCGGCGCCGCGCGACCACGACGCGGGCGAGCGGCGCCCCCGGGCGCCCAGAGCGCCGCGCCGCGCGTGTCCGGGGCGAGCCGCACCCGACGCCCGACCCGCGCGCGCCACCGCCGCACCGCGGCGCACCGCCCGGGGTGAGGCCGCGTGAGCCAGAACGCGACCACCCCGGCCCCCGCGCCCGGCCCGCGCGCGGCCATCGCCGTCACCGGCATCGGCGCCCGGCTGCCCGACGCCCGCGACCACCGCGAGTACATCGCCAACCTGCTGGCCGGCCACAGCTCCCCGACCGAGATATCACCCGAGCGCTGGGACCCCGAGGCGTACTACTCGGCCGACGTGAGCGAGCCGGGCAGGACGGCCAGCAAGTGGTGCGGGCAGGTCGCCCACCCGTACGACTTCGACCACACCTTCTTCCGCGTCTCGCCCCGCGAGGCCGCCCTGATGGACCCGCAGCAACGCCTGCTCCTGGAGGAGACCTGGCACTGCGTGGAGGACGCGGGCACGCCGCTGGCCGCGCTGCGCGCCGCGCGCACCGCCGTCTACGTCGGCGCCATGGCCCGCGACCACCTCCAGGAAGCGGCCAAGGACGACGGGTCGATCCAGAGCCACTCCGCGCTCGGCGGCTACGACAGCCTGCTGGCCAACCGGCTCTCCCACACCCTGGGCCTACGCGGACCCAGCGTCTCCGTGGACGCCGCCTGCGCCGCCTCGCTGGTCACCGTGCACCTGGCCGTCAACGCGCTGCTCGGCGACGAGATCGACTACGCGCTGGCCGGCGGCGTCAGCCTGAACCTCCACCCGTGGAAGTACATCTCCTTCTCCAAGGCCCGCATGCTCAGCCCCCGTGGGCTGTGCCGCACCTTCTCGCAGGACGCCGACGGATACGTGCCCGGCGACGGCGTGGGCATGGTGCTGCTGCGCCGCCTGGAGGACGCGGTACGCGACGGGGACCACATCTACGGCGTCCTCACCGGCAGCGCCGTTAACCACGGCGGCAGCCGGGCCACCATCACCGCCCCCACCGTGGAGTCGCAGCGCGAGGTCATCACCGCCGCCCTGGCCCGCGCCGGCGCCGACCCGCGCACCATCACCTACGTCGAGGCACACGGCACCGGCACCTCGCTGGGCGACCCCATCGAGGTCGAGGCACTGCGCCAGGTGTACGCCGCCGCCTCGGACGACGAGGGCTGGTGTCACATCGGCTCCGTCAAGCCCAACATCGGGCACCTGGAAGCGGCGGCGGGCGTCGCCGGCCTCATCAAGGTGCTCATGATGATGGCCGAGCGCCAGGTGCCGCCGAGCATCCACATCAGCGCCCTCAACCCGCTGATCAAGCTGGCCGGCAGCCCCTTCGAGATCACCCAGAAGCCCGCCGACTGGCTGCCCCACAAGCCGGGCGAGGTCCTGCGGGCCGGTGTCAGCTCGTTCGGCATGGGCGGCGTCAACTCCCACCTGATCGTCGAGGAGTACGCCGCCGACCGCGCCCCGGCCGCCGGGTCCCGACCGGCCGGAAAGCGCCGCGCCCGCCCCTCGACGCGCTACCCCTTCCTGCTCTCCGCCCGCTCCCCACGCGCCCTCGAACCGCTGCTGGACCGCTGGCGCGCCCTCACCGACGCCCCCGGCGGCGCCCCCGGGCACGCCGTCGACATCTGCCACACCCTGGCCGTCGGCCGCGAGCACGCCGCCGCCCGCGTCGGCGGGTTGGTCAGCGGGCCGGACGACATCGCCGCGCTGGTCGCCGCGCCCGGCGAGGCCCACGTACCGCCCCCCGACCGCCGCTGGCGGCTGGCCGTGGGCGAACTGCGCCCGCCGGCGCGGCAGCGTCTGCGCGAACTGCTGGCCACCCCGCCGTACGCGGACGCCGCCGAGGCGTTCCGCGCCACCTCCGAGGAGGCGCAGGCCGCTCTGCGCGCCCTGCGCCAGGGCGACCGTGGCCCGCGCTCGGCGGCCGTGTTCGGGCTGCTGACGGTGCGGGTGCTGCTGGATCTGGGACTGGCCCCCGACAGCGTCACCGCACACGGCGCCGGGGTGTGGCCCGCGCTGGCCGCCGTGGGCACGCTGGAGTGGCCGGCCGTGGCGGACCTGGCCCGGGGCAAGGCGCCCGAGAGCCTGTCGCCGCACGCCCCGAGCCTGCCCTTCACCGAACCGCTGACAGGTCACACCTTCCCCACCCACCCGCTGGACGAGTCCTACCTCGCCGACCTGTTGGACGGCCTGACCCTCGGTGCCGAGGAGACCGCCGCCGTCTGGGCCAAGGCCAGCCGACTGGTCGACGCCCAGCACACCTTCCGCGGCCACCTGCGGGCCTGGAACCAGGAGCTGGAGTGGCGGGGCCGGCAGGAGTGGCGACTGCCGCTGGACAGCGCGGACTGGGCCACGCCACCGGCCGCCGCGACCGAGCCCGGCGAGGTCTTCCGGGTCCTGGCCACCCAGCACGCCCTGGACCTGGTGGACCGCAAGTGGAGCCTGCCGCGCGACCTGATGGTGCGTGACCCACGCGCCCGCGAGGTGCTCGACCTGCTGGCCGACGGGGTCCTCGCCCGCGAGCACCTGCCCACGCTGCTGGCCACCGGCACCGAAGGCCGCGCCCAGGTCGCCGCCGACCTGCGCGAGCGCTCCGTACGTCCCGCGCCGGACGCGGACTACCCGATGCTGCGAGAGCGCGCCGGGATGGCGGTCACGCCCGAGCAGGTGCGCGCCTGGGCCGCCACCGGCGTACGCGAGAGCGCCGCCGCGCCCGCGCCGCGCGCCGCCACGCTGTGGATCGGCGAGCCCGGCACCACCGGGCCCGCCGACGTGGTGATCGACGGTGACGCGGCGCTCGCCGACGTCATGGCCGAGCCGCTGCTCCACCTGTGGCGCGCGGGCGTGGACGTCGACTGGGCCCGCTACTTCGCCGGTACCGGCCGCCGCTCGCTGCCCCTGCCCACCACCGAGTTCGTCCGCACCACCCACCGCGCCCCACGGCCCACCCCCGCCACCGAGGAGCCCGGCCCCCGGGGCGCGCGGTCGGCCCAGCCCACCACGACCCGCGCCGCGACCGGCGCGCGCGAGGGCCTGGCCGACGCGCCGGCCGGGTCGCGGGACCCACACGCCGCCGCCCCCACGTCCCCGGGGGCGGACGCGCCGGGAACCGCGACCCCGCCGCTGTCCGACGGTGACGTACGCGGCTTCGTGGAGGGCCTGTTGGCCGCCGGCCAGCACGCCAGGACACTGCTCGACCGGTGGGCCGCCGGCGCCCCCGAGGTGCTCCCCGGCCTGCGGTCACCGGACTGGCCGACGGCCGGCGCGCCGGCCGCGCCCCAGGTCGCGCCGGCGGAGCCGCCGCCCACCGGCACCGGCCCGCACCCCCTGGTCCACGAGAACGTCTCGGACTTCCGCGAGGAGCGCTTCCGTTCCTCCTGGTCGGGCCGCGAACCCCTGCTGCGCGACCACCAGGTCCACGGCCGGGCCGCCCTGCCCGGCCCGGCGTGGATCGAGGCCGCCCGCGCCGCCGTCGCCCTGGCCCACGGCGTGGACGCCGGCCACCTCGGCGTTCGCCTCACGGACCTGACCTGGCACGAGAGCTACCGTCACCAGCCCGAGGACCCACGGCCCGTGGACATCGCCCTGGTCCAGGAGCCGGGCGGGCTCGTCGACTTCGACTGCTACCAGCGACGCGCCGAAGGCGCCGAGATGGCCGACGACGTACGCCTGTTCTGCCAGGGCCAGGCGACGCTGGTCGAGGGCGTCGAGCCGGACCGGGTCGACCTGCGGCGCTTCACCGACGACACCGTGCCCCACGGTTCGCTGGCGGACCTGACCGCCGCCCTCGGCCGGGCCGGGGTCGAACAGGGCGCCACGTACCAGGCCCTGCGGGCCGTCTGCCGTGGACAGAACCACGTGCTGGCCGAGCTCAGCCTGCCCGAGGCGCTGCGCCCGGACGCCGACCGGTACGCCGTCCATCCCGTCCTGCTCACGGCCGCGCTCCAGGTGGCGGCGCTGTGGCCGGACCCGGCCCGGCCCGCCGCCGTGCTGCCGGCCGCCGTCGACGAGGTGACCTTCCACGGCCGGTGCGTGGCGGAGGCCTACGCGATCCTCACCGCCGCCGCCCCCCAGGCCCTCGACCTCGACCTGCGTGACAGGAACGGCCGGCTACTGGTCCGCCTGTCCGGTATCCGTTTCGCCCACCGAGATGAGGGGCCGTGCTGACCAACCCGGACATGACCATCCCGGACGACCTGCACCTGTTCACCGAGGAGTGGCGGGAGACACCCGCGCTCGCGGCCGACCCGGCCCCCCGGTACCGGTGCGCCCTCCTGTTGCTCTCCGACGAGCGTGAACAGGAGCGCGTCCGGCGTCAACTCATCGCCACACAGCCCGAGTTGACCGTCGTGAGCGTCGGGCGGGGCGCCGGGTACCAGCGGCTGGCGGCTGACCGGTACGAGCTCGGCGGCGATCTCGAAGCGGCCTACCGCACCCTGCTGCGGGCCGTCGTGGACGAGCACGGGTCCGTCGACGTCATCGCCCACCTGTGGGCCACCGAGCCCACCGGCCGGGACCTGTTCGACCAGCCCGACCCGCTGCGCGCCCTGCTGCGTGTCGTCGCGGAGGAGGTCAACCGGGGCGGCCGGGCGCCCAGCCGTGTCGTACTCGGTGCCACCTACACCGACGGCGAGCAGCGGGCCGCCCTCGAAGCCTGGTGGGGCTTCGAACGATCGACCGGCCTGGTCCTGCCCGCCACCACGCTCACCGTCCTCGGCCTGGACGGCGCCACCGACGCGGCGGCCCGGCTCCCCGACATCCTGGCCACCGAACTGCGCGCCGCGCGCCCCACCGGCGCCCTGCACAGCGGGGAACGCCGCCTGACCCCGCGCACGCGCCCGGTCGCCCTCCAGGCCGGGCCGGACATCCTGCGCACCGGCGGCACCTACCTGATCACCGGCGGCGCCGGCGGCCTCGGCGCCATCTTCGGCGACTGGCTCGCCCGCGACTACCAGGCCCAGCTGGTGCTGGTCGGCCGCCGCCCGGCGGACGCGGCAGGGGTGCGGGCGCGGCTGGCCGAACTGGCCGCCGCCGGCGCCGGCGCGACCCTGTACCGCCAGGCCGACGTGGCCGACGAGGCCGCCCTGACCACGGCGATCCAGGACGCGGCGGCCCGCTTCGGGCGGATCGACGGGGTGCTGCACGCGGCGGGCGTCGAGGCCCACGGCGGCATCGCCGACCGGGACGCGGCGACCTTCGCCCGCGTCCTGGCCCCCAAGGTCGCCGGCACCCGGGCCCTGGAGAGCGCCCTCGCGCGGGCCCTGCCGGGCCCGGGCCAGGCCCCCGACTTCGTCTGCTACTTCTCCTCCAGCGCCGCCGTGCTGGGTGACTTCGGCAGTTGCGACTACGCGGTGGCCAACCGCTACCAGGTCGCCCACGCCCACCACCTGACCCGGCGCCAGCCCACCGGGCCCAGGCGGCTGGCCGTCAGCTGGCCGCTGTGGCGCAGCGACGGCATGAACCTGGCCGACGCCGACGCGGGGGAGTTCTACCTGCGCTCCAGCGGGCAGCGCTACCTGGAGCCGGCCGAGGGCACCGCCCTCCTGCGCCACCTCCTGGCCCAGCCCGAACCCGCCTATCTGGCCATGGTCGGCCAGCGCGAGCGCGTCCACGCCACGTTGCGGGTGGACGCCGAGACGCCGACCCCGGCCCCACACACCGCCGGGGCGCCCTCGCCCACGCGGCAACATCCCACGTCGCACGAGGAGTCACAGCAGGCCATGGATCTGGGAGAGGAGCTGCGGCGGGACCTGAAGGGCGTCGTCAGCCAGATCATGATGCTGCCGGTGGAGAAACTGGCCGGCGACGAGAACTTCCGCGACTTCGGATTCGACTCCATCACGCTGGTGGAGTTCGCCGGAGTGCTCTCGGAGCGGCTGGGCGTCGAGCTCACCCCGGACGTCTTCTTCAGCTACCCGACCCTGCACACGCTGCACGAGTTCCTGCTCACCCGCCACCAGACCCGGCTGGCGGAGCACTACGGGATAGCCACCGGGTCCGAGCCCGCCGCGCCGGCCGCCGACACGCTCACCCCGGTCACCGAGGCCCCCGCCCCGGTCGCCACCCCCGCGCCGGCCGCCGACATGCCCACCCCGGTCACCCAGGCTCCCGCGCCGGAGTCCGCCGGCCAGTCGGCGTCGCCCGCGCCGACGCCCGCCGCCGAGGCCACGCCCGTACGTCCCGGAGCCCGGCTGCGCACCCGGCGTGGCGACGGCAGCCGCTTCGCCCCCACCCAGCCCGGGGCCCGACCGGAGACCGGGGCACCGGCCCCGGCACCGGCCGCCGCGCGGGCGGACCACGACCTCCCCGCCGCGCGGACCGAGGCTGGCAGGACCGCCCCGCCCGAGCCGGCGGCCCCCCGGCCCCCGGCCCCGCGCCCCGGCGACCGGCCGGACGCGCCCACCCCGGTCTCCGCCGACGAGCAGTTCTCCATCATCGGCATGAGTGGGCGCTTCCCCGGCGCCCGCACGGTCGAGGAGCTGTGGACCCTGCTGGTCGAGGGCCGCAGCGTGATCGGCCCGATGCCGCGCGAGCGGCGCGAGTGGTGGGCCGACGACAAGCGCCGGTCCGTTGGCGCGGTCCCCGGCGTCGCCGAGTTCGACCCGCTCTTCTTCGAGATCGCGCCCAGCGAGGCCGCGGCCATGGACCCGCGCCAGCGGCTGCTCCTGGAGGAGATGTGGAAGGCCCTGGAGGACGCCGGCTGCGGGCGTGAGCAGGTGGCGAACGAGCGGGTGGGCGTCTTCGTCGGCGCCGAGGAGGGCGACTACCGCTCGCTGGCCTTCGCCGAGGAGCGCATCACCTCCAACCACAACGCGGTGATGGCCGCCCGCCTGTCGTACTTCCTCAACCTCTCCGGCCCCGGCATCGCCATCAACACCGCCTGCTCCTCCAGCCTGGTCGCCCTGCACGAGGCGTGCCTGAGCCTGCGCCACGGGGACTGCGACACCGCGATCGTGGCCGGCGCCAACCTGCTGACCACCCCCCGCGAGTACGACGTCATGGACGGCGCCGGCATGCTCTCCGCCCAGGGGATCTGCCGCGCCTTCGACAAGCGGGCGGACGGCATGGTGCCCTCCGAGGCCATCACCGTCGTCGTCCTCAAGCGCCGCCCGCACGCCGAGCGCGACGGCCACCGCGTCTACGCCAACATCCTGGCCAGCGGCGTCAACAACGACGGCCGCACCAACGGCATCACCGCCCCCAGCGGCAACGCCCAGGCCCGCCTCCTCCAGGAGGTCTACCGGCGCGCCGGCATCTCCCCGGACTCGCTCAGCCACCTGGTCAGCCACGGCACCGGCACCCGCCTCGGCGACCCCGTCGAGATCAACGCGCTGGCCGAGGCGTTCCGCCCGCACACCGAGCGCACCGGCTTCTGCGCCCTGACCTCCACCAAGCCCAACGTCGGCCACGCCCTGGCCGCCTCCGGCCTGGTCAGCCTCATCGGCCTGGTGCTGGGCATGCGCGCGGAGACCATCCCGCCGAGCATCAACTGCGAGGAGATCAGCGACTTCGTCAACTGGGAGCAGAGCCCCTTCTACGTCAGCCGCGCGGCGCACGCCTGGCCGGAGCGCGCGGGCCAGCCGCGCCGCGCCGCCGTCAGCTCCTTCGGTTTCAGCGGCACCAACGCCCACGTGGTGCTCGAAAGCCACGGCACGGCACGCGAGGAGGCCGAGCGACTCGGCCGCCAACCGGGCGCCCCCTGGCACCTGCTGGTGTGCTCCGCCAAGTCCGACGCGGCGCTCACCCGCCAACTCCACGCCCTGGCCGACCACCTGGCCGCGCTGCCCGCTGACGTCGGCCCCGGCCTGATGTCCTCGGTCAGCCGCACCCTGCTCGCCGGGCGGCACCACTTCGCGCGCCGCCGCGCGTTCGTCGTACGTGACCGCGCCGAGGCCGTCACCGCGCTGCGCCGGGCCGCCGACGGAACGGACGGCCCCGAGACGGTCCGCGGCCTGGTGCCGCGCGACTTCACCCCGAGCGCGGCCGAGACCCGCGCGCTGCGCGAGCTGGCCGCCGAGACCGCCGGCGACCACGGCCGCGAGTCGCTGACCGAGCTGGCCCACGCCTACTGCCAGGGCCACGAACCGGCCGCGTTCGCCGAGCTGTGGGGCGCCACCCCGCCGCCGCGCACCGGCCTGCCCACCTACGCCTTCGACCACGCCGAGTACTGGGTGGCCGGCCCGGTCGCGACCGCGACCGACGGGACCACCGCTCACCTGCACCCGCTGGTCCACCGCAACGTCTCCGACGTCACCCGCCAGCGCTTCACCGCCACCTTCACCGACCCCCGCGCGGCGTACGGGCTCCTGGCCGAGGGCACCGCGCAGACCGGGGCGCTGCTCGAACTCGCCCGCGCCGCCGTGGTGTGGGGTCTGGGCGGCGCGGAGCGGGCCGTCGCCCTGCGTGAGGTGGCCTGGCACGCGCCGCTGACCCCGAGCGAGCCCGAGGGCGCGCCGCGCCTGGACCTGTACGTCGACCTGCGGGACGCGGGCGAGGGCGCGGTCGACTGGGCCATCCACGTCGACCGGGGCGAGGAGTCCTACCTGGTCTGTGACGGCGGCGCGACCCCGGTCACGTCCGGGGCCGACACGGCGCCCGCCGTGCTCGACCTGCTCGCGCTGCGCGCCCAGGCCGGCCGGGACCGCGTCCTGGTGGAGCTGGCACCGGCGCCGCACGAGGCCGCCGGCGCGGCCCTGGTGCTGGCCTCCGAGCACGTCGAGGCATGCCTGGCCGCCGCCCGTGAACGGCTGGGCTGGGACGCCGCCGAGGGTGTCGTCACCGCGACCGCCGAGGCACGCTTCGCCGCCACCGCGCAGCCCCTGCGCTGGGCCCTGGTCACCCCCCGGGCCGACGGGCCGGCGGGCGCCAGCTCGCTGACCGTCGAACTGGCCGCCGACGACGGCACGGTGGCCGTCCGCCTGGGCGAGCTGACCCTGAGCCGGGAGCAGGCCCGCCCGCACGCGGCGGCCACCCCCGCCCAGGCGCCCGGCGAGGGCCGGCAGCCACAGATGCGCGGCTGGACCGTGGCCCAGTGCGTGGCCTGGGAGCTGGCCGACGCCGCCGGCCAGGTGCTCGCCATCCCGGCGGGAGAGCTGGACGCCGAGGAGAACCTGGCGGCCTACGGCATCGACTCGCTGAACATCGCCAAGTTCGCCAGCACGCTCAGCGCACGCCTGGGCTTCACCCTCACCCCCGACCTGTTCTTCAGCCACCCCACGCTCAAGCGGCTGGAAACCTTCCTGCTCACCTCGCACGCCGAGCGGATGACCACCCGCTACCGCGAGGGCAGCGCGGCCAGCGCCGCGCCGGCCACCGTTCCGGGCGAGGTCAGGCGCCGCTCCGCGCGCTTCGCCGACGCCGCGCCGGCACGCGGCGCGGGCCTGGGCCCGGCCGAGGAGCCGATCGCCATCGTCGGCATGAGCGGGCGCTTCCCCGGCGCCCGCGACGTCGCCGACCTGTGGTCGATTCTCGCCGAGGGCCGCAGCGTCATCGACGAGGCCCCCGAGGAGCGCGCGGCCTGGCACACGGCCGGGGAGTGGCCCGAGGGCGCGCACCCGCCGAAGTTCGGCCCGGTCCCCGGCATCGCCGAGTTCGACCCGCTGTTCTTCGAGATCTCCCCGCGCGAGGCGGAGCTGATGGACCCGCGTCAGCGACTGCTGCTCCAGGAGATGTGGCGGGCCCTGGAGGACGCCGGATACGGGGAGCGGTCCGTGTCCGCCGGCAACGTCGGGGTCTTCGTCGGCGTCGAGGAGGGCGACTACCGCTACCTCGTCGACGACCAGGCCACCGTCACCTCGAACAGCAACGCCATCCTGGCCGCGCGCCTGGCCTACTTCCTGAACCTCTCCGGCCCCAGCATGGCCATCAACACCGCCTGCTCCTCCGGCCTGGTCGCACTGCGCGAGGCGTGCCTGAGCCTGGCCTACGGCGACTGCGACACCGCCATCGTCGCCGGCGCCAGCCTGATGGCCTCCGACCACGACTACCTGGCCATGGACAAGGCCAACATGCTCTCGCCCGACCGCACCTGCTACGCCTTCGACCAGCGGGCCAACGGCATGGTGCCCGGCGAGGCCGTCGCCGTGCTCGTCCTGAAGAAACGGCGCGCGGCCGAACGCGACGGCAACCTGGTCTACGCCTCGATCCTCGGCAGCGGCATCAACTACGACGGCCGCACCAACGGCATCACCGCCCCCAGCGGCGAGGCCCAGTCCCGCCTGCTGACCTCGATCTACGACCGACACCGGATCTCGCCGGACTCGCTGGACTACGTCGTCAGCCACGGCACCGGCACCCGCCTGGGCGACCCGATCGAGGCCAACGCGCTGGCCGAGGCGTTCCGCTCGCGCACCGAGCGCACCGGCTTCTGCGCCCTGACCTCGGTCAAGCCCAACATCGGGCACAGCATGGCCGCCTCCGGCCTGGTCAACCTCATCACCCTGGTGACCGCCATGCGCAAGGAGACCATCCCGCCGAGCATCCACTGCGAGGAGCTCAGCGACTACATCGACTGGGAGACCAGCCCCTTCTTCGTCAACCGCGAGACCCGCGCCTGGCCCGCGACCCCGGGACGGCCCCGCCGGGGCGCGGTCAGCTCGTTCGGCATGAGCGGCACCAACGCGCACGTCATCGTGGAGGCGTACGGCACCGAGCGCGAGGACGCGGCCGGCCGGGCCGACCGCACCTTCCCCCAACACCACCTCCTGCTGGTCTCCGCCAAGACCGAGGAGGCGCTCCAGGAGCGGCTGAGCACCCTGGCCGACCACCTGGCCGCCCGGCCCGCCGCCGACGCGGCCCACCTGGCCTCGGTCAGCCGCACCCTGATGAGCGGCCGACACCACTTCGCGCTGCGCTGCGCCGTGGTCGTCCAGGACCGGGACGACGCGGTACGGCTGCTCCGCGAGGCGGCGGCCGGCGTGAAGATCCCCAACCTCGTCCGTGGCTCGGTCAGCCGCGACTTCGCCCCCAACGCCACGATCGGCAAGCTGATCGAGGGCCTGGTGCGGGCCAGCCGCACCGTGTGGGGCGACGGCGAGCGCTACTCCGACCACCTCACCGCCCTGGCCGAGTTCTACTCCCAGGGCTACCCGCCCCACTTCGACGGCCTGTGGGAGAGCCAGCCACGGCTGACCAGCCTCCCCGGCTACCCCTTCGCCACGGAGCACTACTGGGCCTCGCCCGCCCCGGGCAGCGCCCTGGCCGTCAGCTCCCAGGACTCCCGCCTCCATCCGCTGGTGCACGAGCACACGTCGGACGGCAACGTCATCCACCGGTTCAGCTCGAAGTTCTCCGGCCGTGAAGCCTTTCTGAACGACCTGCTGATCCCCATCGAGAACACCACTCGCTGAGCAGCGGCACATTTAGCAGGAGGAACCGATCCACATGTTTGACGGTATGGACGCCTCGCGTGTCAAGGTGCTGCCCGAGGCCGCCCAGCTTGAGATGGTGCGGGCCGCCGCCACCCTCGCCGCCGAGGAGCGGGGGGACGCGGGGCCGGTCGTCCGCCTGACGAACGTGGCCTGGCACGGGCCGGTCGTCGTGGGCCCGGGCCAGCAGGTGCACGTGGACCTGCACCCCGGCGCCAGCGGCGCGGCCGACGACTGGGCGGTGTTCGCCGACGCCGGCGAGGGCACCGGCAGCACCGGCACCGTCACCGTGCCGCACGACGCCGCCCCCCAGCGCGTGGACGTCGACGCGTACGGGCCTGGCCGGCCCGGCACGCTGCGGGTGGAGCTCGGCGAGCCGGCCACCGCCGGCGGGCGCGCCAACGCCGTGGTGGTGCCCGGCCAACTCGCCGCGTGCCTGACCGCCGTGGCGCGCGAGCTGGGCTGGGGCGAGGGCGAGGTGTGGCTGCTGGGCGCCGACGAGGTGACGTACGCCGACGCCTCCCGGCAGGCGGTGTGGGGCGCCGTCGAGATCCTCACCGGCCCCACGGGCCAGGAGGCGACGCTCTCGGTGGACCTGGTGGACCGGCGCGGGACCAGTCTGGTGCGCTTCCGTGGCCTGCGCGTCGCGGCCGACGACGACCAGCCGCAGACCCCGCCCACCACCTCCCGACCGGAGGCCACCGCACAGGCCACCGAGACCGTCCGGGAGCCCGCGGGCCCGGGGCGGCGGGCCGAGATGGCCGGCTGGTCGGTGGCCCAGTGCCTGGAGTGGGAGCTGGGTGACGTCGTCTTCCACCTCCTCAAGCTGCCGTTGGACAAGCTGGACGGGTCGGCCAACCTCCAGGACTACGGGTTCGACTCGATCAGTCTGGTGGAGTTCGCCGGGGTGCTGGCCGAGCGGCTGGGCATCGAGCTGACGCCCGACGTGTTCTTCAGCTACCCCACCCTCGACGGCCTGGCCGGCCACCTGACGCAGACCCACGCCGAACTCCTGGCCGCGCACTACCGGGAGGAGCGGACCCTCACCCGTACTGTCCCCGAGGCCGCCACGCCGGGTGCGCAGCCGGGCGCCGCGCCGCGCGCCGAGCGCCCCCGCCCGGAGGCCCGCCGCCGGCGACTGCGGATGAGCGCCCCGGCCACGCCCACGGACCTGACCGCCGAGCCCGTCGAGCCGGTGGCGATCGTGGGCATGAGCGGCCGGTTCCCCGGTGCCCGTACGGTGGACGAGCTGTGGCAGATCCTGGCCGAGGGCCGCTCGGTGGTCGACCAGGTGTCGGCCGAACGCCGCCCCGCCTGGGGCATGCGGCGGCTGGGCGCGATGCCGGGAGTGGCGGAGTTCGACCCGCTGTTCTTCGAGATCTCGCCACGCGAGGCCGAGCTGATGGATCCGCGCCAGCGGCTGCTGCTCCAGGAGATGTGGGGCGCGCTGGAGGACGCGGGTTACGGGGCCGAGCAGTTGGGCCGGGAGAAGGTCGGCGTCTTCGTCGGCGTCGAGGAGGGCGACTACCGCGACCTGCTGCCCGGCAGTGCCGGCGTCACCTCCAACAGCAACGCCATCCTGGCCGCGCGCCTGGCCTACTTCCTGAACCTCTCCGGCCCCAGCATGGCCATCAACACCGCCTGCTCCTCGGGCCTGGTGGCGTTGCACGAGGCGTGCCTGAGCCTGCGCTACGGCGACTGCGACACCGCCATCGTCGCCGGCGTCAACGTGCTCGCCGACCCCGCCAGCTACGACGCCATGGCCGAAGCCGGCATGCTCTCCCCGGAAGGCTCCTGCCGCGCCTTCGACCGGCGTGCGGATGGCATGGTGCCGGGCGAGGCCGTGGCCGTGTTGGTGCTGAGGAAGCAGCCGGCGGCCGAGGCCGACGGACAGCGGATCTACGCCACCGTGCTGGGTAGCGGGGTCAACTACGACGGGCGGACCAACGGGATCACCGCCCCCAGCGGCGCCGCGCAGACCCGACTGCTCAAGGACGTCTACGCACGCACCCGGATCTCGCCCGACTCCATCGAGTACCTGGTCACCCACGGCACGGGCACCCGGTTGGGTGACCCGATCGAGATCAACGCGTTGGCGGAGGCGTTCCGTGGTGAGACCGAGCGCACTGGTTTCTGCGCGTTGACCTCGACCAAGCCCAACATCGGTCACACTCAGGCGGCTTCCGGGTTGGTCAGTGTGATGGCGTTGGCTCAGGCGATGCGGCAGGAGGTGATTCCGCCGAGCATCCACTGTGAGGAGCTCAGCGACTACATCCGGTGGGAGGACAGCCCCTTCTTCGTCAACCGCGACCCGCGCCCCTGGCCCCAGGACGGGGGCCGGCCCCGCCGTGGCGGCGTGAGCGCCTTCGGTATGAGCGGCACCAACGCCCACGTCGTCCTCCAGGCCCACGGCACCGCCCGCGCCGACCAGGCCGCCATCGACGACCAGCCCGCCGCCCCCGCGTACCTGCTGCCCCTGTCGGCCAAGACCGCCGACGCCCTCAACCGCGCGCTGACCGCGCTGGCCGACCACCTGGAGACCCGCACCCAGGCGAGCGCCGGCTACCTGGCCTCGGTCAGCCACACCCTGATGGCCGGCCGCCACCACTTCGCCCACCGGTGCGCGGTCGTCGTCCAGGACCGGGAGGACGCGGTACGCCTGCTGCGCCAGGCCGCCCAGGGCGACAAGCCCCGCAAGGTCTACCGCTCCACCGTCACCCGCGACTTCACCCCCAACAGCCTGGTGGGCGACCTCGTCGCGGAGGCCCCGCGCAGCCGCCAGGACCACGGCCGCTACCAGGAACTCCTGCTGGCCATGGCCGACCTGTACTGCCAGGGCTACGACCCCCGCCTCCAGGACCTCTTCGACCAGCCGCCCGCCCGGATCACCCTGCCCACCTACGCCTTCGCGCGACAGCTCTGCTGGGTCCCCGACAGCCCGGCCGCCACCGGGACGGCGGCCCGGCGACTGCACCCGCTGGTCCACGAGAACACCTCCGACCTGGTCGAACAGCGCTACACCTCGCGGTTCACCGGCGCGGAGCCCTTCCTCACCGACCACGTCGTCCACGACCGCCCGATCCTGCCCGCCGCCGCGTACCTGGAGATGGCCCGCGAGGCCGTCCAGCAGGCCACCCGGGGCGCGGACGCCGACGCCGTCCGCATGCGCCTGACCAACCTGCGCTGGTCGCGTCCCCTGGCCGTCGACGCCGCGCCGGTCATCAGCGAACTCACCCTCGTGCCCGAACCCAACGGCGACATCGGCTTCGACGTCGTCTCCGGCGACGGTGACGGCGACATCCACTGCCAGGGCGAGGCCGTGCTCGTCCCGCCCGCCCAGGCCGCACCCGCCCCCGTACTCGACATCGCCGCCCTGCGCGCCACCTGCACGCGCACCCTGAGCGGCGAGGAGTGCTACGACCTCTTCGCCACCGCCGACCTGCGCTACGGGCCCACCCACCGCACCATCACCGAACTCGGCCTGGGCACCGACCTCGTCGTCGCCCGCCTCGCCCTGCCCGAAGCCGACGACGCCTACGTCCTGCACCCCGGCCTCCTGGACGGCGCCTTCCAGGCCACGGCCGGATTCATGGCCGTCGAGGGCACCACCGGCCACCTGCCCGTCGCCCTCGACGAGGCCGAGGTGTTCGGCCCCGCCACCACCCCCGCCTGGGCCGTCGTCCGCCGCCTGCCCTCGGCCGGCTCGTGGGTGACCCGCTACGACATCGACCTGTGCGACGAGGCCGGCCAGGTCCGCGCCCGCCTGCGCGGCTTCACCACCAGCCTCAGCAGCCGCGACATGCCCGAGCGGGACGCGGCCACCCCGGTGACCGGCGTGTGGGAGGCGGCGTGGACCGCCCGCCCCCGCGCCACCGCGCCGACCGGCCAGGCCACCCCCTGGGCCCAGCGCCACATCCTGTACTGCGACGGCACCACGCCACCGGCCCCCGACGCGTTCGCCCCCCAAGCCGGCGTCAGCGTCCGCGCGCTGACCGCCACCGGCGACGACGCGGGCCAGCGCTTCACCAGCCTCGCCGAGCAGCTCTTCACCGAGGTCCGCGACCTCCTCACCGCCCGCCCCGCGCAGGACGTCCTGCTCCAGGTCGTCGTACCCGAGGGCCCCGAGCGCCACGTGTACGGCGGACTGGCCGGGCTGCTGAAGACCGCCCACCTGGAGAACCCCCGGCTGAGCACCCAACTCGTCGGCATCCAGGAGCCCTTCGACACCCCGGCGGCCGTGGCCCGGATCGACGCCGAGGCCAGCGCCCCCCAGGTGGACCCCGAGGTCCGCTACGCCGGCGAGAGCCGCCTGGTACCCGAGTGGCGCCCGCTGCCCGAGGCGGCCCAGGCCGCGACGGACCTGCCGTGGCGCGCGGACGGCCACTACCTGATCACCGGCGGCGCCGGCGGCCTCGGCCTGATCTTCGCCGAGGAGATCGCCCGTCGCGCCCCCGGCGCCACCCTCACCCTCACCGGCCGCTCCGCGCCCGGCGAGCGCGTGGAGGCGGCCCTCGCCCACCTGACCGAGCTGGGCGCGCGCGCCGCGTACCGCAGGCTCGACATCACCGACCGGGACGCCGTCGAGCGGACCGTCGCCGACCTGACCGCCGACGGCCACACCCTGCGCGGCGTCCTGCACTGCGCCGGCGTCCTGCGCGACGACTACCTCATCCGCAAGCAACTGGCCGACGTACGCCAGGTCCTGGCGCCCAAGGTCACCGGCCTGGTCGCCATCGACGCCGCCACCGCCGGGCTCGACCTGGACTTCCTCGTCTGCTTCGCCTCCACCTCCGGCAGCCTCGGCAACGCCGGCCAGGGCGACTACGCCCTCGGCAACGCCTTCATGGACCACTTCGCCGCCCACCGCGCCGAGCAGGTGCGCGCCGGACTGCGCGGCGGACGCACCCTGGCCATCGACTGGGGCCTGTGGCACGACGGCGGCATGAGCGTGGACGCGCAGGTGATCGCCCAACTCGAAGCCCGCACCGGCCTGGTGCCGCTGCCCCGCGAGGCCGGCATCGCCGCCTTCTACCAGGCGCTGCGCGGCGAGGCCGCGCAGACCCTGTGCCTGAGCGCCCGCGACCAGCGGCACCTGACGAGCGCCACCGACCAGCTCACCGCCCGCTCGGCGCCGGCCGCGCGCGAGAAGGGGACGACCGGCCCCGCGCCCGACGGCTCGCGCGTCGTGACGTACCTGATCGACGTCGTCACCCGGGAGCTGAAGCTCGAAGCCGGGACCATCGACCCCACGGCCCCGCTGAGCGAGTACGGCATCGACTCGATCAGCGTCATGGCCCTGACCGACGTCCTGGAAGGCGACTTCGGCAAGCTGCCCAAGACGCTGTTCTTCGAGTACCAGACGCTCGCGGAGCTCAGCGGCTACCTGCTGGACTCCCACCCCGCCGAGGTGGCCCGCCTGGCCGGCGCCGGCACCCCGCCCGCCGACCACGCCACCCCGGCCGGCGCACCGGCCTCCGACACCCGGCCGCGCACCGCCGCCCGCCGCCGGAGCCGCTCCCGCTTCGCGGCGCGGGCCACCGACGCGGCCCCGGCGGCCACCACCTCACCGGACATCGCCATCGTCGGCCTGGCCGGCCGCTACCCGCAGGCCCCCGACCTCGACACGTTCTGGGACAACCTGCGCACCGGCCGGGACAGCGTCACCGAGGTCCCCGCCGACCGCTGGGACCACCGCGCCTACGAGCGGGAGGGCATCTACTGCCGCTGGGGCGGCTTCCTCGACGGCGTGGACCAGTTCGACCCGCTGTTCTTCGGCATCGCGCCCCGCGAGGCCGAACTCATGGACCCGCAGGAGCGACTGTTCCTCCAGTGCTCGTACGCCGCGCTCCAGGACGCCGGGTACACCCCGCGCGACCTGGACGGCACGGACGAGGCGGGCAACCCGCGCACGGCGGGCGTCTTCGTCGGCGTCATGACCTCCGACTACCAGTTCTTCGGCCTGGAGCGGCAGCTCGCCGGCGCGCCCGTCGCCACCGGCGGCAACTTCGCCTCCATGGCCAACCGGGTCTCCTACCACCTGAACCTGCACGGCCCCTCGCTGGCCGTGGACACCATGTGCTCCTCCTCGCTGACCGCCATCAGCCTGGCCTGCGAGAGCATCCGACGCGGCGAGAGCGACGTGGCCCTGGCCGGCGGCGTCAACCTCTCCCTGCACCCGAACAAGTTCCTCCTGCTCTCGCAGGGCAAGTTCGCCTCCAGCAACGGGCGGTGCGAGTCGTTCGGCGACGAGGGCGACGGCTACGTACCGGCCGAGGGCGTCGGCGCCGTCCTCCTCAAGCCGCTGGAGCGGGCGCTGCGTGACGGCGACCACGTCTACGGCGTCATCAAGGGCACCGCCCTCAGCCACGGCGGCCGGACCAACGGCTACACCGTCCCCAACCCGGGCGCCCAGGGCAACGTCATCAGCGCCGCGCTGCGCCAGGCCGGCGTCGACCCGCGCGCCGTCAGCTACGTGGAGGCCCACGGCACCGGCACCAAGCTGGGCGATCCCATCGAGATCCGTGGCCTCGGGCAGGCGTTCGCGGGCGGGGCGGGGCAGGGCTCGTGCGCCATCGGCTCGGTGAAGTCCAACATCGGGCACGCCGAGGCCGCCGCCGGCATCGCCGGGCTCACCAAGGTCCTGCTCCAGATGCGGCACCGCACGCTGGCACCCTCGCTCCACTCCGACGTGCTCAACCCGTTCATCGACTTCGACCAGACGCCGTTCGTCGTCCAGCAGACCGCCGCCGAGTGGCGGCAGCCGGTCCTGGAGATCGACGGCCAGACGCGCGAACTGCCCCGCGTCGCCGGGCTGTCCTCCTTCGGCGCGGGCGGCTCCAACGCCCACCTGGTCATCCAGGAACACCAGGCGCCGGCCGCCACCGGCGAGCCCGCCGGCCCGGTGGCCCTCGTGCTGTCGGCCAAGACCGAGGAGCGGCTGCGGGTCTCGGCCCAGCGCCTGCTGACCGCGCTGGAGCCCGGCCGCCACACGGACGCCGACCTGCCCTCCATCGCCTTCACCCTCCAGGTGGGCCGCGAGGCCATGCCGCACCGACTCGGCCTGCTCGCCGACGACCTGGCCACCGCGCGGCGCAAGCTGGCCGCCTACCTGGCGGGCACCGGCGCCGCCGAGGGCGTCGCCACCGGCCAGGCCCGACCGGGCGGCGAGCGCGGCGCGGCCGTAGCGACCGACGGCCAGGCCGCCCTGGAACCGCTGCTCGCCTCCTGGGTCAGCGGCCTGGACGTCGAGTGGCGCGGACTGTACGCGGCGCTCGGGCGCACCCCGCGCCGGATCAGCCTGCCCGGCTACCCCTTCGCCGAGGAGACGTACTGGCTGCCAGGCGGTGAGCGCCGGCCCAGCACCGTCGGCGGTGGCGTGGCCCGGCTGCACCCGCTCGTCCACGAGAACACCTCCGACCTGACCCGGCAGCGCTTCAGCTCCCGGCTGCCCGAGACACCCACGCCGGCCGCCCAGGCGGAGATGGCGCGCGCCGCGCTCTGGCTGGCCAGCCCGGACGTCGCCGAGGGCACGCACGCGGTGCGCCTCACGGACGTCACCTGGTACGGAGCCCTCGCCCCGGCGGGGGAGCAGGTCACCGTCCACGTGGCGCTGCTGCCCGCCGCGAGCGGCGCCGTCGAGTGGGCGGTGTACGCCGACCAGCCCGACGCCGACGAAGGGGAGTTGGTGGCCGGCGAGGGGCTGGCGAGGGTCCTCACGGTGGCGGCCGACGCCGCCGAGCGGATCGACCGCGCCACCGCGACCGGGACCGTGACCGAGCTGGCCGTCGCCGACGGCGCGACCCCGGCGCTGGTCCAGGCGCTGGAGGCGTGCCTGCCGGCCGGGCAGCGGGCCCGCGCCGCCCGCGAGGTGCTCTTCACCCCGGCCGCCGGCGCGACCCCGGCCTATGCCGTGGTCGAGCACCGGGCCGCGGAGCTGGACGCCACGGTGTGCGCCACGGACGGCACCGTCCTGCTGCGGGTCAGCGGCCTCGCGTACGACAGCGACGCCGACACCCCCCGGGAGCCGGTCGACACGCGGGAGCTCGCCGAACCGGCCGTGGCGGTCGTGGTCGCCGCGGGCCCGGGGCGGCGGGCCGAGATGGCCGGCTGGTCGGTGGCCCAGTGCCTGGAATGGGAGCTGCGGGACGTCATCAGCCTCGTCCTGAAGGTGCCCGCCGACCGGCTGGAGGACGGCGTCAACCTTCAGGACTACGGGTTCGACTCGATCAGCCTGGTGGAGTTCGCCGGCGTGCTCGCCGAACGGCTCGGCCTCGACCTGACGCCCGACGTGCTCTTCAGCTACCCCACCCTGGACACCCTCGGCGCGCACCTGGTGGGGACGTACCCCGACGCGATGGAGGCGCTCTACCGCGAGGCCGGCACCACCGGTGGCACGGCGGTCGCCCCACGGCCCGCCACCCGGTCGGCCACGGCGGCCGGGGCCGACGCGGGCACCACGTCCGGGCGGCGGCGCGCGGCACTGGGCCGGGTCGTCCGCCGGGGCGCGGGCGCCACCACGGAGGCCGCCGAGCCGGTGGCGATCGTGGGCATGAGCGGCCGGTTCCCCGGCGCCCGTACGGTGGACGAGCTGTGGCAGATCCTGGCCGAGGGCCGCTCGGTGGTCGGCGAGGTACCGGCCGAACGGCGCCCCGCCTGGGGTTCGGAGCGGCGGCTTGGCGCCATTCCGGGGGTGGCGGAGTTCGATCCGTTGTTCTTCGAGATCTCGCCGCGCGAGGCGGAGAACATGGACCCGCGTCAGCGCCTGCTGCTCCAGGAGATGTGGGGCGCGCTGGAGGACGCGGGCTACGGCCCCGAGCAGCTGAGCCGCGAGAAGGTCGGTGTCTTCGTCGGCGTCGAGGAGGGCGACTACGTCTTCCTGACAGGTGAGGACGGCAGCGTCAC
Organism: Streptomyces sp. NPDC057702; assembly: GCF_042799315.1. NCBI lineage: Bacteria > Bacillati > Actinomycetota > Actinomycetes > Kitasatosporales > Streptomycetaceae > Streptomyces > Streptomyces sp. NPDC057702. The sequence goes on along the minus strand of NZ_JBHVJC010000009.1, from coordinate 195,987 downwards.
GGCACACGCCACCTCGATCCTGGCCTCGCGGCTGGCGTACTTCCTGAACCTGTCGGGGCCGAGCCTGGCGATCAACACCTCGTGCTCCTCCGGTCTGGTGGCGTTGCACGAGGCGTGCCTGAGCCTGCGCTACGGCGACTGCGACACCGCCATCGTCGCCGGCGCCAACATCCTGACCTACCCCGGCACCTACGACGTCATGGCGCGGGCGGGGATGCTCTCCGAGGAGGGTGTGGTGCGGGCCTTCGACCGGCGTGCGGATGGCATGGTGCCGGGTGAGGCCGTGGCCGTACTGGTGTTGAAGAAGCAGCCGGCGGCCGAGGCCGAGGGCCAGCGGATCTACGCGACCGTACTGGGCAGTGGGGTCAACTACGACGGTCGGACCAACGGCATCACCGCCCCCAGCGGCGCCGCCCAGACCCGCCTGCTCAGGGACGTCCACGAGCGGGCCAAAGTGCCCGCCGACTCGGTGGAGTACCTGGTCACGCACGGCACGGGGACCCGGTTGGGTGACCCGATCGAGATCAACGCGTTGGCGGAGACCTTCCGAGGCGGCACCGAGCGCACTGGTTTCTGCGCGTTGACCTCGACCAAGCCGAACATCGGTCACACTCAGGCGGCTTCCGGGTTGGTCAGTGTGATGGCGTTGGTTCAGGCGATGCGGCAGGAGGTGATTCCGCCGAGCATCCACTGTGAGGAGCTCAGCGACTACATCCGGTGGGAGGACAGCCCCTTCTTCGTCAACCGGGAGTCGCGTGCCTGGCCGGAGCGGTCGGATGGCGCGCCGCGTCGTGGCGGGGTCAGTGCCTTCGGGTTCAGCGGCACCAACGCCCACGTCATCCTGGAAGCCCACGGCACCGCCCGCGGCGACCAGGCGACCCTCGACGACCAGCCCGCAGGCCCCTCAGCCCTGCTGCCGGTCTCGGCCAAGACCCCCGAGGCGCTCACCGAACTGCTCACCGCGCTCGCCGACCACCTGGCGGCCCGCCCCGAGGCCGGGCCCGGGTATCTGGCCTCGGTCAGTCACACCCTGATGGCCGGCCGCCACCACCTCGCCCACCGGTGCGCCGTGGTGGCCCAGGACCGGGAGGACGCGGTACGCCTGCTGCGCCAGGCCGCCCAGGGCGACAAGCCCCGCAAGGTCTACCGGGGCACCGTCACCCGCGACTTCACCCCCAACAGCCTGGTCGAGGACCTGGTCGCCGAGGCGCCGCGCAGCCGCGCGGACCACGGCCGCTACCAGGAACTCCTGCTGGCCATGGCCGACTTCTACTGCCAGGGTTACGACCTGCGCTTCGAGGGCCTCTTCGACCGGGCGCCGCTGCGCGTCAGCCTGCCCCACCACCCGTTCGCCCGGGAGCTGTACTGGCCCTCCGACGAACACCTGGCCCGGCGCCAGCTCGTGCGGGACGCGATCGCCTCCGGCGCCGGCGCCCTCGCCCAACTCGACGCACCCGAGGAGGCGTACGAGGAGGTCGAGGAGGTCGTGGAGGAGGACGCCGAGCCCACGGCCGAGAGCGTCGCGGTGGCCGCGGGTCCGGGGCGGCGGGCCGAGATGGCCGGCTGGTCGGAGGCCCAGTGCCTGGAGTGGGAACTGGGTGACGCGGTCTCGCAGCTGCTGAAGCTGCCGTTGGACAAGCTGGACGGGTCGGCCAACCTCCAGGACTACGGGTTCGACTCGATCAGTCTGGTGGAGTTCGCCGGAGTGCTGGCCGAGCGGCTGGGCATCGAGCTGACGCCCGACGTGTTCTTCAGCTACCCCACCCTCGACGGCCTCGGCGGTCACCTGAGGGAGACCCACGCCGACACGGTGGAGGCGTTCTACCGCGAGGGTCGTAGAGGCGGCACGGTCGCCAAGCGCTCGGTGACCCGGAAGGTCAGGCGCCGTCGCCCGACCTCGGGCCAGGTCGTCCGCGCGGGCGCCGGGCTCCCCGGCGAGAGCGGGCCCGAGCCGGTGGCGATCGTGGGCATGAGCGGCCGGTTCCCCGGCGCCCGCACGGTGGACGAGCTGTGGGACATCCTCACCGAGGGCCGCTCGATGGTGGGCCCGGTGCCCGCCGACCGGCCGGGCTGGGGTTCGGAGCGGCGGCTTGGCGCCATTCCGGGGGTGGCGGAGTTCGATCCGTTGTTCTTCGAGATCTCGCCGCGCGAGGCGGAGAACATGGACCCGCGTCAGCGCCTGCTGCTCCAGGAGATGTGGCGGGCCCTGGAGGACGCGGGCTACGGCCCCGAGCGTCTGAACCGGGAGAAGGTCGGTGTCTTCGTTGGCGTCGAGGAGGCGGACTACGTCTTCCTGACGGGCGAGGACGGCAGCGTCACCTCCAACGCCACCTCGATCCTGGCCTCGCGGCTGGCGTACTTCCTGAACCTGTCGGGCCCGAGCCTGGCGATCAACACCTCGTGCTCCTCCGGTCTGGTGGCGTTGCACGAGGCGTGCCTGAGTCTGCGCTACGGGGACTGTGACACCGCGATCGTCGCCGGCGCCAACATCCTCGCCTTCCCGGGCACCTACGACGCGATGGCGCGGGCGGGGATGCTCTCCGAGGAGGGTGTGGTGCGGGCCTTCGACCGGCGTGCGGATGGCATGGTGCCGGGTGAGGCCGTGGCCGTGTTGGTGTTGAGGAAGCAGCCGGCGGCCGAGGCCGACGGACAGCGGATCTACGCCACCGTGCTGGGCAGCGGGGTCAACTACGACGGGCGGACCAACGGGATCACCGCCCCCAGCGGCGCCGCGCAGACCCGACTGCTCAAGGACGTCTACGCACGCACCCGGATCTCGCCCGACTCCATCGAGTACCTGGTCACGCATGGCACGGGGACGCGGTTGGGTGACCCGATCGAGATCAACGCGTTGGCGGAGGCGTTCCGTGGTGAGACCGAGCGCACTGGTTTCTGCGCGTTGACTTCGACCAAGCCGAACATCGGTCACACTCAGGCGGCTTCCGGGTTGGTCAGTGTGATGGCGTTGGTTCAGGCGATGCGGCAGGAGGTGATTCCGCCGAGCATCCACTGTGAGGAGCTCAGCGACTACATCCGGTGGGAGGACAGCCCCTTCTTCGTCAACCGGGAGTCGCGTGCCTGGCCGGAGCGGTCGGATGGCGCGCCGCGTCGTGGCGGGGTCAGTGCCTTCGGGTTCAGCGGCACCAACGCCCACGTCATCCTGGAGGCCCACGGCACCGCCCGTACCGAGAACGAGGTGGTCGAGGCCCAACCCACCGCCCCCGCGTACCTGCTGCCGCTCTCCGCCAAGACCGCCGAGGCGCTCGCCCAGGCGCTGACCGCGCTGGCCGACCACCTGGCGGCCCGCCCCGAGGCCGGGCCCGGCTATCTGGCCTCGGTCAGCCACACCCTGACCACGGGCCGCCACCACTTCGCGCACCGGTGCGCGGTCGTCGTCCAGGACCGGGAGGACGCGGTACGCCTGCTGCGCCAGGCCGCCCAGGGCGACAAGCCCCGCAAGGTCTACCAGGGCGCCGTGCCGCGCGAGTTCTCCCCGAACGCCGCCGTCAGCACCGTCGTCCAGGACATGACCGAGGAGGCGGCCGGCAACCGCCAGGACCACGCCCGCTACCAGGAACTCCTGTTGGCCCTGGCCGACTTCTACTGCCAGGGTTACCAGCCGCGCCTGCGCGACCTCTTCGAGCGGACGCCCGCCCACGTCAGCCTGCCCACCCAGCCCTTCGCCGCCCGACACCTGTGGGTCGGCGGCCACCGGGCCCGACTCGCGGCCCAGCGCGCCGAAGGAGCCGAGCCCACCGCGACGACGGAGCAGGCGGGGACGACCGAGCAGGCGGGGAACGCCGAGGCGACCTCCGTGGCACCGGCCACCCCGACGGCGCCCGCCGCCGTCGAGCGTCCGACCCCCGCGCCGCGCCCGGCCCCGAACCCCCGACCCGTGGCCGATCCGCGCCCGGCCCCCCAACCGGTGGCCGACAGCCGTCCGACCCCCGCGGGCCGACCCGAGCCCGCCGCCCGGCCGACGGCCGGCATCCAGTCCGCCCCCGGCGTGCTCGCGGTGCCCGTCACGGCACCGACCGGGTCCGACCAGGGCGGCACGGTGCGACTGCGGCCGGTGACCGAGATGGCCGACGCCATGGCCCACCCGGCCACCACCGCACCCCAGGCCCCGCAGCGCGTCACCCTCCGAGCCCTGACGCCGACGACGCCCACGACCCCGGCCACGACGCCCGCCCCCGCGCCCGACCCGACGCCGGCGCCCGTCACACCCGTGCCGGTGGCCACCTCGCTGCCGTCCCCCGCCGCCCCGGCACACGCGGCGGTGGACACGAGCGAGGAGTTGGTGGAGGCGCTGCGCGCGAGTTTGGCTCGGGAGTTGTTCGTGGAGGTGGAGGAGATCGACGCGGGTCGTAGCTTCACGGAGTT
>NZ_JBHVJC010000009.1:123676-191505 GCF_042799315.1 Streptomyces sp. NPDC057702 | reverse complement strand
TGGGGTTGGACTCGGTGGTGGGTGTGGAGTGGGTGCGTGCCGTGAACCAGGAGTTCGGTACGTCGGTGAGTACCACGAAGATCTACCAGTACCCCAACGTCGCGGAGTTCGCCCGCTTCCTGGCCGGCGAGCGCCCGACGACGGGCCTCGCGGCCCGGCCGACCCCGCCCCCCGCCCCGGAGCCGACACCCGCGCCGGTGGCGCGGACCCGGCCGGAGCCGGCCGCCCCGCCCCGACCGGTGACGGAACCCGAACCCCGACCGCTGCCCACCCCCGCGGTCGCCGGGCGGTCGGCGGAGGAGTTGGTGGAGCTGCTGCGCGCGAGTTTGGCTCGGGAGTTGTTCGTGGAGGTGGAGGAGATCGACGCGGGTCGTAGCTTCACGGAGTTGGGGTTGGACTCGGTGGTGGGTGTGGAGTGGGTGCGTGCCGTGAACCAGGAGTTCGGTACGTCGGTGAGTACCACGAAGATCTACCAGTACCCCACGCTCCGGGAGTTCTCGGAGTACCTCGCCGGCGAGCTTCCCGCCCCGGCTGACGACGACCTCGATGACGTGCTGGCCAAGGTGTACGAGGGCGAGATCGACATCTGGCAGGCCGAGGCCCGCCTGTCCGCCCAGGTGAAGGAGGTCTGACCGATGAACCGCCAGGAGATTCTGGCCGCGCTGCGCGCGAAGCGGCTCACCCCGGAGGAGGCCCGCAGGCTGCTGCGGGGCGAGAGCGGACCGACCCCCGCCGCCCAGCCGGCCCCCGCGCCGGCCCCCACCCAGCCGGGTCCGCGCCCCGCCGGCCGGGCGCCCCGCGACCCCGCGCCGGCGACCCCCGTCGCGCCCGTCGCGCCGAGCTCGCCCGCACCCGTGACCGGGCAGGTCCCGGCGTCCCTCGTCGCGTCCGCCACCCAGCCGGTGGCGGGCGACGGCCGGCCCTCCCCGATCGCCATCGTCGGCATGTCGGGCCGGTACGCCACCGCCCGGGACCTGGACCAGTACTGGGAGCTGCTCGACCAGGGCCGCGACGCGGTGCGCGAGATCCCGCCCACCCGCTGGGACATGGAGCGCTACTACGACCCGACGGTCGGCAAGGAAGGCTCCATCTACTGCCGGTGGATGGGCCTGCTCGACGACATCGACGCCTTCGACTCCTTCTTCTTCGAGATCTCCCCCTCCGAGGCGGAGATGATGGACCCGCAGCACCGGATCTTCCTGGAGGAGGCCTACCGCGCCTTCGAGGACGCCGGCTACTCGCGCCAGCGCCTCGACGGCAGCAACTGCGGCGTCTACCTCGGGCTGGCCAGCAGCGACTACTACACGCTGGCCCACGAGGCGCTCCAGGAGGGCGATGAGCTGCCCAGCGTCACCAGCGTCAGCAACGCCATCGCCGCCGGCCGCCTCGCCTACTTCCTCAACCTCAAGGGCCCGGCCCTGACCGTCGACACGGCCTGCTCCTCCTCGCTGGTCAGCGTGCACCTGGGCGTCCAGGCCCTGCAACGCGGCGAGGTCGACATGGCGCTGGCCGGCGGCGCCTCGCTGTACCTGAGCCCCGACTCGTACATGCACATGTGCTCGGCCGGCATGCTCTCGCCCGACGGCCGCTGCAAGACGTTCGACAACGGTGCCGACGGCTTCGTGCCGGGCGAGGGTGCCGGCGCCGTGGTCCTCAAGCGGCTGGCCGACGCCGAGCGCGACGGCGACCAGATCCACGGTGTGATCACCGCCAGCGGCATCAACCAGGACGGCCGCACCAACGGCATCACCGCCCCCAACCTGGGCAGCCAGATCGAGCTGGTGCGCGCGGCGTACGAGCGGCACGGCATCGACCCGGCGACCATCAGCTACGCCGAACTGCACGGCACCGGAACCAAGCTCGGCGACCCCATCGAGCTGGAGGCCCTGGCCAGCGCCTTCCGTACCTGGACCGACCAGCGCGGCTTCTGCGCCATCGGCTCGGTGAAGTCCAACGTCGGCCACATGTCGGCGGCGGCCGGCGTCGCGGGGCTGCACAAGATCCTGCTGTCCCTGCGGCACGCCAGGCTCGCGCCCACGCTGCACGTGAACGCGCCCAACGAGCACTTCGACTTCGAGCGGTCGCCCTTCGTGCTGACCACCGAGGGCCGGGCGTGGGAGCCGGTGCCGGGCGCGCCGCGCCGCGCCTGCCTGAGCGCGTTCGGCTTCAGCGGCACCAACGCCCACGTCGTGGTGGACGAGTACGTGCCCACCGCCGCGCGGCGCCCCGCGCCCCCGCGCGACGGCGAGCGGGCGTACACCTTCGTCCTGTCGGCCAAGGCCGAACCCCAACTGCGGGAGATGGCACGGCGGTTGGCCACCCATCTCGCGGACCGTCCCGAGGTGCGTCTGGACGACGTGGCGTACACCCTGCAGACCGGTCGCGAGGCGATGCGCGAGCGGCTGGCCGTCACCGCGCGCGACCGCGCCGGCCTGCTGGAGGCGCTGGACCGCTTCGCGGAGCTGGGCGAGACGGGGCCGGGCGTGCTGCGCGGGCGTGTCGTCAAGCGGCCCAAGGGCCACGACTGGGTCGAGGGCGGGCCCGCCGACTGGGCCGCGGAGTGGGAGGGACGCAGCCCGCGCCGCGTGCCGCTGCCGACCTACCCCTTCGAGACGTCGCGCCACTGGTACCCGCAGGCGGCCACCGCCACCGCCCTGGTCAACGCCGCCGGCCCCACCCCGGCGGAGCCGGCGCCGGTCGTGGGACAGTCGGCGCCGCGCCACCCGCTGGTGCACGAGAACATCTCCGACTTCACCCGCCAGCGCTTCCGCTCCACCTTCACCGGCCAGGAGTTCTTCCTCGCCGACCACCGCGTGGACGAGGTCCCGGTGCTGCCCGGCGCCGCCGTGGTCGAGATGGCGCGCGCCGCCGGCGACCTCTCCGGCGGCCAGCCCGTCACCGAGATCAGCCAGGTCGTGTGGGCCCGGCCGGTAGTGGACCAGAGCGTGGAGATCGCGCTGTTCCCCACCGCCGGTACCGGGGCCGGCTTCGAGGTGTACGACGGACACGGCACGCCGTGCGCCAGCGGCGAGCTGGGCTTCGACCCGCTGCCGGCACCGCCCGCGCTGGACCTCGCCGCGCTCCGCGCGCGCTGCGCCACCCGACTCGACCACGCCGCGCTCTACCCGGCCGACGACGCGCCCGGCTCCGGGGTCTCCTACGGGCCGGCCTTCCGGACCCTACGGGAGCTCGCGTACGGACCCACCGACGCGCTGGCCACCCTCGAACTGGACACGGAGCGCCCCGGGTACGCCCTGCACCCGGCCCTGCTCGACGGCGCCTGGCAGGCCATCCGCCCCTTCCTGGCCACCGACGGCGCGGTCCACCTGCCCTTCGCCGTGGACCGGGTCCGCTGCTTCGCGCCGCTGCCCTCCCCGGCCCGCGCCCACATCCGCCCGGCGAGCGCCGACACGCCCGGCAGCCGGGTCTTCGACGTCACCGTCACGGACGCGGACGGCGTCGTGGCCGCCGAGATCACCGGGTTCACCGTCCGCGCCACGGGCCGCCCGAAGGCGCCCGAGCCCGTCTTCCTCGCCCGCCGCTGGCAGGAGGCGCCGGCCGGCCAGCACACCGGCGCCGGCCGCACCCTGGTGCTGTTCGCCGACGCCGCCACCTCGGGCCAGGCCGCCGGCCTGGCCGCCGTGACCGCCCTGGCCGACGCGAGCGGCGAGGCCGGCGCCGACTACACGGCGAGCGCTGGCGGCACGCGCTTCACCCTGCGCCCCACCGAGCGGGACGACTACGCCCAGCTGTTGGCCGAGCTGCGCCGCCGCGACCAGCTCCCCGACCGGATCGTGCTGGTGGCCACCGAGCCGGCGGACGGCCCGTACGCCGTGCACGCCCTGGCCCGTGCCCTGACGGGAGCCGGCCCCCGCCGGCAGCTCGACCTGGTCTACGTCTACCCCGTGGCCGGCGACGAGCGCCCGCGTCCCGAGTACCGGGCGGTCGGCGGCTATCTGCGGAGCCTGGCCACGGAGGACCGGTTCGTCACGGCCCGCACCGTGGGCCTGTCCGCCGACGGCGACGTCCTGACCCGGCTGCGCGCCGAGCTGGCCGCCGACCCGGCCGAGGCGTCGGAGGTCTGGTGGGACGGCGCGACGCGCCGCGCGGTACGCACCGTGGAGGCCGACCCCGCCGCCCTGGCCGACCCGGCCGGGACCGCGCCGGCCTTCCGTACCGGCGGGGTCTACCTGATCACCGGCGGCTTGGGCGGCGTCGGCCGCATCCTGGCCTGCCACCTCAGCCAGGTCCACGACGCGCGCCTGGTCCTGACCGGTCGCGGCGAGGCGGGCGACGCGGAACTCCCCGGCGCGCACACCCTCTACGTGCGCGCCGACGTCTCCCGCCGCGCCGACGTGGAGGCGCTCGTCGCCCGGGCCAAGGAGCGCTTCGGGCGGATCGACGGCGTCCTGCACTCCGCCGGCACCCTGCGCGACGCGCTGATCCGCAACAAGTCCGTCGAGGACGTGGCCGCCGTACTGGCCCCCAAGGTCGCCGGCACCCGCCACCTGGACGAGGTGCTGCGCGAGGAACCGCTCGACCTGTTCGTGCTCTTCTCGTCGATGTCCGCCGTCCTGGGCAACCTGGGCCAGAGCGACTACTGCTTCGCCAGCGCCTACCAGGACGCCTTCGCCGCCCAGCGCGAGGAGCGACGCCGGGCGGGCCAGCGCTCGGGCCGCACGCTGTCGGTGGGCTGGCCGTACTGGGCCGAGGGCGGCATGACCATCCAGCCCGAGGCGGCGCGCGCGATGCGCGAACGCCTGGGCATCGCCCCGCTCGCCGCGCGCGAGGGCTGCCAGGCCCTGGAGCGCGCGCTGACCCTGCCCGAGTCGCACGTGGTCTACGCCAGCGGCGACGCGGCGGCCATCCGCCGCACCTTCGGCGTCCAGGACCGGGCCGGCGCCCCGACCCAGGCCGCCCCGGAACCCGGGCCGGCCACCCCGGCGCCGACCGCCGGCGCCACCCCGGCCACGCCCGCGCCGACGGCCCAGCTCAGGCGGCAGATGGTCGGCTACCTGACGCGCATCGTCAGTGAGCGCATCAAGAGCGACGCGGACAAGATCGACGCCGCCGACGACTTCGAGGTCTTCGGCATCGACTCGATCGTCATGATGAGCCTGACCCGGCGCATGGAGGAGGACTTCGGCGAGCTCCCGAAGACCCTGTTCTTCGAGTACGGGAGCATCGAGGAACTCGCCGACCACTTCGTCGCCGACCGCGCCGCCGACCTGCGCCGCGTCTTCGGCGACCCGGCGGCGGAGCCGGCGGCCGGGACCGGCCAGAGCCCGGCGGCGACCACCACGCCGCCACCCGCCCCGCCGACCCGCCCCACACCCCCCGCGCGCCACACGGCCCCCCGCTTCCGCACCCCGGCCACCCCGCGGGGCGCCACCCCCGCGCGCGGCGCCGACTCCCAGGACATCGCCGTCATCGGCATCGACGGCCGCTACCCGGGCGCCGAGGACCTGCGCGAGCTGTGGGCCAACCTGGCCTCGGGGACCGACTCCGTCAGCGAGGTGCCCGCCGACCGCTGGGACCACGCCCAGTACTACGCGCCCGAGGGCAGGACCCCCGGCAAGGCGTACGCCAAGTGGGGCGGCTTCCTCGACGGCGTCGACCAGTTCGACCCGCTGTTCTTCAACATCTCCCCGGGCGAGGCCGACTTCCTGGACCCGCAGGCCCGCCTGTTCCTCCAGACCGCGTGGCGCGCCGTGGAGAACGCCGGCTACACCCGCACCGGCCTGGCCGGGGAGAAGGTCGGCGTCTACGTCGGCGTCATGTACGGGATGTACGAGCTGTTCCAGGGCGAGATCAAGGGCGAGCCGGTCCCGGTGCCGTCCTCGTTCGCGGCGATCGCCAACCGCGTCTCGTACTTCATGAACCTCCACGGCCCCAGCATGGCCGTGGACACCATGTGCTCCTCGTCGCTGACCACCATCCACCTGGGCTGCGAGAGCATCCGCCGGGGCGAGAGCGACATGGTCATCGCGGGCGGCGTCAACCTGACCGTCCACCCCAACAAGCTGATCCTGCTCAGCCAGGGCAACTTCGCCTCGACCGACGGCCGGTGCCGCAGCTTCGGCGCGGGCGGCGACGGCTACGTGCCCGGCGAGGGCGTGGGCGCGGTGGTGCTCAAGTCGCTGGAGCGCGCCATCGCCGACGGCGACCACATCCACGGCGTCATCAAGGGCAGCGCCATCAACGCCGGCGGCAAGACCTCCGGCTTCACGGTGCCCAACCCCAACGCGCAGGCCGACCTGATCCGTTCGGGCCTGGCGGGCGCCGGCGTGGACGCGCGCTCGGTCTCCTACATCGAGGCGCACGGCACCGGCACCTCGCTGGGCGACCCCATCGAGATCACCGCGCTCACCAACGCCTTCCGCCACCACACCCAGGACACCGGCTTCTGCGCGATCGGCTCCCTCAAGTCGAACATCGGACACCTGGAGTCCGCCGCCGGCATCGGCGCGCTGAGCAAGGTCCTCCTCCAGCTCAAGCACCGCCAGTTGGCGCCCTCCCTGCACGCCACCACCCTCAACCCCTACATCGACTTCGCCAGCGGCCCCTTCACCGTGCAGCGGGAGCTGGCCCCCTGGGAGGCGCCGGACGGCCAGCCGCGCCGGGCCGGCATCAGCTCCTTCGGCGCGGGCGGGTCCAACGCCCACCTGATCGTCGAGGAGTACGTCGAGGAGCGCGCCGAGCCCGCGCCCACGGTCGGCCCGTACCTGTTCGTCCTCTCCGCCCGGGACGGGGAGCGGCTGCGCGAGCTCGCCGCACACCACCTGAGCGCCGCCCGCGAGGGGTACGACGGAGCCCACCCCGCCGCCGTCGCCCACACCCTCCAGGTCGGCCGCGAGGCCATGGAACAGCGACTGGCGATCGTGGCCGCCGACCTCGGCGAACTGACCTCCGCGCTGGCGGCGTACGTGGCCGGCGAGCCGGGCACCGCACGCGTGTACACCGGCGACAGCCGGGGCGCGGGGCGCCAGTCCAAGCTCCTGGTGGGCCTGTTCGAGGACAGCGACATGATGTCCGGGCTGCTGCGCGAACGACGCCTGGACAAGATCGCCGAACTCTGGGTCGAGGGCATCGCCGTGGACTGGGCGCTGCTGTACGACCAGCCGCCGCGCCGCGTGCCGCTGCCCGGCTACGCCTTCGCCAGGGAGCGCTGCTGGGTCACCGGCCCGGCCACGCCCCGCCCGGCGGCCGGCGCGGACCAGCTCCACCCGCTGCTCCACCGCAACAGCTCCGACCTGGAAGGGCTGCGCTTCAGCAGCACCTTCACCGGGCGCGAGTTCTTCCTGCGCGACCACCAGGTCGGCGGCGCCAGACTGCTGCCCGCCGTCGCCTACCTGGAGATGGCGCTGGCCGCCGTGCGCGCCGCGCTGCCCGAGCAGGCGCGCGGCGCCGACCTGCGCGTACACGACGTGGTGTGGCTGCGCCCGCTGACCGTGGCCGAGCAGCCGGTCACCGCGCACATCACGCTGACCCCCGGGACCGACGCCCAGAGCATCGCCTTCCGCGTCCACAGCCAGAGCTCCGACGGCGACCGGGTCGACCAGACGCACTGCCAGGGCAGCGTGGAGCTCACCGCGCCGGACCAGACGCCCGCGCGGAACCTGGACCTGGCCGCGCTCCGGGACCGCTGCACCCGCCCGCGCGTCGAGGGCACCTGGTGCTACGACGCGTTCACCCGCATGGGCATCGCCTACGGGCCCGCCCACCAGGCCATCGAGACCGTCCACCGGGGCACCGACGAGGTGCTGGTCGCGTTGCGTCTGCCGGCCGGCGTGCGCGCCGACGCCGACCGCTACACGCTGCACCCCGCGCTCCTGGACGCGGCGCTCCAGGCCACGCTGGCCCTGTCCCTGCCCGACGACGTGGACACGCTGCCCGAGACGGCGGGCGGCTCGGCCGAACTACCCTTCGCTGTCGGCTCGGTGACCGTCACCGACGCCACCACACCCGTGATGTGGGCCCATCTGCGCCCGGCCCGGGACGGCGGCGACCGGCTCAAGAAGATCGACATCACACTCAGCGACGAGACCGGCCGGGTCCTGGTCCACCTGGACCAGGTGGCGTTCAAGAGCTACGCCTTCGAGTCGGCCACCGCGACGCCAGAGCGTCTGCTGTACGCCCCGCGCTGGGACGCGCGGGCGCTGGCACGGCCGGCCGACGGGGCCGGCGCCCACGTCGACCGGTGGACCGTGCTGGTCGGCGACCCGGCCCCGGGCCTGCTCGCCGAGCTGACCCGACTCCTGCCCGAGGCCGACGTGCGGGCCCTGTCCTCCCACGCGCCCCGCCCCGTGGACCGCTACCAGGACCACGTCCTGGACCTGCTGCGGCACACCGGCCCGCTGCTCCACGACAGCCGCAGGCAGCGCCTGCTGGTGCAGGTCGTGGCCGCCGATGACACCTCCCTCGGCCTGGCCGGCTTCCTCCAGTCGCTGCGCGGCGAGCACCCGGACGCCAGCGTCCAGCTCCTGCGCCCCCAGGACGGTCCGACGCCGGCCGCACTGGCCGAACGCCTGCGCGCCGAGCGCGCCTGGCCCGCCGACCAGCTCGTACGCCACACCGCCGACGGTCGGCGCGAGATCCGCCAGTGGGTCCAGCTCCCCGAGCCCGCGCGCGCCGGGGAACCGCTGTGGCGTGACGGCGGGGTCTACCTCGTCACGGGCGGCGCCGGCGGCCTGGGCCTGCTGGTGGCCGAGGCCATCGCCCGCGACGTACGCGCCCCGCGCCTGGTCCTCACCGGCCGCTCCGCGCCCGGCGAGCGCACCGAGGCCGCCCTCGGGCGGCTGCGGGAGCTGGGCGCCGTGGCCGCGTACGAGCGGGCCGACGTCACCGACGCGGCGGCCTGTCACGCGCTGGTCGCGCGGATCACCGCCGAACACGGTGGCCCGCACGGCGTGCTGCACTGCGCCGGCGTCACCCGGGACCGGCTGATCACCGGCAAGAGCGCCGAGGACGCGCGGGCCGTGCTCGCCCCCAAGACGGCCGGTCTCATCGCCCTGGACGAGGCCACGCGGCACGCGCCGCTGGAGCTGTTCTGGCTCTTCTCCTCCGCCGCCGGCGCGCTGGGCAACGCCGGCCAGGCCGACTACGCGGCCGGCAACGCGTTCATGGACCACTACGCCGCCCACCGCAACACGCTGGTGGCCGGCGGCGAGCGGCGGGGACACACCCTCTCGGTCAACTGGCAGCTCTGGCAGGACGGCGGCATGGGCCTCAGCGCCGAGCAGGCGCGGGCCGCCACCGACGCCGTGGGCCTGGCGGTCCTGGACCGGGCCACCGGCCTGGACGCCCTCGCGGCCTGCGTGGCCACCGGCGAGGGGCAGGTCCTGCCGCTGATCGGCGACGCCGCCAAGGTGCGTGGCTACCTCGACGCGCAGACCACCAACGCCCCCCAGGCCACGCCCGCCACCCTCGCGCCGGGCACGGGCCCGAGTCAGGCGGCGGGCGGCGAGGAGGTGGCCGACCTGCTGGCCACCGTGCTGAAGGGCATCGTCGCCGAGGAGATCAAGCTCGACGCCGGGCGCGTGGACGTCCACGTCCCGCTGGAGAACTACGGCATCGACTCGGTGCTCATCATCAACCTCACCCAGCAGTTGGAACGGCACTTCGGCCCCCTGCCCAAGACGATCTTCTTCGAGAACCAGACGGTGGGGGAGCTGGCCGAGGCCCTGAGCCGCAGCCACCCACGCCAGGCCGCCGCACTGGTCGGACCCCACCCCGCGCCCCCGGCCCCGGCGCCCTCGACGCCGGCCGCCGCCGTCGCGCTGCCCGCCAACTGGTCCCGCGCCTTCACCGGCCCGGCCACCACCCCGGCCCCCCGGGCCGCCGCCCTCCCGGCCGCGCCCGAGCCCGCCGGCGCCCTGGACATCGCCATCGTCGGCCTGGCCGGGCGCTACGCGCAGGCCGACGACATGGCGACGTTCTGGGACAACCTGCGCTCCGGCCGGGACTCCGTCACCGAGATCCCCGCCGACCGGTGGGACCACACCCCCTACCTGACCGCCGGCACCGGCCCCAAGGAGCGGACCTACGCCCGCTGGGGCGGGTTCGTTGACGAGGCGACCAGTTTCGACTCGCTGTTCTTCAACATCTCGCCCGGCGAGGCCGAGGTGATGGACCCCCAGGAGCGGATCTTCCTGGAGTGCGTCCACCACGCCTTGGAGGACGCCGGCTACAGCCGACGCTCCCTCACCGGCAAGCCCGTCGGCGTCTACGTCGGCGTGATGTACGAGGAGTACCAGCTCTACGCGGCCCAGCAGCAGTTGCGCGGTGAGCTGGTCACCCTCACCGGCAGCGCCGCCTCGATCGCCAACCGCGTCTCCTACCAGTACGGCTTCCACGGGCCCAGCCTGGCCGTGGACACCATGTGCTCCTCGTCGCTGGTCGCCCTCCACCTGGCCGCCCAGAGCCTGCTGTCGGGCGAGTGCGAGGCGGCGATCGCCGGCGGCGTCAACCTCTCGCTGCACCCCAACAAGTTCCTCATGCTCGGCAGGCACCACTTCGCCTCGACACGCGGCCGGTGCGAGTCCTTCGGCGACGGCGGCGACGGCTACGTGCCCGGCGAGGGTGTGGGCGCCGTCTTGCTCAAGCCGCTCGCCCGGGCCGAGGCCGACGGCGACCACATCTACGGCGTCATCAAGGGCACCGCCGTCAGCCACGACGGCAAGACCAACGGCTACACCGTCCCCAACCCGCACGCCCAGACCGCCGTCATCCGGCGCGCGCTGGAGCGGGCCGGCGTCCAGGCCGACCAGGTCTCGTACGTGGAGGCGCACGGCACCGGCACCCGGCTCGGCGACCCCATCGAGGTCTCCGCGCTGACCAAGGCGTTCGGCGCTGAGTCCACCGAGGCACGCCGCTGCTACCTGGGCTCCGTCAAGTCCAACATCGGCCACTGCGAGAGCGCCGCCGGCATCGCCGGCGTCAGCAAGGTGCTGCTCCAGATGCGCCACGGACAGATCGCCCCGTCCCTGCACTCGACCACCCTCAACCCGGATATCGACTTCGCGGCCACCCCCTTCACGGTCCCGCAGGAGGTCACCGCCTGGGAGTCGCCCACCGGCCCGCGCGTCGCCGGCGTCTCCGGCTTCGGCGCGGGCGGCACCAACGCCCACGTGGTCATCGCCGAGTACCAGCCACCCACCACCCCCACCCCCGCCCCCGAGACCGCGAGCGGACCGCTGCTCGTGCGCCTGTCGGCCCGACGAGAAGACCAACTGCGCGCCGTGGCCCAGCGGTTGCTGGACTGGTCGCGTGACCACCGACTGAGCGCGGCCGAGCTGGCCGACGTCGCGTACACCCTCCAGGTGGGCCGCGACGCCTACGAGGAGCGCATCGGCTTCGTCGTCAGCAGCCAACACGACCTGGAGAGGGGCCTGGCCGACTTCCTGGCCGGCCACCGCGCCCCGCACCAGGGCACCGTCGAGACCCCCGTGCCCGCGCCGCGCGGCGCGGCCGGCGACGCGCTGCGCGACCAGTACGCGGCGGGAGAGTACGCCGCGCTGCTCGACCTGTGGGTGGGCGGCCAGGACCTGGACTGGGAGGCGTTCACCGCGCCCGGCACCCGCCGCCGGCGCAGCCTGCCGACCTACCCCTTCGCCCGCCCCCGGCACTGGCTGCCCCCCAAGGACACGGCCGTGCCGCTGGCCGCGCCGACCGGCGCGCCGGCCCCCGAGCGGCTGGCCCCGCTGCTGCACCACAACCGCTCCTCCCTGTTCGAACAGCGCTTCACCACGACGTTCACCGGCCACGAACCCTTCCTGGACGGCCACCGCGTCGCCGGCCGCCGCGTGCTGCCTGGCG
The DNA here is from genome assembly GCF_042799315.1 of Streptomyces sp. NPDC057702. Lineage (NCBI taxonomy): Bacteria > Bacillati > Actinomycetota > Actinomycetes > Kitasatosporales > Streptomycetaceae > Streptomyces > Streptomyces sp. NPDC057702. Next base: position 179,688 of record NZ_JBHVJC010000009.1, on the reverse strand, counting down.
CCGTGACGCTGGAGATGGCACGGCTGGCCGGGACGCTGAGCCTGGAGCGGGAGGTGCGCGCGGTACGCGACGTGCTGTGGCGACACCCCATCGAGGTCGGCGAGGAGCCCGTCGAGGTGAGCGTGCGCCTCCTCCCACACGAGGACTTCGTTCTGGTCCGGGTCGGCCTGGACCACGGGCCACAGGCCGCCCGCGTGTGCGTGGAGGCCCGGATCGACCTGACGGACGCGCCGCACCAGGCCCCGGCCGACGCGCCCCCGCTCGACCTGGCCGACGTCCTCGCCCGCTGTGACCGCCAGTTGACCGGCCCGGCCGGCTACGCGGCCATGGCGGCGGCCGGCCTGGACAACGGACCGGCCTTCCAGGTCATCGAGGAGGTGCTGTACGGCGACGGCGAGGCGGTGGCCCAGCTCGCGCTGCCACCGGCCGCCGACCGCGACGAAGCCGAGGTCCTGCGCCCCGCGCTGGTCAACGGCGCCTTCCAGGCCGTCATCGCGCTGATGGCGGACCCGGCGGGACACGAGCGCGAGAGGCGACTGCTGCTGCCCTTCTCGGTGGCCGCCGTCGACGTCCGCGGGCCGCTACCCGAGGAGTGCGTCGCCTACCTGCGCCGCCTGGGCGACACCCCGCCCGGCGCCGGCGTCGACCGCTTCGACATCACGCTGACCGACCTGACCGGCAAGGCCCTCGTGGTCGTGAAGGACTACGCCCTGAAGTCGTTCGTGACCGGGGCCGAAGACAGGTGAATGAGGAAATGACCGAGCACGTCCGGCACTGGACCCCCCAGTGGCAGCCCACCCCGCCAGCGCCCCCCGGGTCCGCCGACGCGCCCAGCGCCAGCGGCCACATCCTGGCCCTCGCCCCGCGGGACGAGGCCGAAGCGGCCCTACGCCAGGCCGTGGCACGCCAGGCCACCGGCGCCACGCTGCGCGTGGTGCGCACGGCCGACCACCTGGTCCCGGCCCTGCGCGAGGGCCCCGCGCCCACCCGCGTGCTGATCTGGCACGGGCCCACCGCGCCCCGGCACACCGGTGACGTCACGGTCGCGCACGCCGCCGAGCGGGAGTACGTCCTGCTGCACGAGCTGACCCAGGCGCTGCTGCGTGAGCGCGCGGAGCACGACGTCCGCCTCGTCCACGCCTTCACCGAGGACGCGGACGGCGACAGCCCGCACTACGCCGCCGTCGGCGCCTTCGCCCGGGTGGTCGCCCTGGAGAAGCCCGCCTTCGACTACCGCAGCGTGGCCCTGACCCCGCGCCCGGCCGACGCGGCGGCGGCCACCGTACTCGCCGAGTTCGACCAGCCGGCCGGGGCGAGCCAGATCCGCTACGACGGCGAGCGCCGCACCGTACGCGGCCTCGCCGCGCTGCCCACCCCGACCGGCGCGCTGCCCGACCCGGTACGGCCCGGCGCGACCTACCTGATCACCGGCGGCCTGGGCGGTCTCGGACTGGTCTTCGCCCGCGAACTGGCCCGCCGCGCCCCGGTGCGCCTGGTCCTCAGCGGGCGTGGCCCGCTGGACGAGCGGGGCCGGGCCGCGCTGGCCGACCTCACCCGCGAGGGCGCCCAGGCCCGGTACGCGCGGGCCGACGTGAGCTCGGCCGAGGGCGTGGCGACGCTGGTGAGCCAGGCCCGCGACGCCTTCGGGCCGCTGTCCGGCGTCCTGCACTCGGCGGGCGTCATCCGCGACTCCTTCCTGCTGCGCAAGACCCGCGAGGAGGCGGCGGCCGTCCTCGCCGCCAAGGTCACCGGCACCGCCCTGCTGGACGAGGCGCTGCGCGGCGAACCGCTCGACTTCTTCGTCCTCTTCTCCTCGCTGGCCGGCACGCTCGGCAACCTCGGCCAGGCCGACTACGGCTTCGCCAACGCCTACCTCGACCACTACGCGCACCGCCGAGAGGCGCTGCGCCGGCGCGGTCTGCGCACCGGCCGCACCCTGGCCGTCGGCTGGCCGCTGTGGGCGGGAGTCGGCGCCATGCACGCCGGGGACGCCGCCGAGGAGCGGGCCAGGACGGAGCTGGGCCTGCACCCGCTGACCCCGGACGAGGGCGTGAGCGCCCTGTTCACCGCGCTGGCCGGCGACGCGCCGCAGGTCGTGGTGGTCAAGGGCGAGCCGCGCACCTGGGAGCTGCTGGAGTCGGCGACCGGGCGCCCCGCGCCCCGGCCGCGCACCGGCCCCGCCGCGCCGTCCGCCACCCAGACGGCGGAGCCCGGCGCCGACCCGGTGCTGCGTGGCCGCACCCGTGACCACCTGGTGCGCCTGGTCTCGCGCTTCACCAAGCTGCCGACCTCCGAGATCCGACCCGAGGTCTCCTTCGGCCGCTACGGCGTCGAGTCGATCCTGATCATCAGCATGACCCAGGAGCTGGAGGAGGACCTGGGCCCGCTCGCCAAGACGCTGTTCTTTGAATACGACAACGTCAACGAGCTCACCGACCACCTCGTGCGCACCAAGGGCGCCCGACTGAGCGCCCTCTTCGGGCTGGCCGCGACCACCCCCACCCAGCCCGCCGTGGCACCGGTCCCGGTCGCCGCCCCCACCCCGGCCCCCGCGCCGACCGCCGCCACCCCGGCCAGGACGCTGACCGGCAAGTGGGCCCTGCTCACCGGGCGCGGCCGGGCCGACCAGCCCGCCACCGCACCCCCCGCCCCCGCCGCCACCCCGGAGCCGGCCGCGCCGCGCGCACCCGCCGCGCGGCCGGCCGCCGCGCGGGACATCGCCATCATCGGCCTGGCCGGGCGCTACCCGGGCGCCGCGGACCTCGACGCCTTCTGGGAGAACCTGCGCACCGGCGCGAACAGCGTCACCGAGGTCCCGCACCGCCGCTGGGACCACAGCGCCTACTACAGCCCCGAGCGCGGCAAGCCGGGCACCACCTACAGCCGGTGGGGCGGCTTCCTGGACGGCGTGGAACTCTTCGACCCGCTGTTCTTCAACATCCCGCCCGTCGAGGCCGAGTTCCTCGACCCGCAGGAGCGCCTGTTCCTGGAGACCTCCCACCAGGTCATCGAGGACGCCGGCTACGCCCCGGGCGCGCTGGCCGGCAAGAAGGTCGGCGTCTACGCCGGCGTCATGTTCGGCCTCTACCAGCTCCTGGCCACCGACAAGCACGGCGGCTGGCTCAACGGCAACTCCTCGTACGCCTCGGTCGCCAACCGCGTCTCGTACTTCTTCGACTTCCACGGGCCGAGCATGACGGTGGACACCATGTGCTCCTCGTCGCTGGTCGCCATCCACCAGGCGTGCGCGGCCATCCGTGGCGGCGAGTGCGAACTGGCCCTGGCCGGCGGCGTCAACGTCATGTCCCACCCGGCCAAGTACCTCCAGCTCGGCCAGGGCGGCTTCCTCTCCAGCGACGGCCGCTGCCGCGCCTTCGGCGAGGGCGGCGACGGATACGTGCCCGGCGAGGGCGTGGGCGCCGTCCTCCTCAAGCCGCTGGACCAGGCCCTGGCCGACGGCGACCACGTGTACGCCGTCATCAAGGGCTCGGCCGTCAACGCGGGCGGCCGGACCAGTGGTTACTCCGTACCCAACCCGCACGCCCAGGCCGAGGTCATCAGCGAGGCGCTGGCCCACGCCGACGTCGACCCGCGGTCGATCTCCTACGTCGAGGCGCACGGCACCGGCACCTCGCTGGGCGACCCCATCGAGATCACCGGCCTGACCAAGGCGTACCGGAAGGCCACCCAGGACCAGCGGTTCTGCGCGATCGGCTCGGTCAAGTCGAACATCGGTCACCTGGAGTCGGCGGCCGGCATCGCCGCCCTGACCAAGGTGATCCTGCAACTGCGGCACCGCCAACTGGTGCCCTCGCTGCACGCCACGCCCCTGAACCCGCTGATCGACTTCGCCGAGACGCCCTTCACCGTCCAGCGCGACCTGGCGGACTGGCAGGCCCCGACCACACCCGACGGCCGGGAGCTGCCGCGCCGCGCGGGCGTCAGCGCCTTCGGCGCCGGCGGCACCAACGCCCACCTCGTCATCGAGGAGGCCCCGGCGCCGTCCCGACCGGCGCGCCAGGAGGCGCCGCGCGAGCAGCTCTTCGTGCTCTCCGCGCAGCAGCGCGAGGGCCTGACGAGCGCCGCCCAGCGACTCCTGGCCCACCTGGACCGTCACGCCACCCCCGCCCCGGCCGCCCACCAGCCGGCGACGGCCCAGGCACCCACGGCCCTGACACCCGAGACGGCGCGCGCCGAGACCCGCGCGGCGGTCGCCCACGCGCTGGGCCTGCGCCCGGCCGACATCGACGACCAGGAACCGTACGCCGACCAGGGCCTTGGCGCCTACGAACTGGTCGCCTGCCACGAGCGGTTGCAGGAACGACTGGGCCTGGCCTTCCCGGCCCAGGTGCTCCGCGAGCGGCCCACCGTGGCCGGTACCGCCGCCCACCTGGTCGACCTGTACGGCAGCGGACCCCTTGCCGCGCCCGAAGCCCCGGCGGCCGCCGCGCCCGCGCCGTCCCTGGCCGACCTGGCGTACACCCTCCAGACCGGGCGCGAGGCGATGGCCGAACGGCTGGCCGTGCGCGCCGGTGACCTGGACGGCCTGCGCCGGGGGCTGCGGGACTTCCTGGCGGGCCGCGCGGACGCCCCGGGCGTGTGGTCCGGCTCCACCGAGGACCACGACCGCCGGCTGCACTCGCTGCTGCACCACGACGTCACCCAGAAGTACACCCGCCAACTGCTGGCCGAGGGCCGGTTGGACGAGACCGCCGAGATGTGGGTCATGGGCGCCGACGCGGACTGGGCACCGCTGTGGCAGGGCCAGGCCCGGCGACGACTGCCGCTGCCCACCTACCCGTTCGCCCGCGAGGTGCACTGGATCGTCCCGGTCGGTCCGAACGACCCGCTGGTGCCCGCCTCGGCGCTGGTCGGCGCCCCGGGCGGCCCACCGGCCGCCCCCGCCGCGCCGCTCGCGCCCGCCGGGCCGGTGGCCCCGCGCCAAGCCGAGGCCGCCGCGCCGCGGGCCGCGCCGCTCAGTGGCGCGGAGTTGCACGCCGCTGTCCTGGCGGACGTGCGGCACCGCTTCTCCGACGTGCTCAAGATCCCTATCGACCGGCTCCGGGCCCACACGACGTTCGAGGACTACGGCGTCGACTCCGTCCGGATCACCCAGCTCAACCGGGCCCTGGAGGCGTACTACGGCCCGCTGCCCACCTCCCTGCTGTTCACCTACAAGGACCTGGAGTCCCTGGCGCGTCACCTGGCCACCACCGACGCCGCCCGGGAACTGGGCCGCCCGGCCCCCCGCGCCGCGATCGCGACACCGGCCGCGCCGGCCCCCGCCGCCCTCGTACCGGCCACCACGGCGACCGGCTCCCACGCCGCGACCGGCTCCGGGGACATCGCCATCGTCGGCCTCAGCGGGCGCTACCCGCAGGCGCCGGACCTGGCGCGGTTCGCCGAGAACCTCGCCGCCGGCAAGGACGCCATCACCGAGATTCCCACCGAGCGCTGGGACCACCGCGACTTCCCTGACATCGACTGCCGCTGGGGTGGCTTCCTCGACGACGCGTTCGCCTTCGACCCCGCCTTCTTCAACCTCTCGCCCGGCGCCGCCGCCTACATGGACCCCCAGGAGCGGCTGTTCCTGGAGGCCGTCTGGCACTGCCTGGAGGACGCGGGGCACACCCCCGAGTCCTTCGCCGACCCGCACGCCGGCGACCGGCGCGGCAACGTCGCCGTCTACGCCGGCGTCACCTTCAACGAGTACGGCCTGCACGGCGCGGCCGACCTGGCCGCCGGCAAGGACGTGCCGATCGACTCGCAGCTCTACTCGGTGGCCAACCGCGTCTCCTACCTGCTCAACCTGCGCGGCCCCAGCCTGGTCGTGGACACCGCCTGCTCCTCCTCGCTGTACGCCATCCACCTCGCCTGCGAGGCGCTGCGCCACGGCGAGGTCGAGGCCGCCATCGCCGGCGGCGTCAACCTGAGCCTGCACCCCAGCAAGTACCTGACGCTGGGCATGTTCAACTTCCTCTCCGCCGACGGCCACTGCAAGAGCTTCGGCGAGGGCGGCAACGGCTACGTGCCCGGCGAGGGCGTGGGCGCCGTCCTGCTCAAGCCGCTCGCCCGGGCCGAGGCCGACGGCGACCACATCTACGGCGTCATCAAGGGCACCGCCGTCAACCACGGTGGCAAGACCAACGGCTACACGGTGCCCAACCCGGTCGCCCAGGCCGAGGTCGTGCGCGCCGCGCTGACCAGGGCCGGCGTCGAGCCGGGCAGCGTCAGCTACCTGGAGGCCCACGGCACCGGCACCTCGCTGGGCGACAGCATCGAGATCGAGGCGCTGGCCACCGCGTTCGACGGCTTCCCCGACGACGGGCGGCACTGCGCCATCGGCTCGGTCAAGTCCAACATCGGCCACCTGGAGGCCGCCGCCGGCATCTCCCAGGTCACCAAGGTCCTGCTGCAGATGCGCGAGGGGCGGCTGTTCCCCAGCCGGCTCAACTCCGAGCGGCTCAACCCGAACATCGACTTCGACCGCACCCCCTTCCGGGTCCAGCTGGACGCCGAGCCCTGGCAGCCCCCGCAGGGCCAGCCGCGCCGCGCCGGCGTCAGCTCCTTCGGCGTGGGCGGCGTCAACGTCCACCTGGTCCTGGAGGAGTACACCGCCCGGCCCCGCCCGGCGGCGCCCACCAGCGGCCCCCACCTGGTGCCGCTGTCCGCGCGCGGCCCCGAGGCACTGGCCCGCTACGCCGCCGACCTGCACACCCACCTGGAGGGCGCGGCCCCCGACGCGCTGCCGGAACTGGCCGACGTGGCGTACACGCTCCAGGTCGGCCGCCGGCCGCTGGCGCACCGGGCCGCCTTCCTCGCCACCGACCTCGCCGACCTCGCCGCCCAGCTCAAGGGCTTCGTGGCCGACGGGCGGGTGGCCACCGAGCGGCTCGACACCGTCGCCCGGCAGTGGGTCGACGGCGAGGAGGCGGACTTCGAGGCCGCCTGGCGCGGGCGCCCGGGGCGCCGGGTCCCGCTGCCCGGCTACCCCTTCGAGCGCGATGCCCACTGGCTGTACCAGAGCCCCTTGCGGGTGGCCGCCGAACCGGCCGCCGCGCCGCCGGAGGCGGCCGACGCGCTGCCCGACGGCGTGGACCACGCGTTTCTGGGCCAACTGGCCGAGGCGTTCCGGGGCGAGCGCGCCGAGCTGATGGCCGGCTACCTCCAGCGCCGCGTCGCCACCCTGCTCGGCTTCGCCGAGGGCAAGCTGCCGGAGACCGACCGCGGCTTCTTCGAGCTGGGCATGGACTCCATCACCTCCACGCAGCTGCACAACCTGCTGGAGCAGCTCTTCGGCCACAGCCTGGACCTGCAACTCATCTTCAACTACCCGACCATCAACGACGTCGGTGGCTACCTGCTGGGCCTGCTGGACCAGGCCGGCGACCCGCGCGCCGCCGAGCCGCCCACGACCCCGGACACCGACGAGGACGCCCCCGTGTGGCTGTTCACCCGGGACTGGGCCGAGACGGACACGGCCGCCACGACCGAGGCCGGAGGCACCGTCGTCCTCCTGGACACCGGTGACAAGCTGCGGACGGCCCTGCTGGGCCTGCCGGCCACCCAGCGCCCCGAGCGCGTGATCCTGGTGCGCCCGGGCGAGCACGGGTTCCGCTCCACCGGGCCGGACGAGTTCGAGCTCGACCCGCTGGCCAGGGCCGACTACGAGCGCCTGCTCGACGCGCTGGCCGAGCGCGGCGCCCGCGTGGAGCGCGTCATCCACAACTGGTCGGCCCCCGCCTCCGACGCCGACCCCGACCGCGTCGAGGCCGCCCTGCACCACGGCGTCTACGCCCTGACCGCCCTCAGCCAGGCCGTGCTGGCCAAGCTGCCCGGTCAGCGGGTGCGCCTGGTCTACGCGTACGCCACGCGCGGCGGCGCCGCCGCGCCCGAGAGCCAGGGCATCGGCGGTTTCCTGCGGGCCGTGCGCATGGAGAGCCCGCTGCTGGTCTACAAGTCGCTTGAGTTCACCCGGGCCAACCTCAGCCGGGCCCGCGCGGCGGCGGCCCTGCTCGCCGAGTTCGGCCACGACGACCAGGACGTGGAGCTGCGACACAGCGGCAGCCGCCGCTGGACGCGCTGCTTCCACCCGGTCCCCGCCGGCGAGATCGAGGCCGCCCGGCCCCGCTTCGGCGACGGCGGCCGGTACCTGGTCACCGGCGGCCCCGGCGGCCTGGCCGGGCTCTTCGCCCGCTACCTGTGCGAGGAGCACCAGGCCACCGTCGTCCTGGTCGGCCGGCGCGAGGCCACCCCCGAGCGGCTGGCCGAGCTCGCCTCCTGGGGCGGCGATGGGGCCGGCGCGCACTACCTGCGCGCCGACATCGGTGACCGGCAGGCGGTCGCGGACCTGGTCGCTGAGGTGCGTGAGCGCTTCGGCCCGGTCACCGGCCTGATCCACTCGGCCGGCGCGCTGCGCGACGGCTCGCTCCAGAACAAGCGCCCCGAGGAGATGGCGGAGGTCTTCCGGGCCAAGGTGTTCGGCACCCGCCACCTGGACGAGGCGCTGCGGGACGAGCCGCTGGAGTGCTTCGTGATGTTCTCCTCGCTGGCGGCCGTCCTGGGCAACTTCGGACAGAGCGACTACTGCTTCGCCAACAGCTATCTGGACGCCTTCGCCGAGTACCGCGCCAAGCAGTGCGAGCGCGGCGAGCGCAGCGGTCACACCCTGTCGCTGAACTGGTCCTTCTGGCGTGACGGCGGCATGGAGACCAGCGACGCGATCCTGACCTGGATGCGCAACCAGTTGGGCACCGTCGTCCTGGAGGGCCCCGAGGGCTGGCAGGCGCTGCGTACCGCCGTCGGCCTGGGCCACCCGCAGGTCGTCACGGTCAAGGGCGACATCGCGAAGATCACCCGCATGTTGGGGGTCCCCGAGCGCGAGGTCGAGGCGACGCTGCCGGTCGGCGCGCCCGAGCTGCCTGGCGCGGCGGCCCCGGCCGGCGTGCCGGAGCCGCAGGCGCCCGCGGGCCCCGCGCCCGCCGCCCCGGCCACCGGGCTCGCCGTCGACGACGGCCCCCCGGGAGCGGGCGGCTTCGAGGGCTCGGACGACTCGTCCGATCTCGACGGCATGGGCGAGGACGACCTCGTCGCCCTGCTGCGGAAGGAAATCGAGCTGAGTGAGAACGAGGGGCTGGATGTTTCATGAGTGAGCAGGCCAAGAGCAGCACCACCGAGGTACTGAAACAGTCCGTCCTGACGATCCAGAACCTGCGCCGCCAGTTGGCCCGCAGCCGTGCGGCGGCCCAGGAGCCGGTCGCCGTGGTCGGCCTGGCCTGCCGCTTCCCCGGCGGGTGTGACACCCCCGAGCGGTTCTGGGACTTCCTGCGCGCAGCCGGCGTCGGCGTGCGCGACGTGCCCGAGGGCCGCTGGCCGGTCCAGGAGCACTACGACCCGACGCCCGGCAAGCCCGGCAAGATGTACATCCGGCAGAGCAACTTCCTGGCCGACGACGTCTCGACGTTCGACGCCCGGTTCTTCAAGATCTCGCCGCTGGAAGCCAACGCGATGGACCCCCAGCAGCGCCAGTTGCTGGAGGTGTGCTGGGAGGCGTTGGAGAACGCCGGCCAGCATCCGGAACAGCTGCGCGGCAGCTCCACCGGCGTCTTCGTCGGGATCTCCAGCAACTCCGAGTACGCCCAGCTCGTGCGCGACTCCGCCGACGTCAACGAGTACATCGGCACCGGCACCACCTCCAGCATCGCCTCCGGACGCATCTCCTACGCGTTCGGCTGGAACGGCCCCGCCCTGTCCGTGGACACCGCCTGCTCCTCGTCGCTGGTCGGCCCGCAGCTGGCCGTGGACGCGCTGCGACGCGGGGAGTGCGACACGGCACTGGCCGGCGGCGTGAACATGATGCTCTCGCCCGGCGTCATGTCCTCGCTGTGCATGATGAACGCCCTGGCCGCCGACGGCAGATCCAAGCCCTTCGACGCCTCGGCGGACGGCTACGGCCGGGGCGAGGGCGTGGGCATGGTCGTCCTCAAGCGCCTCTCGGACGCCCAGCGCGACGGCGACACCGTCTACGCCCTCATCCGGGGTGGCGCCATCAACAACGACGGCGAGAGCAGCGGCCTGACCATGCCCAACGGCCAGGCCCAGAAGGCCGTCCTGGCGCGGGCGTTGGAGAACGCCGCAGTGGCCGCCGAGGCCGTCGACTACCTGGAGACGCACGGCACCGGCACGCTGCTCGGTGACCCGATCGAGATCGACGCCATCCACCACGTCTACGGCCACGAGGCGCGCCCGCTCACGCTCGGCGCGGTCAAGGCCAACATCGGCCACCTGGAGGCCGGCGCCGGCATCGCCAGCCTCATCAAGACCGTGCTGTGCCTGCACCACGGCGAGATCCCGCCCATCGCCGGACTCAGCGAGCTCAACCCACGCCTGACGCCGCTCAGCGACTCCTTCACCTTCCCGCGCACCACCCTGCCCTGGCCGGCCGACCCCGACCGGCCCCGGTACGCCGGCATCAGCGCCTTCGGATTCAGCGGCACCAACGCGCACCTGATCCTCTCCGAAGCCCCCCAGGGCACACCGGAGCGCGTGCCCGAACACCCGCCGCTGGCCTCCTCGTTGCTGACCCTCAGCGCCACCGACGAGGAGAAGCTGGTCCGCCAGATACGCGACTTCGACGCCTACCTGGCCAGCGACCCCGACGTCCCGGTCGAGGACCTGTGCTTCACGGCCAACGCCTGTCGCACCGCGTTCACCCACCGCGCCGTCTTCCTCGGCACCACCGCCGCCGAACTGCGCGCGGGCTTCGCCGCCGTGCTCGCGGCGTACGAGGAGGAGGGGACGCTCTACTCGGACACCTCGGTCATCCTGGGCAGCAGCCACGGCCGGGACCGCTGGAACGCCAAGCGCACCCTGTTCACCCAGCACGCCGGCGGCCGGGCCTTCGCCGCGCGGACCGACGAGAAGATCCAGCCCAAGCTGGCCTTCCTCTTCCACGGCGACACCGGCCACACGGTCGAGGTCGCCCGCGCCCTGGCCGCCGCCTTCCCCGTCTTCCGGGGGGCGCTGGCCGAGTGCCTGACCCACTTCGAGGGAGCCTGCGGCCCCCAGCTCGCCGCGCTGACCACCGAGGGCGCCGCGCCCGCGACGCCGCAGGCCGCCCAGGCGTGGCTGTTCGCCGCCGAGTACGCCCTGTGCCAACTGCTGGCCTCCTACGGCGTCCTGCCCGAGATCACCTTCGGCGAGCGCACCGGCTCCCTGGTCGCGGCCGTCGTCTCCGGCGTGCTGAGCCTGCCGGCCGCGGTCGAGCACCACGTGGCGCTGGACGCGGCGCGCCGCTCGGCCGAACCGGTCGCCTTCGCCCGGGTGCTGCTGGAGCGCGAGACGTTCGAGGAGGTCATGCGCGACTGGCAGGGCCAGGCCCACCTGTCGGCCGTCTACGGCCCCGGCGAGCGCGTGCTGTCCGCCGCTCCCACGGCGCTGCGCCAGGTCACCGACGCGCTGGCCGCCGCCGGCGCCGAGATCGTCCCCGAACCGGACGCCACCTGGCCCTCGGCCGCCTACGAGGACCGGGCCACCACCTGGCGGCACGCCGTACGCGCGGCGGCCTACCAGCAGCCCGCCAGCCGCTACCAGTCGCCGCACACCCTCCAGACCAGCCACAACCCCGAGGCGCTGCGCGCCGACTTCCACGACCACGCCCTCACCTCCCCGATCCGCTACGACGAGGGCCTACGGGAGCTGTACGACCAGGGCTACCGGTTCTTCGTCGAACTGGGCGCGCCGCGCACCGCGGAGGTCCTGGAACGCGAGGACGTCGTGGTGCTGCGGCTGACCGACCGGGCGGCGGCACTGGACTCGCTGCTGCGGGCGCTGGCCCGGCTCTCCTGCCTGGGCTCCTCGCTGACCTGGCGGGACCACTACGCGGGCCGCGGCCGGCGCAAGCTGATGCTGCCCAACTACCCCTTCGAGTCCACCCGGCACTGGCTGGCCCACTCCGGCACCGACCAGGACACGGCGGAGCTGACCGGGCGCCTGGGCGGACGCCTGAGCCGGGAGGGCCTGCGCGGCGAGGAACTGGGCCTGCCGGTGCGGCAGAAGCAGTACCTGTACACCTTCGCCCACCAGAACTTCCCCGAGCTGGTGGACAACTCCGGTGTCGTGCACGTGGGGTACTACCTGGAGATGCTGCGGGCCGTGCTGGCCGAGCGACACCCGGGCCGGCTGTGCCGGGTGCGTGACATGCGCTTCACCGCCCCCCTCATGGTCTTCGCCGAGGAGACCAAGGAGGTGCTGCTGGTCCTGGACCCGCGCGAGTCCGGCGACGGCTCCTTCGACTTCCAGTTCCACAGCAAGGAGGCCGACGCGGCCCAGTGGAGTCTGAACGTCCACGGCGTCGTCGGCCCGACCGACGAGAGCACCACCACCGACGCCGCCCCGCTGGAGGTGGCCGCCATCCAGCGCGCCAGCCGCCGCGTGGTGCCCCGCGAGGAGTTCTACGAGCCGCTGGAGCAGGACCGGGGCTTCTACTTCGGCCCGGCCGTGCGCTACGTGGACGGGGCCTGGTGGCGCGAGGGGAACGAGGTGCTCGTCAGTTTCGCCGCGCCCCAGGGGGCCACCGCCGACCGTGACTACGCCCTGGGCTTCCACCCCGGCGTCCTCGACAGCTGCGCCCAGACCTGCAACTACGTGGCCGTCGAGCGCACCCCCGGCGGGCGTAAGTACATGGTGGCCGAGATGGACGAGGTCGTCCTGGGCCCCTGCTCGTCGGCCGAGGGCCTGCACGCGAGCGTGGCCGTCCCCGAGTTCGACGCGGACCGCCAGGAGATCACCGGCAGCATCCGCCTGGTGGACGCCTCGGGCACCACGGTCGCCTCCGTCGGCCACATCCGGCTCAAGGAGTTCGACGAGAAGAAGCTCGGCGAGCTCAAGGCCATGATGGACGCCGCCACCCTGGACAAGGAGGGCGAGGACCGCGACTTCCTCCAGCGCTACGGCTACGCGAACGCCGAACGCAAGCGGGAGATGGTCCTGGAGTACCTGGGCCGGCTGCTCGCGCACATCCTGGAGATGGAGCCCGAGGAGGTCGACCCCGACCAGGCGATGAGCGACTTCGGGCTGGACTCGATGACGGGCCTGCGCTTCTTCCACAAGACGGGCACGCTGCTGTCGGTGGACATCTCCTTCGCCGACCTGGTCCAGAGTGACACCCTGCGCGACCTGGCGGGCAACCTCACGGACCTGCTCCCCGGCGGCAGTGGGCTGCGCGCGGCACAGACCAAGCCGTACGAGGACAACCTGACCCCCGCGCACTGGGTGCACCGCTACCAGCCGGCGCCCGAGGCGAAGGTGCGGCTGTTCTGCTTCCCCAACGGCTACCGGGACGCCGACCTGTTCGATGACTGGCGCGAACACCTCGGTCCGGAGGTCGACGTGTGCGCGATCAAGCTGCCGGGGATGGACACCAAGCGGCTGGACGAGCGCGCCCCCTCCGACATCGACGCGTTCATGCGCACCATGGAGCGGGTCGTCGATCCCGCGCTGCTCGACCTGCCCTGCGCCACCTTCGGTCACAGCTGGGGCGCCCTGTTCTCCTTCCGGCTCTCCCAGCGGCTGGGTCTGAACCCGAGCGCCCGGCTGGTCAAGACCTTCGTCTCGGGCTTCGCCGCCCCCAGCGGACCCAACCCGAGCATCCAGGACATCCTGGATGAGCTGGCGAAGAACGGCATGAAGCAGATCCCCACCTACGAGGAGATCCGCCAGGACCCCGAGGCCGTCGAGGTCGTCGTCCGTGCCTACGGCGACGCCTGGAGCTACGGCGAGGTCGAGACCCGGGCGACGCTGCCGCAGCTGCTGGCCGCGTGCAGCCTCATCGACCGCTACACCTACGACCCCCACGAGACCTTCGCCGCCCCCGTCACGGCCTTCCACGGCGTGGACGACTGGGTGGCGTCGGAGGAGACCAAGCTGTGGGAGGGGCTGACCACCGGCCCCTTCCTCCTGCACACGATGGCCGGCGACCACCAGTTCATCGACGCCCACCAGTCCCAGAGCCGTCTGCTGGCCATCATCCGGCAGGAACTCCTGGACGCGGTGGGCCGGTCATGAGCGGTGGGTTGGACGGGAACGTGAAAACGAGGAGAGAGACTATGCGACCGCGCGCGGCCGGCATCGAGGCGATCAACTTCTACGGGGGTTCGGCCTATCTCGACGTACAGACCCTGGCCGAGTACCGGGGGCTGGACAACGAGCGGTTCGAGAACCTGCTCATGCGAGAGAAGTCGGTGGCCCTGCCCTACGAGGACCCGGTCTCCTTCGCGGTCAACGCCGCCAAGCCGATCGTGGACGCCCTCAGCCAGGAGGAGCGGGACAGCATCGAGGTCCTGATCACCTGCACCGAGTCCGGCATCGACTTCGGCAAGTCGCTGAGCACCTACGTACACGACTACCTGGGCCTCAGTCGTGGCTGCCGGCTCTTCGAGGTCAAGAACGCCTGCTACGCGGGGACGGCCGGCTTCCAGAACGCCGTCAACTTCGTCCTCTCGCAGGTCTCCCCGGGCGCCAAGGGCCTCGTGGTGACCACCGACATCTCCCGCTTCAAGGCCACCGAGGGCGGCGAGGCGCTCCAGGAGGACTGGTCGTTCGCCGAGCCCAGCGGCGGCGCCGGGGCCATGGCCATCCTGGTCAGCGACACCCCGCACGTCTTCAGCGTCGACGTCGGAGCCAACGGCTACTACGGCTACGAGGTGATGGACACCTGCCGCCCCGTGCCGGACAGCGAGGCGGGCAACGCCGACCTGTCCCTCATGTCCTACCTGGACTGCTGCGAGGCGGCCTACCGCGCGTACGCCACCAAGGTCGAGGACGTCGACTACGCCTCCACCTTCGACTACCTCTCCTTCCACACCCCCTTCGGCGGCATGGTCAAGGGCGCCCACCGCACGATGATGCGGCGCATGTGCAAGGCCCGGAACCCCGCCATCGAGGCCGACTTCGAGCGCCGGGTGCTGCCCGGCCTGTCCTACTGCCAGCGGGTGGGCAACGTCTTCGGCGGCACGGTCTTCCTCAACCTGCTCGGCACCATCGCCCACGGCGACTTCAGCACCCCCAAGCGGGTGGGCATCTTCTCCTACGGCTCCGGCTGCTGCTCGGAGTTCTACAGCGGCGTCGTCACCCAGGACAGCCAGGAGCGGGTGCGGGCGATGAACACGAACAAGACCCTGGACGACCGGTACGAGCTGAGCATCGAGCAGTACCTGCGGCTGACCAAGGAGAACGAGGTCATCGAGTTCGGCACCCGCAACGTCGAGCTGCGGCTTGACCTCGTCCCCGAGATCCTGGACACCGTCTCCGGCACCGGCCGCCTCTTCCTCAAGCGCGTCAACGAGTTCCACCGGGAGTACGCGTGGGTGTGAGCGACGTCGTCACGGTGACCGAACCCCGCCCCGGGGTCGCCCAGATCACCATGGCCGACCAGGAGAACAAGAACACCTTCACCGGCGACCTGCTCGCCGGCCTGGGCCGGGCGTTCCAGCGGATCGAGGCCGACGAGCGGTACAGGGCGGTCATCCTCACCGGCTACGGCAGCTTCTTCTGCTCGGGCGGCACCCGCGAGGTGCTCCTCGACATCCACGCGGGGGAGTCGACCTTCCAGGCCAAGGACGACGGCGTGCCCAACGCGTACTCCCTGCCCCTGGAATGCCCGGTCCCGGTCATCTCCGCGATGCAGGGACACGCCATCGGCGGCGGCCTGTCCATGGGCCTGTTCGCCGACTTCGTGATCCTGTCGCGGGAGAGCATCTACACCGCGAACTTCATGAAGTACGGTTTCACTCCCGGCTTCGGGTCGACCCGTGTCTTCCCCGCGAAGCTGGGTCTGGCCCTGGCCCAGGAGTTCCTGCTCACCGGCCGCACCTTTCGGGGCGCGGAGCTGGCCGAGCGGGGCGTGCCCTACCCGGTGCGGCCCCGCAAGGACGTCCTCCCGGCGGCGCTGGAGCTGGCCGAGAGCCTGGCCGAGAAGCCCCGGCGCTCGCTGGTCCTCCTCAAGGAGCACCTCGTCCGCGAGCTGCGCGAGCAGCTTCCGGGGGTGATCGAGCGAGAGTTGGCGATGCACGAGGTCACCTTCCACCAGCCCGAGGTCAAGGAACTCCTCCTGAGCCGCTACGGCGCCTAGCCGGACCAGCACGCCCCACCCGCCGCGTCAGCGGCACGTCAGCCCGGCCGCGCCAGCGGCCCGCACCACGCACAGCGCGAGAGAGAAGAGAGCATGACGCAGGACGAGATCTTCAAGGCCCTGATTTCCGTCTTCTCGGAGATCATCCCGGAGGTTGACCTGAGCGGGGCCACCCCGCGGGACAGCCTGCGCGACCTGGGGGCCAACTCGATCGACCGGGCCGACATCATCACCGAGACCATGGAGGCCGCCGGCGTCTCGCTGCCCATGGTGAGGTTCGCCGACGCGCAGAGCATCGGTGACATCGTCCGCGTCATCGACGAGGCCCGCGCGTGAGCGGGCCACTGGCCGGCAAGGTGGCCGTCGTCACCGGCGGCTCCCGTGGCCTGGGCCGGGCCACCGTACTCCGGCTGGCCCGGGGCGGCGCGAACGTGGCCATCGTGTACGCCAACGACGAGGCCAGCGCGAAGGAGACCCAGCGCGAGGCCGAGGCGCTGGGCAGCACGGCGCGGATCTACCGCTGCGATGTGGCCGTCTCCGAGCAGGTCAGCCAGACGGTGAAGGCGATAACCGGCGAACTGGGCCCGGTCGACATCCTGGTCAACAACGCGGGCATCATCCGCGACGGGCTGGCGGTGTCCATCAAGGACGAGGACTTCGACGCGGTCCTGGACACCAGCCTCAAGGGCGCCTTCTACTTCATCAAGAGCTGCTACTTCGGCTTCATCCGCCGTCGCACCGGCTCGATCATCAACATCTCCTCGGTCGCCGGCGTCTTCGGCAGCGCGGGACAGGCCAACTACGCCTCGGCCAAGGCCGGGCTCATCGGTCTGACCAAGACGATCGCCAAGGAGCTCGGCGAGCGCAACGTGCGCTGCAACGCCGTCGCCCCGGGGCTGATCAGCACCGACATGACCGAGCACCTCCAGGACGACACGCAGCGCCTGGGCCCGGTGCCCATGGGCCGCTTCGGCCGCCCGGAGGAGGTCGCCAACCTGGTGGCCTTCCTCGCCAGCGAGGAGAGCTCCTACATCACCGGCCAGGTCGTGTGCGTCGACGGCGGCATGGCGATGTGAGCGCGGCGCCCCGCGCCGGGCTCTGGCCCGGCACGGGGCGCACGCCCGCGCCCCGCTCAGTCGTGCGGGACGACCGCGACGGGGCAGCGGGCGTGGTGCAGTGCGGCGTGCGCCACCGAGCCGATCCGCGTACCGACGGGGGAGCGGCGCACCCGCCGCCCGACCACCAGCAGCCGCGCGTTCCCGGTCTGCGCGAGCAGCACCTGACCGCCGCTGCCGATCTCGACGTGCTCCACCACGGGCACGTCGGGGAACTCCTTGCGCCACGGCGCCAGCGCCTCGGTCAGCTGCTCCCGCTCGTAGGGCTCAAGACCGCCCGCCTCGTCCGCCAGGCGCAGCGTGTCGGGGCGTACGGAGTAGATGGGCGGCAGGCTCCAGGCCCGTACGGCGCGTACCGTCAGGCCGTGTGTGGCGGCGGCCTCGAACGCGAAGCGCAGGACCGCGTCGCTGTCCTCGGCCGAGCCCTGCTGGCCCACCACGACCTCGCCGCCTCTCGTCTCCTGCCCGTCGGCCCCCGCCGCCTCATCCTCCTCGGGGGCCCGGACCGAGACGACCGGGCGGGTAGCGCGGGCGATCACCTGCTGGGCGTGCGAGCCCAGCAGGAAGCCCAGCAGCGCGCCGTGCCCGCGCGTGCCCAGCACCAGCGTGTGCGCGTCCGCGCCGGCCTGCTCCAGCGCCGGCACGGGCTCGGCGTCCAGGACCTCGGCGACGATCGACAGGTCCGGGTGGCGGGCGGCCAGGCGCTGTTCGACCTCGCGCACCAGGTTCCGCGCCCACGCGGCCTGTTCGTCCGCGGCGCTGGCCACCGGCGTGGTGAGCGGCTCCCAGTGCCAGGCGTGCACCACGCGCAGCGGCAGCCCGCGGCGCACGGCCTCGTCGGCCGCCCAGTCGGCGGCGGCCAGGCTCTCTGGCGAGCCGTCCACTCCCGCGGTGATCGGACGAGTCATGGTCGGCCTCCATAGCGTTCGACGTACGAGAGCGGGCCCGCCCTCGTGATCAAGCATCGCAAACGCCGCTACCCGCAGGTCAGGGCCGTTAGTCCCGGTGGGCTGACGACATGTGGTAAGTCTCAGCGCGCCGCCGTGCGGTGCCCGGCCGTGGCGGCGCCCTGCACCGCCCGTGGCCGGCGGGGCGTGCTCAGGCCAGCAGCGCGGTGGCCGCGGCCAGCAGGTCCTGGTTGTGCTCGGTGACATCGCGCCGGGTCAACGCGTGCGACGCGTCCGCCTGTACGCCGAGGTCCTCCAGCGGTACGTCCACGTTGCCCCGGGCCCGCGTGGCACGCCGCAGCGCCACGCGGAAGCCCGCCCCGCGCGGCAGCTCCCCCAGCAGCTCCGGCAGCCACACCCGCAACAGCTCGTGCGTCCACACGTTGGCCCCGCCGGCTCCGGTGCGGCGCGCGGTTCCCAGCACCGGGCCGAGGCCGTTGTCCTGGAAGCCGGCGGCGAAGATGTCGGCCGCCGAGTACGAGAGCGCGTCGGTGATCAGCACCGTGGGGCCGGCGTAGCGCGGCAGGTCGGCGGTGAGCGCCTCGGGGTCGGTCAGCGGGAAGCCCTGCGAGTACACCTCGCCGGTCTCCACGGCCGCGCGAATCGAACTCGTCCAGGTCCGGAAGTCCGAGTGCGCCCGCGCGAGCGTCAGCGCGGCCCGCGTGGTCGGCAGCGAGAAGCTGACCGGGGTCACCGGCCGCTCGCTCAGCACCTGCAACGCGGACTCCGCCGCCGGGACGTGCCCGCCGGGGTTGCCCCGGATGTCCACGACCAGCCCCGCCGTGGGCGCGCGCGCCGCGATCTGCGCCACCTGCTCGGCGAAGGACCGGGCGCCGGGCACGTTGAAGGAGAACACGCGCAGGTACCCGTACGAGCGACCGCGCAGCCGCAGCGTCCGGTGGGCCAGCACGCCGCGCGGGGTACGGGGGGCCGAACGCCGCGCCGGGGCCGGGGCGAACAGGCCACGCTTGACCTGGCGGGCGGTCTCGCTGCCGACGTCGATGCCCAGGCTGGTGCCGAGTGTGGGAACGGGGTCCTGAGCCCGCCCCGCCTGCCACTCGGCCGCCCGCACTCGCCACGGGACGCGCGTCTCGCGCCGGCGCCCGGCCCGGGTGCGGTAGGAGAGCAGCACCTCGCGCTCGTCGGGCGGCGGGCTGGTGCGCAGCGGGCGCAGCGTCAGGGACTCCACGCCGCGCGCCAGGCGCGCGTCCAGGTGCGAGCCGGCCTGGAGGGCCGCGTGCCGCTCGACGGCCCGCTCGATCGGTACGCCGTTCCAGGTTTCCAGCTCGGCGCCGACGTCGAAGCCGGCGTGCACCAGCGAGCGGTCGATCTTGGAGACGATGTGGTGCGTCGCCCCGTCGGCGTCCGCGTAGCGTTCGACGAGAAAGCCCAGCGTCGCCACGTGGCCACGGTAGGGGGCGGGCAGTTGGTAGACGGTGTGCAGGTCCCGCAGGGACCGGAAGACGTCCGCGAGCTCGGCGTGGAACTGCGGCTCGCTGAGCGGGGCCAGCCGCCGCTCCAGCAGGCGCAGCCGCTGCACCGGGTCGGTGGCGTGCATCGCCCGCTTCAGCGGCAGGTGGACGTAGAGCTCGTCGAGCAGGACGCGGGCGGCGGCCACCAGTTGGTAGCGGCCCGCCAGCGGCAGCGGGTCGGCCTCGGCCTGGCGCAGGAAGGCGTCCAGTCCGACCGAGTCCGGCAGGGCGCGGGGCGGCTGTGCCACGGCCCGGCTCACCGGTAGTACTCCCTCAGGTGCTGGAGCTCGGGCGCGCCGGCGCGGGCCACGGCGGCGAAGTAGGCCGCGTCGTGGGTCAGCGTGTCCAGCGGCGGGACGCGCAGGCCCGTGGGCACCTCCCCGGCGGCGGCGAACGCGCCCACGTCACCCTCGGGCATGTCGCCGAAGAGCACCAGCGGCGCGTCCGGGTCGTCCAGCGGCCCGCCCCAGGAGGCCAGCGCGTCCTGCGCGCCGCGCCAGGCCGCCACCGGGTCGGCGCGGACCCGCTCCAGCGCGCGCCGCACCCCGGGCCAGTCGAGTCGCGCGTCGGTCCGCCCCGGCTGCCGCACCGCGACCCGACGCCGCAGCCCGGCCACCGTGATCGGGCTGGTGTCCGTGGCCCCGGCGGCCGTCATCAGCGCGGGCGTGCCGTAGAAGGGCCGGCCACGTACCAGCACCAGCCGCACATGGCGTTCGGTCGCCTCGATCAGGTTGCGGTACGGGTCCCGGGCCGGGGCGTGGCGTTCCAGGACGAGCAGGTCCGCCGCGCCGCCCCGGGTCAGCCGCCCCACCTGCCGCCCCCACGCCGTGGCCAGCGCGTCGCCGGGGTTCGCGGTGACCATGTCACACAGTTCGCGGTCGCTGAAGTGCCCGTCCAGGCGATGGCGGTTGACGGCGTCGGCGACCTTGAGTTCGCCCAGCACGTGCTTGGTCCCCGAGGGCGCCCAGTCCGAGCCCAGCGCGATCCGCAGGCCCTCGCGATCGGCGCTCACCACGTCGGTGGTGTCGTGGTAGAGCCAGTAGTTGGAGAACGGCGACCAGACCACCGTGGCCCGCTGGGCCGGGTCGATCGCCCGCACCGCGCCCTGCCAGGCCGCGAAGTCCTCGCCGGTCAGCGCCGTGCCGTGGACGCCGATCAAGCCCGGTCGCCAGCACGGCCGCAGGTCCTCGAACTCGCGGTGGACGATCGAGCCCACCCGCCCCTCCGCGACGTGGTAGACGAACACGCGCGTCCCGTCCAGCTTGGGCGCCCGCTCCTCGCGCAGTTCCTCCGGGTCGAGTTGCAGCGCGGCGGTCATCACCATGTCGCGGCCGGCGGGCAGCTTCTCGGTGTCGATGATCCGCAGCAGCCAGCCGTCCACCGCGCGCGTCGCGATCGGCGCGCCCTGGAGCGCGGTGGTGCCCCCGACCAGCGCCTTGACCTCGACGTACTTGATCAGCGCCTCGGGCGCGGCCTGGGCGAGCACCTTCGCCGGCCAGGTGACGGTGGTGGAGTAGTCCGGCGCGTGCTCCTCCTTCACCCAGCGGTCGTGGTGCTGGTAGGGAACGCCGGCCGCCTCCCACAACGGGAGGGTGTTGTACGTCATGTGGCTGTGCAGGTCGACCAGACCGGGGAGGATCAGCGCGTCGGTGTCGATACGCGGCACGTCGGCGAACCCCGTCGGCGGGCCCTGTCCGGCCGCGCGCACCGCCGCCAGGTGGCCGTCGTCGTCGACGTAGACGACGCCGGGGTCCAGGACGCGGTGTTCCGCGTCGAAGGTGACGACCGTGCCACCCAGGGCCAGCGCCATCAGTCCGGCGCCTTCCAGATCAGCGTGTGCTCGTCGTCCGGGCGCGGGCGGCTGACGGAGTTCTGCGCCCCACCCGGCCGGGCGCGTACCCAGGCGTCGTCGCCGAGGAAGGCCGGCGCGCCGAAGGGCAGGTCGCGGTGGGGGATCGGCGCGTAGTCGGACTCCTGGAAGACCTCGCCGTAGTTGGGGCCGGTGTTGTCCCCGTCCTCGTCCGGTGGCACGACCGTCCGCAGCAGGGTGATGGCCGCGCGCCAGGCGGCGAGCAGCTCCGCCTCCTCGGGGTTGGACGGGTGGGGGACGTCCACGAGGGTGACCCCGGGCGGCGGGGTCCACAGCCGGACCGCCTCCCGGGCCATGAACCCCATCACGACGACGGCCCGCAGCGCGGCGCCGGTGGCCTGGTCGAAGACCGCGTTGCGCCAGCTTCGCTGGTCCTGGTCGGCCAACCGGCCGGCCATCGCGCGCGCGTCCCCGGGGTGGACGGCGTAGGCCCACGCGTTGAGACACACGTAGGAGCGGGTCAGGCCGAGCTTGGCGAGGAAGCCCTGGACGCGTTGGCCGGCGTTGCCGACCAGGCTGCGGCCGGCGATCCGCTCGGTGGGCCCCGGGTCGGAGGCCACGACCAGCACGCGGGCCGAGCCGTCGAGGCGGCCACGGTAGAAGATCGGCCCCCAGTCGGCCCAGAAGGCCGACGCGTCGGGTGGGTCGGGCACCTGGGCGAACAGGTCGGCGAGCGGGGCGGACGGCCCGCGGTCGAACTCCACCATCGCTCAGCGCCGCCGAACGGGCCGGGCCGGATGCGCATGCCACTTCACGGGGGACCTCCACGCTCTCGTGCCGGGTGGGGCGCGGGCGTCCCCCGGGGGCGGTTCCCCACGGGCAGTGAGAGCCTGGCGGCCCACCACGGGCCGACGACGCGCCGGCGTGCCGGCGTTCGACCCCATGGATCACTCGACGACGCCCCGCCCAAACCGCGACACGCCCAACTGGCCCAGCAGCGGCGGAGGTCGGACGTCGCTGGGGGTCACCCTGGCGGCCGACGCCCACCGGAGCACCCCGCGCGGGCGGGCGACGGCGCCGGAGCGCGGATTCCGGGGTCCGGGCGGAGTCCGGAGCCCGAGCGGGGCGCGGAACGCGACCGGGGTCCGGGACGTGTCGCTGTCCCGGACCCCGTGGTGCCTTCGGTGGGTGGCGGCCCACCGCGGCGCACCGGCCGCGTCAGGTGGCGATCGGCGGCGTCAGCCGTTCTCGGGCAGGTCCGTCTCGGCCGTGGTGGGCGCCGCGAAGCCGCGCTTCTGCGCCTTCTGGGTGCCGCAGAAGGCCGCCTCCAGCGTGCCGCCGAGCGCCGTGTTGGCCGCCCCCCGGTTGGAGGTGTTCGCCATCGCCGACAGCGCGCGCTTGCCGTCCCGGGTGGTGAAGGCGTACGTGTAGTAGCCCTGCACGGTGCCGGTGTGCCCGTAGACCCGGGTGCCGCACGACAGGTCGTAGCGGCGCAGCCCCAGCCCGTAGAAGCGGGTGTTGGTCGCGTCGGCCGGGGTCATGGTGAGCATGGCATCCAGCGTCTTGGCCGGCAGCAGGCGGCCCCGGAGCAGGGCGGACATGAAGGTGTTCAGGTCGGCCTCGTTGGAGATCATCGCGCCCGCGGCCTGCGCCCAGGAGACGGTCTGCTCGGTGGAGTCGACCAGCGCCCCGCCCTCCTCGTCGGGGTGCAGGTAGCCGCGCACGTGGGTGCCCTTGATGGCGGTGGCCGGGTGCACGTACGAGGTGTTCCTGAGCTTCAGGGGCTTGATGATGCGGCGCTCGTACTCCTTGGCCACCGGGTTCTTGGTGACCTTCTCGATGATCATGCCCACCAGCACGAAGTTGGTGTTGGAGTACCGGTAGGCGCCGCCGGGCTCGGTCGTCCTGGGCTCGCGCAGCGAGAGCTGGACCAGTTCCCTGTTGCCGAAGACGCGGTCGCGGACGGCCTCGAAGCCGGGGACGGTCTTGGCGAACATCGCGTTGGTGTAGTCCGAGAGTCCGCTGCGGTGCGTCAGCAGGTGCCGCACCGTGATCCGGTCGTCGGGCAGGGTGCCCGGCAGGTACCGGGTGACCGGGGCGTCCAGCGCGACCTTGCCCTCGGAGACCAGTTGGAGCAGCACCACGGAGGAGAACGTCTTGGTGACGCTGCCGATGCGGAAGCGGGCGTTCGGGTCCATCGCCGCCCCGGTGGCCCGGTTTCGCACCCCCTCGGTGCGGGTCTGGGTGCCGCCGGGCCCGGTGAAACGGGCCATCGCGCCGGGGGCCCCGGCCTTGAGCGTGTTCCGCAGGGCCTGGGTGAGGGCCTGGGTGTCGGGGGCCGCGACCGCTGCCGCGGCGGCCGGCGCGTTCGCCGGGGCGGGCGAGGCCAGCGGGGTGGCAGCGGCGGCGGTCGCCGGGGTGGCCGTCACCGCCATGACGAGTAGGGCGGCACCGAGCGTTCGGCGTCGGTCGATGGTCAGGCGCACAATGCTCCTCAAGTGGGTCAAGGCGGGGAGGCGTTCACAAACCCCGCACTCCCGGGCGCTGAGCCTACTCATGATCGGCAACGGCTTCGGTACCGCCGCGTGAACGGGTCGCTCGCGTCCCCCGGGACGCGCCTGGCGCGGACGGACACGGCGGCGTCAGGCCCCTTCCGGGTGTCCCCTGGTCGGGGGAAGGGGGAATTCCCGAATGGTGGCCGTGGTGTGTCGACGCCGTGCAGGTAGACAATCCGCCGCCACGCCAGAAGCATGAGGACTCGCCACCCGAGAACACTCGGACCCTGGCCCACAGGTACCTGACGCCGTCTCCGAATGACCGATCTTGGAATGCGCCGTACGGGGGGCGAATCGTCATGTCACGGAGAACACGGGGGTGTCGCGCATGCTGGTCCGCATTCTGGGGCCGCTGGCCATCGAGAGGTCCGACGGGGAAAGCGTCGGCCCGTGGGCACCGAAAGTCAGCGCCGTCCTGGGCTATCTCGCTTACCACAACCGCACGGCGATCCCCTCGGAGCGGCTGATCGGCGCCATCTGGTCGGACACACCGCCGCGCAGCGCCCCCACGGCGTTGCACGTGTACATCTGCCAGCTCCGTAGCCACTTTCGCGCCTTACGCCTGGACCCCGCCGTGCTGACCACCCGGCCCACCGGCTACCAACTCCAGCTTCCGGCGTCCTGCCTGGACCTCCACCACTTCGAGGCGTACGTGGCCACCTCGCGGGACCTGCAACGCCAGGGCGAGCTGGACGCGGCCTCCGCCGCGCTGGCCTCGGCCGTCGGCCTGTGGCGCGGGCCGGCCCTGGAGGGCTTCCGTGGCCTGCCCGCCTTCGACGGCATCGGCCGCCTCCTCGACGAGAAGCGGGTCTACGCCCAGGAGCGGCGACTCCAGCTCGAACTGGGACTGGGGCGGCACCACGCGCTGATCAGTGAGCTCTATTCGCTCATCGAGGCCCACCCGACCTGGGAATCGCTCTACGGCTATCTCATGGTTTCCCTCTATCGCAGCGGCCGTACGGTGGACGCGCTGCGTGCCTTCGACCGGATACGGACCGTTCTCGTCGACGAACTGGGTCTCGAACCGGGACCGCAGCTCCAGGACATTCAACGCTCGATTCTCGCGCGCGATCCCTCACTGGAATGTCAGGTGAGAAGCCGGGTCTTCTACGCGCTGTGAGGCCCGGCGAAGGAATGCGGGAGCGAAAAGGAGGGCGGGAAGCGAGCGGGCGGGTATTGCGGGTTTCAGGGGCAGCGGACGATCTGACCGGCGTAGGAGAGGCCGCCACCGAAACCGAAGAGCAGCACGGGGGAGCCGGGGGTCAGTTCGCCGCGTTCGACCAGCTTGGAGAAGGCGAGCGGGATGCTGGCCGCCGAGGTGTTGCCGGAGTCCACGACGTCACGGGCGACGACCGCGTTGACCGCGCCGATCTTGCGCGCGATCGGTTCGATGATCCGCAGGTTGGCCTGGTGGAGGATCACGCCGCCGAGCTCCTCCGGCCGGACGCCCGCGCGCTCGCACACCCGCAGGATGATCTCCGGGAGGCTGGTCGTCGCCCAGCGGTAGACGGACTGGCCCTCCTGGGAGAAGGAGCCCTCTCGGCCCTCGATGAGGACGGCCCGGCCCATCTCGGGAGCCGACCCCCACACCACGGGGCTGATGGCGGGGGAGTCGCCCGCGTCGCCGCCCACGACGACGGCCCCCGCTCCGTCGCCCACCAGCACGCAGGTGCTGCGATCGGACCAGTCCACGAAGTCCGTGAGCTTCTCGACACCGATGACCAGGGCCCTGGTCGCCGAGCCGCCCCGGATCGACAGGTCGGCCATGGCCAGGGCGTGCGGGAATCCGGAGCAGGCCGTGTTGACGTCCAGCGTCGCCGGCGTGGGGATGCCGAGCCGGTTGGCCACGCGCGCCGCCACGTTGGGGGAGCGGTCGTGTGAGGTGCAGGTCGCCACGATGACCAGATCGATGTCCGCACCGGCCAGCCCCCCGTTCGCCAGGGCCTTCTGAGCGGCCTCCGCGGCCATGTCCGCGACCGATTCATCGGCCGCCGCCATATGCCTGGTGCGAATGCCGACCCGGCTCTGAATCCACTCGTCGCTGGTGTCGACCAATTTCGCGAGAGCGTCGTTGGTGAGCACCTTTTGTGGTTGGTAGTGGCCGAGAGTCAGGATGCGCGTTCCGCTCATGAACAAGTCCTCTTGATACAGGTGGGTTTGACTGCGCGACACCCTAGCCGTATCGGGTGTCCGACAAGGGGCGCGGCGGGCCGCGTTCCACCCCGCTGACGGCGACCCGACGGAAGCGTCAGGTCCTTTGTTCGAAACGGCGTCAGGCGCGTAGGCCGGGGCCGCGCGACTTTCGATACCCGACCGGTTTACGGGACCGCGTGGGGCCGTCGCGCGCGGCGCGGGCGCGAGCGCTCCAGCCGCCGGGCGCGACGGGTCGTCCGGTCTCAAGACGGCGCCGTTCAGGGGCCGTTGTAAGTGGATCTTAAGGTCCCGCTAAGTGTCCACAAATATCCTGCTCGACACGTGTTCGTGAAGCGAATCGTGCGTTTTTGACCGAGGGGAGGGGCGAGAGTGAAGATCACTCGACAGCCCGACGCGGAAATCGGCTCCGTGGTCGAGGACTTCCGTCTCGAATCGGCGTCGGCGGCCGACTTCGCGGAGATCAGGAACCGGGTCTACGCCGACAAGATCGTCGTTCTCAGGGGACAGGACCTCACCCCCGAGCGGTTTCTGCGTCTGGGCCGGGGACTCGGTACGCCGGAGACGTACTACGAGCCGATGTACCAGCATCCCGACGTGCCGGAGATCTTCGTCTCCTCCAATGTGCGACACGACGGGGTGCAGATCGGCGTACCCAAGACGGGCAAGTTCTGGCACGCCGACTACATGTTCATGGCCAGGCCCTTCGGGCTCACCCTGATCTACCCGCAGGTCGTCCCCGAGCGAGACCGTGGCACGTACTTCATCGACATGGGTCGCGCCTACGCGCACCTGCCCACGGACCTGCGGGCCACCCTGGCGCGCGCCGTGGGCGTGCACAGCGTGCGGCGGTACTTCAAGATCCGGCCGCACGACGTCTACCGGCCCCTGTCCGAGATCCTGCGGGAGATCGAGACGAGGACCCCGCCCGTCCTGCACCCGGCGGTCTTCGCGCACCCCGCCACCGGCGAACAGGTCCTCTACGCCAGCGCCGGCTTCACCGAAAGCCTCCAGGACGCGCACGGCGACCCGCTCGACGCCGAGGTGCTCCGCCAGGCACTGGACGCCGTCGGCCAGTTGGACGAGTCCTGCCAGCACAAGAACATCCACCTCCAGACCTTCGACCGGGGGGACCTGCTGATCTGGGACAACCGCAGCCTCGTCCACCGCGCCCGGCACACCAGCACACCCGAGCCCACGGTCTCCTACCGCGTCACCGTCCACGACGGTCTCCCCTTCTACGAGGGACTCCCCGCCTGACCGGGCGGCCCGCCACCCGAGCCGCCCCGCGCCTCCTCCCGTCACCCACCCGAGAAGGGGTTGTCATGACCGCCGCGCAGTCCGCGCCCCGGCACCCGTACCCGTTCGACGAGCGGTACTTCAGGAACCCGTACCCGACCTACGCCGCGCTGCACGAGACGGGCCGGCCCGTCCACCGGGTCTCGCTGCCCGACGGCAACGACGCCTGGCTGATCACCGGCTACGCGGACGCCAGCGAGGCACTGAAGGACCGCCGCTTCGTACGCAACCGGCGCCACGCCGGCCCCGACTACCAGAGCGAGATCCTCCCCGAGATCGTCCGCTCGGGGAACCTGCACATGGAGGACGGCGAACTGCACACCCGGCTGCGCCGCTTCATGAACTGGGCGTTCACCCCCAAGCGGGTGGAGGCCATGGTCCCGAGGATCGAGCGAGTGACCGGGGAGCTGCTGGACGCGCTGGCGGCCACCGGCGGCGGCGACATCATGAGCGGCCTGGCCGCGCCGCTGCCCATCACCATGACCACCGGCCTGCTGGGCGTGCCGGACGACCAACGCGGCGACTTCCGCTACTGGAGCGACGAACTCCTGGGCGGCGAACCCGCCCAGGCCCGGGCCGCCGCCGAGAAGCTGCTGGAGTACGTGCAGGGACTGATCGACCTCAAGCGGCGCGCGCCCGACGACGACCTGATCTCCTACTGGGTGACGGCCAGCGACACCGAGGGCAAGCCGCTCACCGACCAGGAGATGGTCGGCATGACCTTCTTCCTGCTGCTCGGCGGCTACGACACCACCGTGGGCCAGATCGGCGCCTCCGTGCTCGCCCTGGCCCAACAGCCCGACAAGGCGCGGGAGCTGCGCGAGAACCCGGAGCTGATCCCGGACGCCGTGGAGGAGCTGATGCGCTGGGACGGCTCCACACACAGCGGCATCCGACGCTTCGCCGCCGAGGACGTGGAGATCGGCGGGGAGCGGATCGCCGCCGGCGACCTGGTGCTGATCTCCCTCGGGGCGGCCAACCGCTGCCCGATGCGCTTCACGAACCCGGACGTCCTGGACTTCGAGCGGCCGGACAACTGGCAGCTCGGCTTCGGGCGCGGCCCGCACCACTGCCCGGGCAAGGAGCTGGCCCGCTACGAGCTGCGCATCGCGCTGGGCGAACTCGTCCGTCGCTTTCCGAACCTGCGGCTGGCCGTCCCCGCCGAGGAGATCGCCTGGCGCACCTCGTACCTCATCCGCGTGCCGCGCCGCCTGCCCGTACGGTTCTGACCCCGTGACCACGACACCCTTCACCGAGCGCCTACGCGGTCTCCCCGACGCCGAACGGCGCGCACGCATAGCGGAGTTGGCGCAGGAGGAGTTCCGCGCGGCGCTCTTCATGGAGCCGGGCGAGGAAGTGCCGCTGGACGGCAACTACTTCGACCTCGGCCTGTCCTCGCTCCGGCTCGCCGACATCAGGCAGCGACTGGAGGAGGAGCTGGGCCACACCGTCGAGACGGCCGCGCTCTTCGCCAGCCCGACCCTGGGCCACCTCGTGGACCACCTGGCCCGCGCCGTGTCACCCGCCCCGCCCGACCCCGCCACGGCGCCCGCGCCCGACGACCACGACAGCACGGCCCCCGCCCCGGCCGCGTCCCCGCCCGCCGACGCGACCGGGCCCGGGGACAGCGCCGCGCCCCGCGACGCCGCCACGCCGGCCGCGTCCCGGACCCGGCAGGCGCTGGTCGCCGACCTGCTCGACGACCTGTACCGGCCCTGACCGCCCGCACGGCACGCCCGACCACCACCTATCCGGGGGCGCAGCGGCCTCCGAGCGGAGGAAACCACCATGTCCCACGCGCGCCCGGACGTACACCAGGAGTTGGCCGCCGCGCGCCGGGCCCTCCACGAGCAGGGCCAGGTGCTCAGGGAACTCCTGCTGGAGAAGTACGAGCCGATCGCGATCGTGGGGGTGGGCCTCAGGTTCCCCGGGGGGAACGACACGCCGGCGGGGTTCGCCGAGTTCCTCGCGCGGGGCCGCTCGGGCACGGGGCCGATCCCCGCCGACCGCTGGGACGTGGCGGGCTTCTCCTCGGACGGCGCCGACGACCGGGGCAGGGTCCGTACGCGCGGGGGCGGCTTCCTGGACCAGGTGGACCAGTTCGACGCCCCGTTCTTCAACGTCTCGCCCAAGGAGGCCCGGTTCGTCGACCCGCAGCAACGGCTGGCGCTGCACACGGCCTGGGAGGCGCTGGAGGACGCGGGCCTGGACGCGGGCGCGCTGCGCGGCACGGACGGCGGGGTCTACCTCGGCGTGTCCACCGTGGACTACACCATCGAGGCGGACGCCCTGGACTTCGCCGAGCTGGACGCGAGCATCGGCACCGGCACCGCGCACTCGGCCGTCCCCGGCCGTCTCTCGTACTTCCTCGGCTGGCGCGGCCCGAGCCTGGCGGTCGACACGGCCTGCTCCGCCTCGCTGGTGACGCTGCACCTGGCGGCCGAGGGGCTACGGCGCGGCGCCTGCGACATCGCCCTGGCCGGCGGCGTCAACGTCATCCACCACCCGCGCAACCACGTCGTCTTCTCGCGGGCGAACATGCTCTCCGCCGACGGCCGGTGCAAGACCTTCGACTCGGCCGCCGACGGCTACGGCCGCAGCGAGGGCTGCGGCATCGTCGTCCTGAAGCGGCTCTCGGACGCCAAGCGCGCCGGCGACCGGATCCTCGCCCTGGTCCGCGGGTCCGCCGTACGCCAGGACGGGGAGAGCGGCGGGCTGACGGTGCCCAACGGCTTCGCCCAGGAGGAGGTCATGCGCGCCGCGCTGGCCAGCGCGACGCTGGAACCGGGCGACGTGCAGTACGTGGAGGCGCACGGCACCGGCACCCCGCTCGGCGACCCCATCGAGATGGGCGCCATCCAGGCCGTCTTCGCCGCCTCGCACACCACCGAGCGGCCCGTCCTGGTGGGCTCGCTCAAGACCAACGTCGGCCACATGGAGGCCGCGGCCGGCATCGGCGGTGTCATCAAGACGGCGCTCCAGCTCCACCACGGGCGCGTCTACCCGCACCTGCACCTGGAGAGCCCTTCCGAACACATCCCGTGGGAGCGGTACGCGGTGCGGGTGCCGGTGGCCGACGAGCGCTGGCAGGCGCCCACCCGCCGGGCCCTGGTCAACTCCTTCGGGTTCGCCGGCACCATCGCCAGCGCGGTGCTGGAGCAGGCGCCCCCCTACCCGCCCGCCGAGCCGGCCGCCGCCACCGGCGGCCACGTGTTCACCCTCTCGGCCCGCACCGAACGGTCCCTGGCCCGCCAGGCCGAGCGCTACCGCCGACACCTGGCCGACCACCCCGACCAGAGCGTGGCCGACATCTGCTACACCGGCAACGTCGCGCGGGCCCACTTCGGCAGCCGCCTGGCGGGTGTCGTACACGACCGGCGAGAGCTGGCGGAGCTCCTCGACCGCGCCACCGCCCCCACCACCGGGCCGGCCCCCACCGGCCGGGACATCCGCGAGGTCGCCTTCCTGTTCACCGGCCAGGGCGCGCAGTACGCGGGCATGGCCGCGCCGCTGTACGAGGCGTTCCCCGTCTTCCGGGAACACCTGGACCAGTGCGACGCGCTGTTCGCCGAGCACCCGGGTCACTCCGTGCGTGACCTGCTGCTGGGCACGGACACGGACCCCGAGCGCGTCCACCAGACCCGGCTGACCCAGCCCGCGCTCTTCGCCCAGGAGTGGGCCACCGCCCAACTCTGGCGAAGCTGGGGAGTCGAACCCGGCGTGCTGTTGGGCCACAGCATCGGCGAGGTCGTCGCGGCGACGGTGGCCGGGCTGTTCTCGCTGCCGGACGCCGTGGCGCTGGTGGCGGCCCGCTCGCGGCTGATGCAGTCGGTGACGACACCCGGCGCGATGCTGGCCGTGCACGCGGCCCCGGGCACGGTCGCCGACCTGGTCGACGCGTACGACGACCTCTCCTTCGGCGCCTTCAACGCGCCCGAGCACTGCGTGGTGTCGGGCGGCGCGGACTCCGTGGCGGCCGTCGCCGCGCGCTGCGTCGAACGCGGCGTGCGCACCAGGCCGCTGGCGGTCTCGCACGCCTTCCACTCGCCCCTGATGGCCGAGGTCCGCGACGCCTTCCGCGCACAGATCGCGCACCTCACCTTCCGCGAGCCACACATCGCCCTGGTCTCCAACGCCACCGGCGCGCTCGCCGACCCGGCGGAGCTGGCCACCCCCGACTACTGGGCGCGCCACATCGTCGAACCGGTCGACTTCGCGGCTGGCCTGGCCACCGTCGCCGCCCGTGGCGGCCACGCCTTCATCGAGGTGGGCCCCGCGACCACACTGCTCAACCTGGCCCAGCGCACCGCCGTCCGGGCCGACCACCTGTGGCTGAGCAGCACGGCCCGCGACGACCCACACGCCACGGTGATCCGCCAGGCGCTGGCCGCGTACTACGCCGCCGGGCTGCCCGTCGACTGGGCGGGCCACCACCGGGGCCGGGGCGGGCGACGCGTCCCGCTGCCGACGTACGCCTTCGACACCCGCCGCTACTGGCTGCCCATCACCGGCGACCGGCACGCGGGGCGCCGGGGCGGTGCGGGCCAGGACCACCACCCGCTGCTCGGCGCCGAGACCACCACGGACGGTCAACGTACCGACGGCACAAGGGAGTTCGTCACCGCGCTCGGACCGGAGCGGCCCGGGTACCTCGCCGACCACGTCGTCATGGGGCAGCCGGTGTTCCCGGGCGCGGGGTACGTCGAGACGCTGCTGGCGCTCCAGGACGCGGTCTTCGGCGAGAACGGCCGCCCCCTGACGGACCTGACCATCCACGAACCGCTCATCCTGAGCACCGAGCGGCCCACCCCGGTACACACCCGACTGCGACACCGGGCCGACGGCGGCGCCGACGTCGAGATCCTCAGCCGGCTCGACGGCGGAGACCAGGCCATCGAACGCCCCCACGCCACGGCGCGCATCGCACCCCCGGGCGCGCCGTCGCCGACCCTGGCGGAGGCGGCGGCCGAACTGGAGCGCCGGGCGGCGGCCGACGGCCCCACCCACCCCGCACGCCGACCCGACGACCTCTACGCCGACTTCGCCGCCCTCGGCCTGGAGTACGGGCCGGCCTTCCAGGGCATCGAGCGCCTGACCCGACAGGGCCGCGACGTGGCGGTGGGGCTGTTGCGCGGCTGCGCGGCCGGCCCGCTGGAACACCTGCCCCCGGTCCTCCTCGACCACGTGACCCAGTCGCTGGCCGGCGTCCTGGACACCGAGCGCACCTACCTGCCCGTCGGCATCGACCACTTCCACCTCCTGAAGAAGCCCAGGGGCCGGCGGTTGCGCAGCCTGGTGCGGCTGACCGGCCAGCGGGGTGCCGAGGGCGAGCTCACCGCCGACATGCTGCTCACCGAGGACGGCCGGCCGGTGTTCGTGGCCCGTGGCCTGCGCCTGGCGCCGGTGGCCGCCCCCGCCGCCCCGCGCCGGCGGCTCTTCCACGCCCCGCACTGGGTCAAGCGGTCCCTGGTCCGCGCCAGCGGCGCCGAGCGCGAGCGCCGCGTCCTGCTGGTGGGCGGTGCCACGCGGGAGCTCGCCGCCACCCACGCGCACCTGCGGGACGCCGACGCGCTGGTGCGCCAGGTCGCCGACGCCGCCGAGGCCGTCCCGCTGCTGGCCGAGGCACCCACCGACGTCTGCTGGCTGTGGACCACCCACCCGGGCCCCCCGGACGACGCGCGCCTACGGGCCGAGTGCGAGGCCAACTACCGCGACCTGCTCGCCCTGTTGGCCGGCCTGGAACGGCACGGCTTCGGCCCCGGCCAGCGCCTGTGGCTGGTGACCGAGGGCGCCCAGTGGCCGCGCGGTGACGGCCCCGGGCGCTGGGGCCGGGCCGAGCCGGTCGCGCCGGCGGCCACCCTGTGGGGCCTTGGCCGCACCCTGGGCGCCGAGTACCCCGCCTACGACACCACGCTGGTCGACCTGCCCGTCGGCGGCGACGGCCGGGCGCTCGCCGAGGAACTGCTGGCCGCCGAGGCCGACGAGTTCCAGGTCGCCTACCGCGCCGGACACCGGCACGTGCGCCGCCTGCGCCCGGTACGGCCCGAGGCCGAGAGCGAGACCAACGTCGCGCTGGCCATCCGGGAGTACGGCGAGTTCGCCCACGTCCACCAGGTGCCCTGCCCCGACGTGCCCCCCGAGGGCGACCAGATCCAGGTCCGCGTGCGGGCCGCCGGCCTCAACCTCAAGGACGTCCTGAACGTGCTGGGCCTGCTCAGGGACCACGCGCGGGCCAGCGGCGCCGCGCACCGGCCGCTCGACCTCGGCTTCGAGGGCGCCGGCACCGTCGTCGCGGCCGGACCCGACGCCGAGTTCGCCGTCGGCGACGAGGTCATCGTCAGTCACCCGGGCTGCCTGCGCCGCCACGTGACCCTGCCGTCGGCGATGGCCGCCCGCAAACCCGCCTCGCTCGACATCGCCGAGGCGGCCGGCGTGGCCACCGCGTACGTCACCGCCTTCTACGCCCTGCACCACCTCGCCGGCCTGCGGGCGGGCGAGAGCGTCCTGGTGCACGCCGCCGCCGGCGGCGTCGGCCAGGCCGCCGTGCGACTGGCCCAGCGCGTCGGGGCGCGGGTGTTCGCCACGGCCAGCCCGCGCAAACACGACCTGCTGCGCGCCCAGGGGCTCACGCACGTCTACTCCTCGCGCGACCTCGACTTCGCCGACCAGATCCTGGCGGCCACCGACGGCCGGGGCGTGGATGTCGTCCTCAACAGCCTGAACAAGGACTTCGTGGCGGCGGGCATGCGCGCCCTCGGCACGGGCGGCCGGTTCGTCGAGCTCGGCAAGATCGGCATCTGGACGCCCGAGCGGGCCGCCCGGGCCCGCCCGGACGTCGCCTTCCACACCTTCGACCTCAGCGAGTTCGCGCCCCACGACCTGCGCCAGATCAATCGGGAGATCCTGCGCACCATCGCCGACCTGCTGGAACGCGGCGAACTGCGCCCGCTGCCGACCACCACCTACCACCTGGACGAGGTCGAGGAGGCGTTCGCGGTCCTGGGCCGGGGCGCCAACGTCGGCAAGCTCGTCATCGACTTCGAGGCAGACACGGCGCCACCGCGCCGGATCAGCGTCGACGGCGACCACACGTACCTGATCACCGGCGGGCTGGGCGCCCTCGGCCGGGTCACCGCGCGCAAACTGGTCGACCTCGGCGCCCGCCACCTCACCCTCGTCGGCCGCCACGTACCCGAGCCGGCCGAGACCGCCGCGTACGCCGCCGAACTGGGCCAGGGCGTGCGCCTCACAGCGGTGCGCTGTGACGTGGCCGACCCGGACGACGTCCGGCGCCTGCTGGCGCGGCTGCGCGCGGCGCCCCGGCCGCTGGGCGGCGTCCTGCACGCGGCCGGCGTCCTGGCCGACACCCCACTGGCCGCCCTGACCTGGGAGGACATCGACACGGTGTTCCAGGCCAAGGTGTACGGAAGCTGGCAGCTGCACCGGGCCCTGACGGAGCTGCCCGGCCGGCCCTTCCTCGTCGCCTTCTCCTCCGTCGCCTCGGTGGTCGGCCCGGCCGGCCAGGGCAACTACGCCGCCGGGAACGCCTTCCTCGACGCCCTCGCCCAGGGGCGCGCCGCCCAGGGCCTGCCCTCGCTCAGCATCGGCTGGGGCCCGTGGGCCGAGGTGGGCATGGCCGCCGAACTCGGCGACCGGCTGGCTCGGGGCATCACCGCCCAGGGCATGACGTTCCTGCGGCCCGCCGAAGGCGCCCGAGCCCTGGCCACGGCGCTCGACCTGGCCCCCGCGCACCTGCTGGTCGGCGAGGTCGACTGGGCCCGCCTGGTCGCCGGCCGGCCCTCGGCGGGCGCCTTCTACCGGGAGGTCGCCGGCGACCAGGGGGCCGGGCAGCGCGCCGTGGACCTGCCCGCGCTGCTGGCCCTGCCGCCGGCCGCGCGCCGGGCGGCGGTCAACGAGGTCATCCGCGCCCGGATCGCGACCCTGCTGCACTTCGAGAGTGGCGACGACATCGCGCCGGACGCGCGACTGCTCGAACTGGGCCTGGACTCGCTGACCGCCGTGGAGCTCAAGAACGCGTTGGAAGCCGCCTTCCAAGTGCCGCTGTCCGCCGCCATCGGTTTCGACCACCCCTCGGTCGCCCTGCTCACCGACCACCTGACCCAGGCCCTGACACCGCGCGCGGAACCCGCGCCACCACCCGCGCGCCCGCGCCCCGGGGACGAGGTGGGCGCGCTCTCCGACGCGGCGGCCGAGGCCGAACTGGCCGCGTTGGTCGCGCGGTCGAGGGAGTGAGCCGGTGAAGGAGTACATCGCCTCGCTCCAGCAGCTCACCAAGGCCCAACTCGTGCTCGCCCTGGCCCGTCAGCGACTGCGGGAGACCGAGGGCATCGCGGTGGTCGGCCTGGCCTGCCGCTTCCCCGGCCGCATCGACACGCCCGAGCGGTACTGGCAGGCCCTGTTGGCCGGCCGGGGCCTGGAGGAGCGGCGCGAGATCCCCACCGACTCCACCGGCCGACCCCGCTGGAACGTACGCGCCCCGGACCTGGCCCCGCTGGCCCGCGTCCTTCGCCAGGGCGCCTACCTGACCGACATCGACCTCTTCGACGCCGAACGCTTCGGCATCCCGGACGAGGAGGCCGACCACATGGACCCGCAACAACGGCTGCTGCTCACCTGCGCGGCCCAGGCGCTGGAGGAGACGACGCCGCCGGACCGCTCGGCCCGGGTCGCGGTCTTCGCCGGGGTGAGCACCGTGGAGTACGGCTTCGCCCGGCTGCGCAACGGCCTCGACGTCGCCGGACTCTCCCCGTACATGGGCACCGGCGGAGCGCTCAGCGCCAGCGCGGCCCGCGTGGCCACCGGGCTGGGCCTGAACGGCCCGGTGCTCACTGTGGACACGGCCTGCTCGTCCGCCCTGGTCGCGGTGCACCTGGCCGCCGCGTCACTGCGGAGCGGCGAGTGCGACATGGCCCTGGTCGGCGCCTGTCACCTGCTGCTCGCCCCCTTCACCACGGGCGTCTTCGAACGGGCCGGCATGCTCTCCCCGACCGGTCGCAGCCGCCCCTTCGACGCCGCCGCCGACGGGCACGTACGTGGCGAGGGCTGCGGGGTCCTGGTCCTCAAGCGCGAGCGGGACGCCACCGCCGACGGCGACCGCCCGTACGCCCTCATCACCGCCAGCGGCGTCCACCAGCAGGGCGCCCGCCCCTCCCTCGCCGCCGGCTCCGCCGCCTCCCAGCGCCATGTCATGGCCCAGACCCTGGCGAGCGCCGAGCTCGACCCGCGCCGCGTCCAGTACGTCGAGGCCCAGGCCAACGGCTCCAGGCTCGGCGGCGTCAGCGAGGCGGAGTCGATCGCCGACGTCTACCGGCCCGCCGGCCAGCAGGCCCCGCCGCTGTACATCGGCTCGGCCAAGGCCAACCTCGGATACCTGGAGACCGCCTCCGGCGCGGCCGGGCTGATCAAGGTCGCGCTGGCCCTGCGCCACCGCACCATCCCGCCCCAACCGGGTGTGGACCAACCCGACCCCGCCATCCCCTGGCACCGGCTGCGCCTGCCGCGCACCGCGCTGCCCTGGCCCGAGGCCGAGCCGCCGACGGCCGCCGTCAGCTCCTTCGGGTTCACCGGCACCAACGCCCACGTGCTGATGCGAGCGGTGTCCGACCCCGGGCCCTGGCCCACACCACGGCGCGTGACCACCCGGGGGCGCGCCCACTGGCCCGCCGACCACCGCTGGCACTGAGCCCCGGCCGGACCGGGCCCAGGACCTCCCCGGCCGTCGCTTGCGGCGGCTCAACTGGGCTGGTACGGGAGTCAGTTCAGTACGATGTCGAGGTGCCGCAGCCGCCGTGGCCCGGCGCGAACCCCCGAGGTGGTCCCATGAGCGAGTCCCTCACCGCCGTACGCGCCGTCCTCAACACCGCCTCGTACCTCTCGCCGCGCCTGCTCGGCGGGTACGTCCACCGCCTGTTCCTCGCACCACGGTTCCGCGACCGGGTGCGGGAGGCCCAGCGCCCCGTCCACGAGCGGGCCGAGGTGGACGAGCTGACGGTGAACGGCCGCCGGCTGGTGAGCTACCGCTGGGGCCAGG
This sequence comes from Streptomyces sp. NPDC057702, assembly GCF_042799315.1. Classification (NCBI taxonomy): domain Bacteria; kingdom Bacillati; phylum Actinomycetota; class Actinomycetes; order Kitasatosporales; family Streptomycetaceae; genus Streptomyces; species Streptomyces sp. NPDC057702. The sequence goes on along the minus strand of NZ_JBHVJC010000009.1, from coordinate 142,159 downwards.
GCGAACGACCCGTCCTGTTCGTGCACGGCTTCGGCGGCCGGGCCGCCAACTTCGCCGGCTTCGTCCACGGCCTGGACCAACTGGGCCTGCCCGCCGTGGCCTACGACGCCTTCGGCCACGGCGACTCCGGCGGCACGAGCACCACCATCCTCGACCACGTGGCGCTGATCCGCCTGCTCCAGGAGCGCCACGGGCCGTTCCGGGCGATCGTCGGACACTCCTTCGGCGGCACCAGCGCCTACCTGGCCCTGCGCCGGGGCGCCTCGGCCGAACGCCTGGTGACCATCGGCGCGGTCAGCGACTTCGCCGTGCTGCCCGACCTGTTCTGCGCGCAACTGGGCGTGCGCCCGGTGTACGCCGCCGAACTGCGCCGCCGCACGGAGCGCCTGTTCGCCGCCGAACCCGACTTCTGGCAGCGGTTCTCGCCCGCCGACCGGCCAGGGGAGCTCACCCAGCCGCTGTTCGTGGTGCACGACGCCCAGGACCACGAGGTCGGTGTGGACCAGGGCCAGCTCATCGCCGCCGCCTACGGCGCGCGAGCCCGCTTCCTGCGCACCGACGGCCTCGGCCACCGCCGCATCCTCGGCGACCCCACGGTGATCGCGGAGGTGCTGGCGTTCGTCACGGGGGAGGCCCGTGGCACGGCGCCCCTCGGGTGAGCGACCCGCCCGGCGCCTACCCCTCGCCACCTGCCGTGGCCCCGCCCGACCGCCTGCCGCGCCGCCCCGGTCAGCCGCTGACGTACGCCGCCAGATGCTCGCCGGTGAGCGTGGCGCCGGAGGCGACGAGGTCGGCCGGCGTGCCCTCGAAGACGACCCGGCCGCCGTCGTGCCCGGCCCCGGGTCCCAGGTCGATGATCCAGTCCGCGTGCGCCAGGACCGCCTGGTGGTGCTCGACGACGATGACCGACGTACCGGCGTCCACGAGCCGGTCGAGCAGGCCCAGGAGCTGTTCCACATCAGCCAGGTGCAGCCCGGTGGTCGGCTCGTCGAGGACGTAGATCCCACCCTTGTCGGCCAGGCGGGTGGCCAGCTTGAGCCGTTGCCGCTCGCCACCGGACAGCGTCGTCAGCGGCTGCCCCAGGCGCAGGTAGCCGAGCCCGACATCGGCGAGCCGGCCCAGGACGCGGTGCGCGGCCGTCAGGTTGGCCCTGCCCGCGGTGGCCGCGCACGTCCGCAGCGCGCCGTCGAAGAACTCCGTGGCCTCGGTCACCGACATCGCGAGCACCTCGCTGATGTCGCGACCGTCGAGGTGGTGGTCCAGGACGGAGGTCTCGAACCGCCTGCCCTCGCACTCCTCGCAGACGGTGGCGACACCGGCCATCACGGCCAGGTCGGTGTAGACGACGCCGGCGCCGGCGCAGTTCGGGCAGGCCCCGGCAGAGTTCGCGCTGAACAGTGCCGGCGGCACCCCGTTGGCCTTGGCGAACGCCTTGCGGATCGGGTCCAGCAGCCCGGTGTAGGTGGCCGGGTTGCTCCGCCGGGAGCCACGGATGGCGCTCTGGTCGATCGAGACCACCCCCGCGCTGGCCGGGATCGAGCCGTGTACGAGCGCACTCTTGCCGGCCCCCGCGACGCCGGTGATCACGGTGAGCACCCCGAGCGGAACGTCGACGTCGACCCCGCGCAGGTTGTGCGTGCTCGCGCCACGGATCGCCAGCGCGCCGGTGGGGGTGCGCACCCGCTTCTTGACGCCGGTCCGGTCGCCGAGGTGGCGGCCGGTGCGGGTGTCGCTGTCCCGCAGCCCCGCCACGGTGCCCTCGAAGCAGACGGTGCCACCCGCCGCGCCCGCGCCGGGTCCCAGGTCCACGACGTGGTCGGCGATGGCGATGACCTCGGGTTTGTGCTCGACGACCAGGACGGTGTTGCCCTTGTCGCGCAGTCGTAGCAGGAGGTCGTTCATGCGGCGGATGTCGTGGGGGTGCAGGCCCACGGTCGGTTCGTCGAAGACGTAGGTGACGTCGGTGAGGCTGGAGCCCAGGTGGCGGACCATCTTCACGCGTTGGGCCTCGCCGCCGGACAGGGTGCCCGAGGCGCGGTCCAGGCTGAGGTAGCCCAGGCCGATCTCCACGAACGAGTCGAGGGTGTGCTCCAGCGAGGCCAGCAGGGGAGCCACCGACGGCTCGGTCACGCCGCGCACCCAGTCGGCCAGGTCACTGATCTGCAGGGCGCACGCGTCGGCGATGTTCAGGCCCGCGATACGCGACGAGCGGGCCGCCGCGCTGAGCCGGGTGCCCTCGCACTCGGGACAGGTGGCGAAGGTGACCGCCCGGTCCACGAACGCCCGGATGTGCGGTTGCATCGCCTCCCGGTCCTTGGCCAGGAACGACTTCCGCACCCGGGGCACCAGCCCCTCGTAGGTCATGTTGATGCCGTCGATCTTCATCCTGACGGGCTCGTGGTGGAGGAGGTCGTGCAGTTCCCTCTTCGTGTACGAGCGGATGGGCTTGTCCGGGTCGAAGAAGCCGGAGGAGGCGTACAGCCGGTAGCCCCATCCGCCGGTCTTGTAGCCGGGGATGGTGAACGCGCCCTCGGTGAGCGACAGCGAGTCGTCGTAGAGCTGGCTGACGTCGATGGCGGAGATGGTGCCGCGGCCCTCGCACCGCACGCACATGCCGCCGGTGCGGGTGAAGGTCCGCTTGACGGTCTGGGTCCTCTCGGTGCCCCGGTCGACGGTGAACGCGCCGCTCGCCGAGACCGAGGCGACGTTGAAGGAGAACGCCTGCGGCGAGCCGACGTGCGGCCGGCCCAGTCGGCTGAAGAGGATGCGCAGCATCGCGTGCGCGTCGGTGACGGTGCCGACCGTGGAGCGCGGGTCGGTGCCCATCCGCTGCTGGTCGACGATGATCGCGGTCGTCAGCCCGTCGAGGACGTCGACGTCGGGCCGCCCCGGGGTGGGCATGAAGCCCTGGACGAAGGTGCTGTACGTCTCGTTGATCATCCGCTGCGACTCGGCGGCGATCGTGGCGAACACCAGCGAGCTCTTGCCCGAGCCGGAGACGCCGGTGAACACCGTCAGGCGGCGCTTGGGGATCTCGACGCTGACGTTCCCGAGGTTGTTCTCCCGGGCGCCCTGGACGCGGATCAGGTCGTGCCGGTCGGCGGCGTGCGGCGCCGGCGGGCGCCGGGCCCCTCGCGCGGTGGCGCTCATCGTCTCTCCAGGTCGTGGTGGGGCCGCCGGCGCCGCCCCGTGGCGTACGAGACCGGTCGGGGCGGGGCGCGCGGGTCACACGGAGCGGTGCGGGGTGGATCAGGTCAGCTGCTGGATGCGGATCAGGTTGCCGGCGGGGTCCCGGAAGGCGCAGTCCCGCACCCCGTACGGCTGGTCCGTCGGCTCCTGGACGACCTCGGCGTCGCTGTCCTGGAGCCGCTCGAAGGTGGCGTCCAGGTCGGGCGTGGCCAGGTTGAGGGCGGCGAGGGTGCCCTTGGCCATCATCTCGACCAGGGTGTCGCGCTCGGCGTCGGTGATGCCACAGCCGGGCGCCGCCGGCGGCTGCAACACGATGGCCGTGTCGGGCTGGCCCGCGGGGCCGACCGTGATCCAGCGCATCCCGTCGTACCCGACGTCGTTGCGGACCTCGAAGCCCAGGATGTCGCGGTAGAAGGCCAGCGAGGCGTCCGCGTCGAGGTGGGGGAGGAAGCTTTGGTGAATGGTGATGTTCATGGCGGCCACGCTAGCTCTGGCCCGGAGCCGCCGCTTCTCGATTCCTGACCGGTCTGGTCACCTGTTTCGCCACGCAGGAGGGCATCCCCACCGTGGCGTTTGCCGCGCGCTGTCGGTAGACGCTGGGTGGTGTTCCCACCAGCTCGGTGAAGCGCGTGCTGAAGGTGCCCAGCGAGGCACAGCCCACCGCGAAGCACACCTCGGTGACGCTGAGGTCGCCACGCCGCAGCAGGGCCATCGCGCGCTCGATCCGGCGCGTCATGAGATAGGAGTACGGTGACTCGCCGTAGGCGGCCCGAAACTGTCGGCTGAGGTGCCCGGCGGACATGTTCACACCACGGGCCAACGCCTCGACGTCCAGCGGCTGCGCGTACTCCCGGTCGATCCGGTCGCGCACGCGGCGCAGCCGCGCGAGATCGCGCACATGTCGCTCGGCGGCGGCTTCGCTGGTCACGGTCCCGATGGTGCCACAGGGGCGGGCCCGGCGCGGGTGGGGTGGTGCGCCGACCGGCGGCGGCGTCGGAGCGGTCCGGGGTGTGCGAGGTGGCCCGGGGTGTGCGGGGCGGCCGGGTGGCTGATGGCGGGTGGCTGTCCCGTCGTGACGGGGTGGTCGGGACGGGCGCCGTCGTTGGGCGGGCGCTGGGGTGGACGCCGCCGTCGGGGCGTGGCGGGGTGGCTCGGGTGGGGTTCGTCCCGCGCGTGCGGGGGGCCGGCCGCTCCGGTAGGGCGCCGGCACATCCGGCGAGCTCCGGGGTGTGGGTGGTACTCCCGGTGGGTGGTTTCCCAACAAGCTTGCCGTGTGGGGCGGTTGGCGTATCCCTGTCGGGGGGTGGGCCGGTCGGGGTGCCGTGGGGTGGGGTGTCGAGGCGCGGGCGGCTGGCCGGGGTGGGACTCCCAGGCCCGGCCCGGTGGGGTGGCTGTCCCGCCCTTCGGTGTCGGCGGACTGGGTCGGTCACTGCACGATGGCGAAATCGCAACGCCCCGCCGGTGTCCGGAGTGGTGTCGGGCGGGCGTCTCGTCGGTCCGGTGGTGGTGTGTGCCGAGCGGTCGCGGGGTCGAGGTGACGTCTCCGCGCTGTCCGAAAAACACCTGCTCACGCGGCTGACATGCCATGATGAACCCCCTTCTGCTTTGCCGTTGCTTGACACTGTCTTGAGCTTCGCTTTACCGTCTGACGGCGCGACATCACGCGTGATCATCAACCCATATGTCACCCTTCGGAGGTTCACGATGGAGAAGTTGATCAAGAAGATGACCCAGGACGACGTCTGGCGGAACTGGGTCGCCGCCAACTCGGCGAGCGCCGCCGCGAAGGACGGTTGCATCAGCGCGGCCCCGAAGGCGGGTTGCATCAGCGCCGCGCCCAAGACCGGTTGTATCTCCTGACCGGGCGCTGACCGCCCGTCGGACGGGCCATGGGTGGCGGGGGGGGGGGGGGGGGGCCCCGCCCCCCCCCCCCCCCCCCCCCACCACTCGGCCCCGGCCGGTACCGGCCCTCGACCCTCGTATGTGGGGGCCGGTACCGCGACTGTCGCCGGCGGTCACCCTCCGACTCCCACCCGGGCCCCCGGAACTCTCCCCGATCCCCGTTCGCCTAGCGCAGAGGGTGCACATGCGTGGTCAGCCGACGGCCGAAGTCCTCGACCAGATCAAGGACATACCGATCTACCGCACGTCGATCGAGCGGGGACACTTCCCCGTACTGGAGAAACCGGAGATCGCGCGGGGCTTTCCGGACAACTGGATGACACCGCGCCTGGCCGCCGCGCTGGCCGCCGGCGAGGCCGAGTACGTGCTCTCCACGGGCACCAACCACGCTCGCATGCAGATCATCCGCCCCCCGTACTTCCTGCTCAACTCCTACTACCAGCTGTGGAGCGAGCACCCCGACATCGCGTTCACCTGGGACGCCGGCTGCCAACGCACCTCACTGACCACGGTGTTGGCCACCGAGCACGTCGCGCGCGTCAACGCGGGCAAGCGCGCGGCGCGCCCCACCGACCCCGACCCGGAGCCGGGCCCGGCACAGCGACGCCTCGACGACCGCACCGTCTACCTCAACCTGCGCTTGGACCCGGCGCTGTGGGAGCGCGCGGACGTCGAGCGCATGCTGGACGAGATCCGCGTTGCCCAGCGGGCCCACCCACGGGGCTGGTACCACCTCGACTGCTCCAGCTACCACCTGGCGCATCTCGTGCTCAAGGCCAAGCGATGGGGCCTGTGGGACGACTTCCCGATGCCCGCGAGCATCGTCCACGCCTACGAGTACACCCCGGTCACCGTCCGGCGCTTCCTGCGCGAGCACTTCGCGTGCCCGGTCATCGACCTGTTCGGCAGCACCGAACTCGGCTACCTCTACTACAGCGACCGCGCCGGCCGCTACCACCCGTACCTGGACCAGATGAGCGTCGAACTCCTCCCTGTCGCCCCCGGCAGCGAGCTCTACAGCCTGATCGTCTCCAGTGTCCGCAACCCCCACATGCCCCTCATCCGCTACCGCTCCGGCGACTGCGTCCGCACCACCGACGGCAGCCCCGACCCGACGCGCGTCGACCGCTTCTGTGGTCGGGAGAAGGAACTCCTGACCCCCGGCGCGGCCGGCACCGCGACCCCCGGCCCCATCGCGCAGGGTGACCTGAGCGACCGCGTCGGCGCCGTCGCGCCGAGCGTCTTCGTGCACCAGCTGCGGGCCACGGACGAGAAGGAGGCCCGCCTGCGGTACACCACCTTCGACGGCGACCCCCTGCCACCGGCCCGGGCCACGGACCTGGCGGACGCCGTCAGCACCCTGACCGGACGCCGCTGCCAGGTGGAACACCGCGCGCACATCCCCATCGGGAAGTCCGGCAAGTACGCCTGGCTCGCCACGGACCACTGACCGCCGACCCACCCCAGGGGGAAACCATGACCACCCAGCCGCACGTGTCCGCCGGCGATCTGAGGGCCCTGCTCGGCGAGGAACTGCACGCCGAGGTGGTGGCGTACGCCGCCGACCGGACCGGCGTCCCGGCGGACCTCGCCGAACGCCAGGTCACCGAGTGCCTGCGCTACCTGTACCTCGTCTCGCGCCACCGCGAGCGACTCGGCGGGCTGTTCCTCCCCGTCGAACAGGACATCGACGAGATCTGGCACTACCTCATCCTCCAGACGCGCGAGTACCGCGCGCTGTGCCAGGAACGGCTGCCGGGTGGGTTTCTCATCGACCACCGCAGCATCGCCTACGAGAGCTACCAGCGCGAACCCGGCCGCGAGCAGGCGATGGAGGAGGCACTGCGCTGGATTCCCCTGTACTGCCGGGAGTTCGGCCCCTTCGACGAGGGCGCGCTGCCGCACTGGACCATCGTCCGCTTCCTCCACCAGCGGATGGGCATGTCCCTGGCCGAGATCGCGGCCCTCGAACCCCTGGAGCCGGCGTAACCCACCCCGCCACGGGCGGGCTCCCACCCAACCCACCCCGCCGCGCGTGCGCCAGCGACCCCGCCGCGTGTGCCGACCCAGCCCGCCACGGGTGGGCCCGGTCAGCGTGGGGCGCGCCAGCCACCTTGCCGCGTGCGGGCCAACCACCCCGGTCGCCGGATGTGAGGCCGGCGCCGGTGCCGTGGGTGGCGCGCCCGTGCCAGGTCGCGTACGCGCTCGGGTCACTCACCCGCTCGCGCCTGCTCGGAGCACCCCGCCGTGCGAGGCGACGGCGTCACCCACGGGGCGGCGCGTCGGGATGCCTTCCGTCGGGTGTGTCCCACGGGCCGAAACAGGGTTGTCCGCGCGCGGTGGCGGTGGGTGCAATGGGCGACGCGATCACCCGGCCGGCTCCACCACGGCGGGCCGGACGGTCGCGCACCACCGGGCCGAGCCACCTCGTGTTCCGGCACACCGCGACGTAGTCGCCCTACGGGAGAGGCCACCCATGCGCACGCCACCCCACCACCCTCCGGCAGCGGGCACGGACGGGCCACCCGTGCGGATCGGCGCGCTGGCCCCGCTGACCCGACCCGGCTGGACCGAGGCGGGCCACCACCTGCTCGCCGGACTCGAACTGGCCGTCCACGACGCCAACGACACCGGCGGCATCGACGGACGGCCCCTGGAGCTGGTCGTCCGCGACACCGCGGCCGACCCCCGGCGCGCCGTGGCGGCCGTGGACGACCTGGCCGACCTGGGGGTGAGCGCCCTGGCGGGGGAGTACCACAGTGTGGTCGCGCGCGCCGTCGCCGGCCGGGCCGACGCCCTCGGCGTGCCGTACCTGTGCTCCTCGGCCGTGCTCGACGCCCTCACCGACGCGCCGACACCCTGGGTGGCGCGCCTGCCTCCGGTCCAGTCCCGAGGCTGGCGGATCTACGCCGACTTCCTCCACGACGCCGGCCACCGCCGCGTCGCCGTGGTGAGCCAACCCAGCCTGTACTGGGCGACGGGGACGCGCGTCCTGCGCGACCACCTCGCCCCGCGCGGCGTCACCCTCAGCCCACTCGACGCCGACGCGCTCACCCCCGCGGCCCTGTGCGCGGAACTCGTCGCCCAGCGGGCGACGGCCCTCCTCCTGCTGGTCGGCCTGGAGCCGGCCCTGCCGCTGGTCGCCGCCGTCCGCCGCGACCCGCGACTGGCCAAGATCACCCTCGGCGCGCCGGCCGGCCAGCCCGAGTTCGCGAGCTGGCTCACGTCGCTGGGCCAGGACGGCGCCGGGGTGCCGTTCCTGCGCTACCTCCCCGAGCGGCTCGGGCCGCTCGGCGCACGGGTCGGGGCGGACCTGCGGGAACGGCTGGGCCAGCCACCCTCCTTCGTCGCCTTCGAGGGGTACGACACGGGGGCGGTGCTCACCGAGGCGCTGCGCTCGCACGGCGCGGGCCGGGCGAGTGTCGCCGCCGCCTGGCCGCGCGTGGCCGTCGAGGGCACCCGGGGGACGGTCCGGTTCTCCCGCCCGCCGGGCAGCGACGTGTGGCAGTGGGCCTGGCCCCCGGTCCAGGTCGTGGACCGGGACCCGGCACAGCCGGACCACTTCCGCGTCCGACACCAGGGCTGACCGCTGGCCGGACCCGCCGTGACGGGGGCGCCGGCGCCGTACGACGCCCCGCCGGCGCCCCGGTTCCGGCGACCCCGCGTCCGGTCGCCGGGGGCCGCGCGAGGCCGTGCGGGTACGCGTCAGGCGACCGGGACCGGCGCGTCCCGCAAGGTGACGGTGGCGTGGCTCTCCTGGAAGCTCTGGTCGGAGACCAGCGTCAGCCGGGCCGAGGACCGGAACCGGGGCAGCGTGGTGGAACCGCAGGAGACCATGGTGTTCCTGAGCTTGGCCACGGTCAGCGCCAGCCCCTCGTGGAGGTCGCCCGCGTACGGGACGTAGCCGTCCACGCCCTCCTCGAAGACCAGCCCCTGACCGCCCTGGCCGTAACGCCGCCAGTTGCGGGCCCGGTTCGAGCCCTCGCCCCAGTACTCCTTCACGAAGCCGTCGCCGGTGGGCACCTTCGCGCCGGCCGCCTGGTCGAAGCGGGCGAAGTAGCGCCCCATCATGACGAAGTCGGCGCCCATCGCCAGGGCCAACGCCACGTGGTAGTCGTGCGCCAACCCGCCGTCGGAGCAGATCGGCACGTGCGCGCCGGTGCGTTCGCGAAAGGCGTCGCGGGCCGCCGCCACGTCCAGTACGGCGCTGGCCTGGCCACGGCCGATGCCCTTCTGATCCCGTGTGATGCAGATGGACCCGCCCCCCACCCCCACCTTGACGAAGTCCGCGCCCGCCTCGGCGAGGAAGGTGAACGCCTCCCCGTCGACCACGTTGCCACCGCCGACCGGGATCTGCGGGTACTCCTTCCTCACCCAGGACAGGGCTTGCGCCTGCCAGTCGCTGTACCCGTCGGAGGAGTCGAAACACAACGCGTCCGTACCGGCCGCCAGCAGGGCCGGCACGCGCTCCCGGTAGTCGTGGGTGTTGATGCCCGCGCCCACGCGCAGCGGCCCGGCACCCTCCGCGCCGGCCTCGGCGCGCTTGACCTGGCGGACCGCCGCGACCTGGTCGGCGATCGGCTGGTTGTGATGGAGGAAGCTGAGCCCGCCCTCGCGGGCCAGGGCGACGGCGAGTTCGGGGGTGCTGACGGCCTGCATGATGGCGGAGGTGAACGGGGTTCCCAGCTCGATCGCCGACGCCTCGCCCACGATGTGGCGCACCAGCGGTGTACGCAGGTCGACCGTGGCGGCCGAGCAGTCGGTGCGTGTCCGGTTCGGCAAGAGCAGAAACTCGTTGAACGTCCGTGAGACCTCGTTGATGATCTGTGCCACTCGTTCCTCCTGACCCGTCGGCCGGGGCCCGGCACCCCGCCGTGAGGATCGCCCCCCGTGTCGCGGGGCCCGGACAGGCGGAGATCGGCACGGCAGCCGTTGGCGGCACCATCGAACCGCGGCGAAGTCCGCACCTACCCGTAGCGCGAACAGGGTGCGGTCGTGACCCGGCACCCTACCGGCACACCGGGCGCCGTACGCATCGCGCTCCCACCCACGGCCCCGGACGCGGGTGTTCGGCCGCCGTGGTGACCGTGCCGCCGGCGGCGGGGTGGTCGGCGGACGGGAGTGACGCCGACCGGGTCAGGTGATCTTCCAGGTGATGGCCTCGCGGAACTGCGGCTGAACGGGGTCGATCACCTCGCCGGTGCCACTCTTGCCCCGGCCGGGGAGTTTGCCCGGTGACCCCACGAAGCCCGCCAGGCCGACGACGACCTTGTTGGTCGCGCTGTCGCTGAGGAACGCGACGTCCTGCCCCGGTCGGCCGTCCCAGAGGAAGTCGCCGCCGGTGGAGGGGACGAACACCGACGCCCCGCGCCAGGTGCCGTCCACCTGCTGGGCGCCGGGTGGCACGGTGGTGATGGTCATGTTGACGAACTGCGTCCTGCTCGGGTCCGCCTTGACCGTCAGCTTCACGTCGACGTTGAAGTCGAAGGCATCCGTCGCCGTCTCGTCGCTCTCACCCATGGCCGCCCTGTCCCTTCCGAGTCCGCGCCCCCGGGATACGGCGGCGTCGCGTTCATCATGGGACCGGTGGCGACGGCGGCCTACCGGACGCCCCGTGGCGGCCCACGGAGCGACACCCCTGGCGCAACGCGTGTCACCCACGCGCACGACGCCGGACACGGGCGGTGGCGTGGCCGACGCGTGCGAGGGTGGGTGGGGGCGGGGGCGGGGCGCCGCTGACACCCGGTCCATCCGCGCGGGGCCGAGACCGTGCCCACGGCGGACTGGCCCGCCCCACTCGCGTCGGGGACAGGCCGACAGGCGGCTGTCGAACCGCCCGGATGGGGGTTCGTAGCGTCGTACGCCGCGCTGACGGACTGTGTCACCCGCCGCCGCCCACCGGGCCCCTCCCCGCACCGGTGGGGTGTCCCACCCACGCGTCCGACCGAGGGCCCGCGACCCCGCCCCACCTCGGTGACGGCCTAGGCTGCCACCCGGCACCACCGGCCTCGATCCAGGAGCGCGCATGTCGTTCGACCCCACCCACCCCGCCCCCTTCCCCGACGCCCGGCGGCCGGACCAGGCACCCACCCCGCACCCCCAACTCGCCCCGCTGGTCGGCTTCCTGGGGACCTGGGTGGGACGCGGGCGCGGGGAGTACCCGACGCTGGAGGAGGACTTCGCGTACGCCCAGGAGGTCAGCTTCAGCCACGACGGGCGGCCCTTCCTCCGCTACGAGGCGCGGGCCTGGCTGCTGGACGCGGAGGGCGGGCCGCTGCGACCGTCGGCCCGCGAGAGCGGCTGGTGGCGGATGCGGGACGGGGGACAGGTCGAGGCGCTGATCACCCAGCCCACCGGAATCGCGGAGATCATGGTCGGTCGAGCCGAGAGCGGCGCGGTGGACCTGCGCAGCCATCAGGTGGCGCTCGCGCCCACCGCCAAGGAGGTCAACGCCACCCGCCGGCGCTACGCCCTGGCCGCCGACGGCACGCTCGACTTCGTCCACGACCTCGCGGCGGTGGGCCAGCCGCTCCAGCACCACCTCACGGCGCGCCTGCGACCCACCGGTGGGAGCTGAGCCGGGGCAGGGCGCTGTCGACTCACCGGCGCGGGGCGGAGGCCAGGTCGTCGCGCAGCAGGGCGGCGTCACCGAGCTGCCCCGTGCGGTAGGCGGCCCGGGCCACCAGATGGGCCGCTACGGCGCTGGTCAGCAGCTGGAAGAAGGCCACCAGGGCCAGGGTGCCCAGGTCCACGAAGGAACGCAGCCGCAGCGCGACCCCGGTCACCAGCAGGAGCGTGCCCAGCGTCTGCGGGTTGGTCGCGGCGTGGCTGCGGGTGAGGACGTCGGGCAGCCGGAGCATGCCGATGACACCGGTCAGACACACCGCCGCGCCGGTCAGCAGCAGGATCGACCCGGCGAGATCGGTGACGGAGTGCCAGTTCACGCGCGCTCCTTGAAGCTCTGGTCCGCCCGGAGCGAGGGCCGGTCGCGGACGGCGATGAAACGGGCGATGCCCACCGAACTGGTGAATCCGAGAAACGCGATCACCAACATGATCGACAGGTAGTGGCTGGTGCGGGTGATCGCCGCGTGCACGCCGATGCCGGCCAGGATGAGGACGGCGGCGATGTCCACGGACACGGCCCGGTCCAGCATGGAGGGGCCGCGCCAGACACGTACCAGCAGCAGGGCGCCGGCCAGCACGATCAGCGCCAGCGCGGCGTTGAGCAGGATGTCGTTGGCCAGTCTCATCCGGCGGTGCCCTCTCCCTCGGGTGGCTCGGGTGACTTGGGTGACGCGGGCGGGTCGCTCGGGTCGGTCGGCGGGGGGTCCTTGACGCGGGCGACCTCCTCGCGGGTGCCGAAGGCCCGCACGACGAGGGTTTCCAGGCGCCACACGTCCCTGCTGGCGCGGGTCAGCGAGCGGGGGTCGTCGGCGTGCGAGACGTGCAGGAACAGGGTGGCCGTGGTGCCGCTGACCTCGACCAGGGCGCCGCCGGGCACCGAGGAGACGGCGACCGCCGTCGCCGCGATCATCAGGTCGGTACGGCAGCGCAGCGGCACCGCGATCACGGCCGCCGGGCCCGGCCGGCCCCGCACGATCTGCCAGGTCACACTGATCGTGGACCACACCATGTCGTACAGCAGGTAGCAGGCCAGGCGCACCATGCCCACCGGTCGCAGCCACAGGTCGAGTTCGACGGACGGCAGCGGGAAGACCAGGCACAGCACGATCGCCACCACGACGCCGCTGATGACGTTGCCCCAGGTCAGGCCCGACCACAACAGGGTCCACAGCAAGGTGAGCCAGGCGATCAGCGGCAGGTCCAGGGTGCGCCGGGCGCGCGGAGCGAGGGGTTTCACGACCCGAGCACCGCCTCCACGTAGGGTCCCCGGGCCAGGAGTTCGGCGGCCGAGCGGTCGGCCAGGCCGGTCAGCGGGGTGGCCAGCACCGTGTAGGCCAGCCCGAGGGCGACCGCGACCCCGGTCGCGACGACCATGCCGGGCGGGATGCGGGTGGTGGTGCGTACACAGACGGTGCTGGTCGCGGCCACCGGGCTCTCGTCGTCCGGCGCCGAGTCGGGTGTGTCGCTCTCCTCCAACACGTCCCCCTCCCCACGGGGTTGCTCGACCGGGGCGCGCCAGAACGCCAGGTTCCACACCTTGGCCATCACGTACAGCGTCAGCAGGCTGGTCACGGCCGAGGCCCCGAGCAGCACGTACGCCCACCAGCCGCCGTCCGCCGCGCCCGCCCGCATCAGCCCCAGCTTGCCGAGGAAGCCGGACAGGGGTGGGATGCCGGCGAGGTTCATCGCGGGCACGAACCACAGTGCGGCGATCAGCGGCGCCGTACGGGCGGAACCGCCGAGGCGGGTCAGCTCCGTGGTGCCGTAGCGCTTCTCCAGCAACCCGGCGGCCAGGAACAGGGTGGCCTGCACGGTGATGTGGTGCGCCGTGTAGACGATGGCGCCGCCGATGCCGCCCCGGCTGCCGAGCGCGAGCCCGTACAGCATGAAGCCGATGTGGCTGACCAGGGTGAAGGACAGCAGTCGCTTGAGGTCGGTCTGGGCGATCGCGCCGAGGATGCCGATGAGCATGGACGCGCACGCCACCGCCATCAGCACGGCCGAGAGCCGGTTGCCGGGAAACAGCAGGGTCTCGGCGCGGATCATCGAGTACACGCCGACCTTGGTGAGCAGGCCCGCGAACACGGCCGTCACCGGTGCGGGCGCCGTCGGGTACGAGTCGGGCAGCCAGGCGGCGACCGGGAACGCCGCGGCCTTCACCCCGAACACGGTGAGCAACAGCACTTCGGCCAACGTGCGCACGCCCAGCGGCAGTTCAGGAAGGCGCTGGGCGAGTTGGGCGAAGTTGACCGTGCCCGCCGCCGCGTAGGTCACGGCGATGCCGGCGAGGAAGACCAGCGAGGAGACGATGGAGACGACGACGTAGGTGGACCCCGCGCGCACGCGCGGCTCGGTGCCACCCGCCGTGAGCAGCACGAAGCTGGCCATCAGCATGATCTCGAAGCCGACGTAGAGGGTGACGAGGTCGCCGGCGAGGAAGGTCAGCGACACTCCGGCGACCAGCACCAGGTACGCCGGGTGGAACACGGCGATCGGCGCGTTCTCCTCGCGGTCGGCCATGCCCTGACTCATCGCGTAGAACAGGACGATGAGGGTGACCGCCGCCGAGACGCTCACCATGAGCGCGGCGAGCCGGTCGGCCACCAGCGTCACACCCAGCGGCGGCGCGAAGTCGCCGAGGTGGGCCACGAGCGGGCCGGTGCGGTCGGCCTCGACGAGCAGCAGCAGGGCCACGGCGAGGACCCCGGCCAGCCCGCCGACCGTGATCACCCGGTGCAGCCGGCGTATCCGCGGCCCGATGAACAGGGCCAGGCCACACACCGCCAGCGGCACCACGACGGGCAGCGGAACGAGGGAGTTCACCGGTTCTCCTCCGGTCGGGGTGGGGCGGGGGGCGCTGGGTCGGAGCCGAGGATGTCGTCCCACAGGTCGCCCGACGCGTCCCGGTTGCGCGCCTGGTAGGCGCGGTTGGCGCGCAGCCGCTGACGCTGCTCGCGCCGCTCGTCGCGCCAGGCGCGCGGACCCTCGCCGCGGTGGAGTTCGCGCAGCTCCGCGCGCTCGGCGGAGATCTCCGCGCGCAGCACCACGCGCCGGTCCGCCACGTCGTCGGGGACGAAGTCGGAACCGGTGAGCTGGCTGCTGCGGTAGGCCATCGCCAGGACGAACGCGGTAGTCGCGAAGGTGATCACGACGGCGGTCAGCACGATCGCCTGTGGCAGCGGGTCGGTCACCCGGGAGTGGCGAACGCCCGGGTGCAGGAGGGGCGGGAAGCCGGCCCGCCCGGTCGAGGCGAGGACGAGCAGGTTGACGCCGTTGCCGCACACGATGATGCCGACCAGGACGCGGGTGAGGCTGCGGGTGTGCAGGAGGATGCCGCCGACGGCGATCTGGACGACCGCGCAGGCGAGCAGGGTCAGGCTGACAGTCACCGGCTCCGCACCTCCTCGGCGAGCGCCAGACTCGCCTTGTACTCGGTCTGCTGGTCGATCTTCGAGCCCAGCGCCCGCACGACACCCAGCACCACTCCGAGGACCAGCAGGTAGACCCCGAGGTCGAAGAGGACGGCGGTGCCCGCGTGCCAGTCGCCGATCAGTGGCAGATGCCCGTGCCAGGTCCACGCGTGCAGCACCGTGCCGTCCACGAGGCCCAGCAGCGCGACACCGGTCGACAGGGTCAGGCCCAGGCCGGTGAAGAACCCCGCGTGGACGGGGGCCGCCGCCGTCAACTCGTGCCGCCCGCCCGCCAGATAGCGGATCATCAGGGCCACCCCGGCCACCAGCCCGCCGACGAAGCCACCCCCCGGCAGGTTCTCCGCGCACAGCAGCAGGAAGACCGACAGCATCAGAATCGGGTGGAAGACGAGCCGGGCGACCACCTCGAAGACCAGCGACCGGTGCTCGGGCGCGAGGGTGTCCCCGGCCACCAGCCAGCTCCGTTCGGGCGCGCCCTGGCCGTACTTGGGAGGCACCCGCAACCGCTGCGCGGCCAGCGACCAGGCCGTCACCCCACCCGGCAGGGTGGGCGGCGCACTGGTGACCCGGCCCTGTCGGCGGTGGACGTACAACAGGCTGGTCACCCCCAGGCCGGCGACCGCCAGGACGGCCGACTCACCCATCGTGTCCCAGGCCCGGAAGTCCACCAGGATCGTCGCGACCACGTTCTTCAGCCCGTGGTGGGCCGTCTCCTCGGTCAGGGCGGCACCGGCCGGGGTGTCCCGGCGCGCGCCCGCCGCCAGCCACACCGTGCCCGCCACCACGGCGGCGCTGGCCAGCGCGAGGAGCATGTTCACCCCGGAGCGCCAGGTGCGGTGGGTGTCGCCGAAGTAGACGGGCAACCGGCGCAGCACCAGCACCAGCACCACGGTCGAGACGGTCTCCACGCCGAACTGTGTCAGGGCCAGGTCGGGCGCGCCGTGCCCGACGTAGAGCAGCGCCGTGCCGTATCCGCTCAGGCCGGCGAGTACCGCCGCCTTCATCCGCCGCTGCACCATCAGGCACATCAGGGCGCAGGCGCAGGTCAGCGCCCCCACTGCGGCCTGCCACGGGGAGTCCCACAGCCGGGGCGCGGGCGTTCCGCGCCAGGGTTGGTCGGCGGCCAGCACGGCCAGCAGCCCGGCGCACAGGACGGCCAGCACCGTCGCGACGTACGCGGGCAGCGAGCCCTTCTGCACGGCGCCCGTCACCTGGAGCGCGGCCCGTTCCAGGCCGAGTACGAGCCGTCCGAACACCTCGTCCGCCTTCGGCCACGCCAGCCGCCGCCCGATCCGCACGACCGGCTCCTGGGCCACGAACAGCGCCAGCCCGCCGACCCAGGTGAGCACCGACAGCGCCAGCGCGCTGCCGAACCCGTGCCACAGCGCCAGGTGGTAGGGGTGGTCGGGCAGCGGGTACTGGGCCGCGTACCGTTCGAAGAGGTCCGCGACCCACCCCACCCCCGGCCCCAGCGCCAGACAGCCGGCGGCCAGCAGTGCGGCCGGCGCGAGGAAGGCCGGCCCGACGCGGTGTACGGGGGTGTCCGGGACACCCGGCTTGCGCGCGAAGGCGCCCCACAGGAAGCGCAGCGTGTACGCGGTGGTCAGCGCGGAGCCGACCACGACACACCCGAGCACCCACCACTCGGCCACACCCCCGCGCAGCAGCGCGTCGAACGCCGCCTCCTTCGCCGCGAAACCCAGCAGCGGTGGCAGGGCCACCATCGAGGAGCCCGCCACCACGGCCACCGCGCACACCCACGGCAGCTGTCGCCCCACTCCCGACAGCTTGCGCAGGTCACGCGTCCCGGCCGCGTGGTCGACGATGCCCGTCACCAGGAACAGCGGCGCCTTGAACAGCGCGTGCCCCAGGATCAGCGCGACGGCCGCGAGCGCGGCCTCGTAGCTGCCCGCGCCCGCCAGGACGGTGAGAAAGCCCAACTGGCTGACGGTCCCGTAGGCGAGCAGCAGCTTGAGGTCGTTGAGCCGGGGCACCCGCCAGCCGGCCAGCAGCATCGTCGCCGTGCCCAGCGTCAGCAGCAGCGGTCGCCACGGGGTGACGTCGGCGAAGGCCGGCGCGAACCGCGCCACCAGGTAGACGCCCGCCTTGACCATCGCGGCGGCGTGCAGGTACGCGCTGACCGGGGTGGGCGCGGCCATCGCGTTGGGTAGCCACAGACTCAGCGGCCACACCGCCGACTTGGCGATCGCCCCGGACAGGATGAGCACCAGCGCGACCGACAGGGTGGTGTCCGTCGGCGGTGGTGACTGGAGGATGTGCGAGATGCGGTACGTGCCCGCCGCGTGCCCCAGCATCAGGAACCCGACGAACATCGCGAGGCCGCCCACCGACGTCACCATCAGTGCCTGCAACGCGCTGCGCCGACTCCCGCGCCGCTGGCTGTCGTACCCGATCAGCAGGAAGGACAGGACAGTGGTCAGCTCCCAGAACAGGTACAGGACCATCAGGTCGTCGGCGAGCACCAACCCCAGCATCGCCCCGGCGAACGCCAGCAGGTTGCCACCGAAGGGCCCCAACTGCGGCGCGCCGGCGTCGAAGTAGCGCACGCAGTACAGCAGCACCAACCCGCCGATCCCGGCCGCGAGCACCACCATGACCAGCGCCAGCGCGTCGAGCCGGAAGGCGACCTCGACGTCGTACGCCCTGATCCACCACCACGTCTCGACGCTGGCCGCACCGCCGTCGGCCAGCTCGCCCCACCGTGACATCGCCCAGGCGAACGCGGCGGCGGGTGGCAGGGCCAGCACCACGAAGCCGCGCGTGCCGACCCGGCGGATCAGCGGGGCGGCGCAGAGCGCGACGACGAAGTGAGCGAGGACCAGTACGGTCATAGTCGATATATATCGGCTTAAAAGGGGTATCGAGCGGAGGGCACGCCGCCACCACGGACCCGCGTCCCCACGGAACCGGGCCGCCACCCGCGCGGGCCGGGCGCGACACACGCGACGCGCTCGGTGATCGCGCGAGGCCGCTCCGGTGCGCGGGCGGGTCGGTGGCACGGGTGGGTTGACGCGGCGGGAGGGGGCGTCGTGCGCGCGTGGGTTGGCCGCGCGGGGTGATGTGGTGGACCGGAGTGGTACGTGGTGTGGTGGACCGGGGTGGTACAGGAGGTGCGGTCGCGTGGGTGTCGGTGGGCCTAGCGGATGTGGGTGACGTACGCCCCGGGTGGGCGGTGCCCCGGGTGGAGGGGCGGCGCGCTGTCTGGTCGGGGGCGGGGGGGGGGGGGGGCGGGGGGCGCCGGCCGCCGCGCCCGGGCGGCGCCGCCGGGGGTGGGCGGGTGGGGGCGGGGGTGAGTGGGCGGGGCGCGAGCCCCC